>NZ_JAYUWI010000062.1:0-14949 GCF_043753625.1 Nitrosomonas sp.
ATCGACAGTCCTAATTGTTTCATCTGTACGCTTCCTTGCAGTGGCTACGATCTACCAAGTATTCTACAAGTTTTTGGGACTTATTCAGAGTTTCCTTAAGCTAATAGTAGCTCTCTGGTGTGTTGGAACGAACATCTGAGATTTTGTGGTATACGAATATGGTGCGCTGGACTTCTCACAAGATTTTACTGGAAAATGACTTCGCTAAATTTAGCATTGGGTGTAAGAACTTCCATTTTTGCAAGCTGGATTAATTCGATATGTTGTTTCGAATCATTATCAATTACTAGATATTCACGTTTCTCAGTAGAACTGACAATATCAACGGCTTTACCTTCTATGATCTGGTTGTTCTTTAGGATGAGTTTAAGCCGATAGCCGTACATGCAAGCAACTTCCACAAGGTCATGAAGTTCACACGAGATTGTATCTTGTGTCATGATTATAGATTCCTTTCAAAGGTGTAAATAAGCATAATATATACGATACCTGAACTAAGATAGCAATCATGGGCATGAATTCTTTATGATATTGTTTCAAAACTTAAAAATGGAAATATTAAAAACATTAGGATTATTCGCTCCTACTGCAGTGGCCGAGATAATTGGTTGTTACTTGCCCTATCTTTATTTGAAAGAGGGCAGATCTTTTTGGCTACTCTTACCTGCGGCAATTAGTTTGGGGATATTTGTCTGGTTGCTTACACTGCACCCTCAAGCAACGGGGCGTGTTTATGCCGCATATGGCGGTGTTTATATTTGTATAGCGCTGGTGTGGTTGTGGGCGGTGGATGCTATCCGTCCAACTGTTACTGATTGGATTGGTGTGAGTATCTGTTTAGTTGGTGTGATTATTATTATGTATGGAAAGCAGCTTATCAAAAATGTCTAAAGAGATTGTAACTCTTAAGTGAATTTCAAGTAATTATTGCTTGTTTCTGTGTGATTCTATAAGCTTATTTTATTTTTCTTATTTGTTCTTGCTTGATAATATAACGCTGTATTATGGCTTCCATATTGGCCGCTAGATCAATAAATTGACATCCGGCTCGCATACAATTTTGTCCATTCCGTAAAGTGATTTCATAGGTATTTTTTACCTGAATGGTGGCATTGATTGTGCCAGTTTCTGGAAGAATAATCTGACAATTGTTATAAATTATTCCCGGATCAAAATTGATAATAGGATGATGATCAATTACAGCAATACCACCACAACTTATATCAAGTAGTGCTACTTCAGCTTTGGATGTCGTGTCTTTTCCAGCAATTGGAATTACACATTTAAGCGGTTTAACAATAGGCGTGGAGATACGAAAATGATTCCTTCTTTGTATACGGAGAAGTGATCGGGGTATATTAACTGCAAAGGCGTTTTGGCTTTTGTACTGTATTTTCTTTATTTGGTCGCAGACGAACTCTATTTTTACTCTATTTTGTGTGGTGACAAAGACTAATGATTTGGACCGGAGTGCTTTCTGGCAATTTCTTTCATTAGTGCCATAGTCTACTATCATTTCTTTCTTATCAGTATCTATTGCTATTATTGATGTTAGGATGAAGTCATTTTCATAATCGGGATAGAGCGTGATTAATGAGTTTGTTTGCATAATTCCACGAAGGATAAAGACAATATCAATTTCCGAGTGAACTCGAAAGTTTTCATCTATTTCTTCTTGAGAAAATTGAGTAGGCTGCAATACTTCAGCACTTTTATCGGATCCATGCATCATTAGTTACTCCAGAATTTTTTGTGGGGTTCTTGTATCAAGGTTATTCGTGATAAGAGGATTCGTTTTTCCTTGTTCCAGACGATAAAGCCATGCCAGTAGCTCAGCAATTGCAACATAAAGCTGTGGTGGAATGCGATCATCGAGATTCACCTGCATCAATAATGCAACCAATTCACTTGATTCATGAACATAGATCCCTGCTTCTTTAGCACGTTTAATAATTTCCTGAGCAATCAGGCCGCGTCCTTTAGCAACGACTTTAGGTGCAATTTGCCCTTCTCGATAAGCGAGCGCTACTGCGGTGAGATATGATTCACTCTCTGTCATCGTGTTGAACCTCTACTGTTTGAATATTTAACCCGGCTGATTGCATATCCAATGTGAGTGGTAATTGGTTATTCTTCAATATGCGAGCAGCTTCTGGCTGAGAAGTATTTATTTTTATATTGATACCTTGCGCGTTTAGAACAATAGTAGCGGTAATATCCCCAAGTTGGGGCATTGATAGCTGGAGTTGTGTGCGCCATTGTGCCGCTTGATCAAATTCATTTCCCTTTTCTTTGTCTTGTGAGTGTTCATAAATATCCCATTTCATGGATTGACCCTGCCAGACTTCTCCACGCCAGAATAAATGCCCAGTTTCTAGCGTAGTAAGCTGTTGTTGCACGAGAGAGATAGTCTGAGTATGCACTGGCATTTCAGGGCTTAGTGCAGCAGAGGCAATCACTGCCACTTTAGCAGCAGGTACGTCAGCCGTTACTAGCATTAATTTACCTTGAGGTTCTTGATGCAAGTTTTCAAGTGTATTTTCTCCATTAACCCATTGTGCCTGGTGTGATTCATAGAATAATCCACTTTGAACAATTGCTTTTTGTAATAAACCGGGTAATTCGGTGCTATTTATTGCTGGACCAGTTAGGATAGGGGATGAGTGGATGAGAGATTGCGTGGTAGCGGTATTTGTTGTGGTTATACTGGCAGCTGTTTGCTTTAATGTGTCTTGCATCAGAATGCCCAGAAAGCGTCCTGTGGTACTAATTGACGTATTATTTTCCCCGGTATCTAGTGGTGCCTCATTTAACATAAGAAACTTTAGTTTCGGTTCTTGTGATACGACAACAAGTTCCAGTTTGTTGCCAGGTTGGAAATTGTCTGGCAAGTGCATTTGCAAGAGCTTGCCTGCAACTAATACCCGAGAATCTCCGTTAAATAGGCGTGCTTCTATTAGCGCTTGATACTTCTGGCCTTGCACAAATTCAGAAATTAAACCTTGTGAATTAACAACTGCTGTAACTGGCGTTACGGGTGTAACAGGGGCTGTTTGAGTATGAGTCGCTATTAAATCAGTTTTGATAATGGTTGGAATCACAACAGCTTATCTTAATATTGTTTATATTTTCCCAGAAATAACATGCATTAGTACTCTATTGAGTGTTTACATATTATTAATGGGTTGATAAGCATGATGAAGGCTGCGAGTGCGTTCATTGGTATTGAGCATGTCCTGTAATTTTATCATCCATGGCTCGGTGATTGCCCTGATTTGAGCATCATCGGCTAGTATTTGGTTAATAATTTTTACCTTCTTTTGAAGTAATTCTTTATCTAAAATAGGCTCTGGGTCATGTTTTGTCAGTATTTCAGTCAATTTCCTACATTCTTGTTCCAGTAATATCAATTGATCCCATTTGTTATTTTGAGCAGCAGTGAGCATTTCCCCGGTAATTATTAAAATAGCATCATAAGTTATGAGAGCCTGTGTACTATTCATCTATTTGCATATCCTTTTTATTACTAAGAATTGATTCAAATTGCTGTTGCTTTTATTGCAGTTTGGGTTCCATTAAATTGCCCAATCTCTTTCCAGGCGCCATGTAACTCAGATAGAAGCTTATTAACTTCATTAACAATCTCAGCATTGTTCTGAATATTAGCAACTAATAATCGATGCGTCATATAATCGTAAAGTGCTTGAAGTTTGATTGCTAAATCACCGCCGGCATTCATATCCAAACTTGCTTTCAAACCATGATCAATAATCATGATAGCTTTAGAGATCATCTGTCCTTTTTCCGCAATTTCATTGTGCTGCATGTGCATTCTGGCTTTTGCCAGAGCTTCTTGTGCACCTTCGAAAAGCATTAAAATAAGTTTATGTGGATCAGCTGATTCAACGCCTGTTTCAACACCTACGCGTTGATAGGCAGATACTGCGTTATTTATGGCAGCATACATTTTGTACCTCTTTTATATTGTAAAGAGTTTGATTTTCTAATTTATCTATTTATTCTTATGAGTTTGTACTGGGTAAATTGGATAGTTGCTGTTGCAAGAAATTGCTGGTCTGAGTCATGCTGGCAATGGTTGTATCCAATGCAGTATATTGTGCACGTATTCGCTTCTCGGTATCTTCAAGTCGCCGGTTTAAAGTGTCGCGTTGTGCATTGATATCTTTTATGGATGCATTAATGCCATCAACGCGGCTATCAATGAGACGTCCATTCAGCATTTCACCAACTATCTTGTCTAATTTTTTTCCAAACCCATGAGCAAAATCTATGTTTCCTCTGGCTCCTGTGCCACCTCCAGTTATTTTGAGGACTAGCCCGATGCTATCTGCGGCGCCTGTCAGGGTTTGACCGGAACCTGTTGCGTTGATGCCGTTAATCGTGCCAGCTACATCTATGCCACTGGTTTCGACAGGAGTGCCAAATAAACTCAGTTTGCCATTACCACCCGTAATCAATACGGTTGATGCTGAGCCGTAACGATTGGAAGTGACAGTTAGGCTACCAGCAGATTCACTCAGTGTGACTTTGATACCAGCTGACGAAATTGCTGAGGAACCATTAATTCTTGATTGAATTTCAGCTGCTAATGAAGTTGCAGTATAAGTGCCTGCCGCGAGAGTTACACTAGTGTTGACGCCGTCAATGGTGAGATCTAACTTGTCATTGACCCCTGAGTTGATGGTTAATGCAGCGGCAGTGCTGCCCACTGCGATACCTTGAGTCGCAATTTGACTGATATTTAGTGAGTACTTGCCATTTGCTGTATCAGTTTTGGCACTGACAAATGACACCAGACTATCACTGGTTTTGCCAACAGAGGCAAATAGTGTTGAAACATCTTTAGTTGGATCGCTCATCACGCTAGATAGTTTAGCCGGATCAAGCTTAAGTGTTCCATCTGTTTGAAAAGAAATACCTACCTCTGCTAATATGCTCAAGCCACCACCTGCTGTAGTCAGCGGATTAGACATCACGTTACGTAGCTGTGACTGAACTGATCGAACCGTTGAATCTCCTGTTAGAATAGACGCTTGCTTGGTATTCGCATCATATTTTGAAAGATCGACGATAGTCTTGTTCAGATCATTAAAAGCTTTAACAAATGATGATACCGTGCTCTGAATACTTGCTGTATCTCGAGTTAAATTTAGGCTTGTTATTGTGCCAGCATTTGCTTTCAGTAAGTTAAAAGTGACACCTTCAATGGCATCTGTAATCTTGTTGGATGCTTTGCTGATTGAGATGCCATCGATAACCAATGTAGCATTGCTAGCAGCTACAGTTTGAGTCAAATTGGCCGTGCCGCCCGTCGATGCATCATAAACAAGCTGAGATAATCCTGCATTATCCGTATTAGTTGTATCGGCATCGGTTGTGGTTATTTTTAAGGCATTACTCAAACCGGTATCACTTGAAGCAATTACTAAGCGATTGCCAGAGCCATCATTGACAATGCTGGCGGTTACTCCTGCGCTGGCTTGATTAATTGTGTCACGAACGCCTGCCAATGATGAGTTACCAGAAGAAATAGTAATTGATTGTGCAGCCTTATCAGGATTAAGCGTAAATGCGCCGCCACTGTATGTGCCGAATTGTATAGTTAAAGTGCCGCTGCCAAGGGCAGCGCTAGTGGTTAAAAAGTTATCAGATTTCAATTTGTGCGATTGTGCGAGCGTTTGGATCTCGACGGAATGACTTCCAACAGCTGCTGAGGATGTTGCACTGACACTGGCCAATGTGACATCAGAAAAATTAGCCGTTACGGCGGTAAATTTTGCTGGATCAGATAATGTGGAAAGACTACTTTGGAATGCGGATAACGCTCCTTTCAAACTACCGAAAGCAGTTAATCGAGTTTGCTGCTTGGCTTCTTTGTTATCAAGAGCTGCTAGCGGTTGGCGTTCTATAGCCATCAATTGACCGACGATACCGTTAACATCTAAGCCTGATCCAATACCCGGAGATGAGAGCATTTCTTAGTCCCAGTTATATATTTTAAATTATGCTTTATCGTTAAATAACAGCCCTTGCACCTTATCCAATGTGCGGGCTATTTCAATGGCTTGTTCTGTTGGAAACTGCCGGATGACTTTGTCAGTATGTGTATCCACTACTTTAATAATCGTTTTGCCAGTATCTTCATCAATTGAGAAACGCAAATTATGTGCCAGATTATCCACCGCACCTTGGATATTCTGAACAGCCTGTCTTATCTGCTTGTCAGATTCTGTTTTATTATCAACTTTAGATCGTACAGTTGAAGCAGGGAATGGGATAATATCCGTATCAGGCGCGGATACTTTTTTGGCAACCGACGATGTTGACGAGGGCAGTGGAAGTACACCTGTTCCATTTAATTGATTGATGTTCATAATAGGTTCCTTAAAGTTGAAATGAACGCGGGAAAGTTTTTTATAATATCCCGCCCGCGATCATCAGCTTTATTTAATGCGACGCATCATTTGCTACGGATAAACTTAACGTAACAGTGAAAGAACATTATTGGGTAGTGAATTTGCTTGCGCAAGGATCGCTACACCGGCTTGTTGCAGAATTTGTCCACGTGTCAGGTTTGCTGATTCAGATGCGAAGTCGGCATCCTGGATCCGGCTACGGGAGGCGGACAGGTTTTCAGAAGTCGATTGCAAATTCGCAATGGTTGAACTGAAACGATTCTGAATCGCACCCAGATCACCTCGTGAACTATTGATTTGAGCCAACGCAGCATCCAGCGTCTTCATTGCAATTTGCGCATTGGCTGATGTGGATAAATCCAACGTAGCGACTGAGTTAAAAGAGCTGGTGATGGCGCCAAATTCTGTAGCATTTGAGCCAGCTGCCATAATCTGACCAGCAGAGCTTGCAAGTTCAACGGTACCCGTTACTGTCGTTGAGTCGTTACCCGCACTGGTTAGTGTTGTTGTGGTTGCTCCGGCAACGACATCGGCAGTTGTTACACCATTACTGAAGTCTGAAATATCGATATCTCTGCCATCTGATGTTGACAGGGTGATCACTGATTTGTTGGACGAAGTTGCGAACGAGGCAGTAATGCCGGTTGTAGCTTGTAATCCATTAATGGCCGAAGCCAAGCCGCTTAGGTCAGCGGTATCAGTGATAGTGGTAGAAACTGAGCTGCCGTTTAATGACAATGAAACAGTTCCGGCTGCAGATAAATTGCCGATCGTAGCGTTGTTAGATGCAGTTGCAGTGATGCCGATACTGGATGAAGCCGTGTTAATGGCTGCAGCAATAGCTTTAGCGTCAGCACCTGCTGCATAACTGATAGCACTGGTTGTCCCTTTATTATTGGCAAGTGTCAAGCCGGCTTCTACAGCAACACCATTAGCCGCAGAAGCGGCGGCGGCAGCCGTTGTAGTACCCATTGCTGATCCATTGGTGGTCAGCATGTGACTACCTAGACCAGTAGCCCTTGAATCACCGATTGATGTAATGTTGATGGTTTGGTTAGCATTGGCACCGACTTGGAAGCTCTGATTCAGGAAAGAACCATCTAATAAGTTCGTACCGTTAAACTGAGTTTGACTGGCAACACGGGTTATTTCAGACGTTAATTGTGCAGCTTCGGCTTGTAGTGATGCACGGTCACTAGCGCTGTTAGTCGCGTTGGCAGATTGAACAGCCAATTCGCGAATACGCTGCAAGTTATTGCCGATTTCGCTCATCGCACCTTCGGCGGTTTGTGACAGTGAGATACCATCATTCGCATTGCGCACAGCCTGATTTAAACCACGAATTTGTGAAGTCATCCTTTCTGAGATCGCCAGACCCGCAGCATCATCTTTAGCGCTATTAATACGCAGACCAGATGACAAACGTGTCAAGGATGTGTTCAATGAATTCTGTGAGGTATTTAAATTACGTTGTGCATTCAGCGAGGCTATATTAGAGTTAATCATTTGTGGCATTTGGGTTCTCCTTTTTGATATCTATGTGTTTGGCATAATTGCCAGTTCCGTTGGTTTTTCCCGCAATCCAAGAGGGTTTGTAACCGCCGTTGATTGCAGTTATCGGATACCATTTTGAAAAGTTTAGAATTTTTACTTTCATGATTTTTATCTAATCGGTTGGTTAATATCGGCAATTCATGGTATAAATTGTTTTTCTCTTATAGATTATCTTGTAAAATTAAATAAATATTCAGGCAGTTAATTCGGGGAGTTAATTCTAGTGGTTATATCGGCTTCAACTGGTGGGGGCTGAGATGGTCAATGAGGAGAAATTAAAAATATTATTGGTCGAGCACTCTGCAGAGGATGCGGAACGGGTAGTCCAAATACTTGTACAGGGGGGCTTCCAGACCGAATGCTTGTGCGTTAGCACAGCTTCTGCATTACACGATGCGTTGATGATTCGGGACTGGGATGTGATTCTTTCCGACTATGATTTGCCGCAGCTAAATGCGGAGGAGATTCTGCAAGCGATAAGAAACCAATATCTGGACATTCCATTAATCATCGTATCCAGTCATGTTGGTGAGGAAGCAGCAGAACATATCATGGCTTTAGGAGCCTATGATTTCATAATGAAGGCGAATCTTGCTAGGCTGGTGCCAGCAATCAGGCGTAGCTTGCATGAAATAGGAAACTACCAGCGTTTTATAACTGCACAAAATGCACTGCAAAAGAGTGAGGCGCTTTTTCAAGCGATTACATCTAATCTGCCCGGAGTGGTTTTTCAGTTTCTGTTATCAGTCAATAGTAAGACTTGCTTTCCCTATGTCAGTGATGCCAGTGAAACACTGCTTGGACTATCACCCCAGAAGTTGATGGATAAGCCCGAACTATTTCCAGAATTGATCTTGCCAGATGATAGGGAATCTTATCATCAGTTGATGATTACATCTGCAGAACAGCTTTCGACCTGGAACTGGGAAGGGTGTATTCAAGTAAAAGGTGATAGCGATATCAAATGGATCAGTTTGCGTGCAACACCCAGGAGAATGTCGGATGGCACGACGCTATGGGATGGCATCATGATCAATATTACTCGAAATAAATTGGCCGAACGAGAGATTGCACGTTCCCGTGAACAGTTAGCAGAACTATCCTCTTATTTGCAAAAAGTCAAAGAGCAAGAGCGTGCCAGAATTGCACGCGAAATTCACGATGATATTGGGGGGACATTAACTGCAATTAAGTGTGAGCTATTTCCCTGTATGGATACAACGATAAGAAAACCCGAGTTTTATCAACAAAAATCGAGATCCATTGAGTCTCTAGTAGACCGTGTGATAGACAGTACACGCCGGATTTCTCTAGATTTACGGCCGGGTATTCTAGACTGTGGAATAATTGCGGCAGTCCAATGGCAAGCAAAAGAATTTAGTGACCGTACGAGTATTGCGTGTAAAGTGACCTGTGTAAATGATGAAATAACTTTAGATTCTGATTTGGCGATAGCGGTTTTTCGTGTTTTTCAGGAGACATTAACGAATATTTCTAAACATGCTAATGCTTCTCATGTGCAGGTAAAGCTTGTGGAGCTGGAAGGATTAATTCTTCTGGAAGTGACTGATAATGGCTGTGGTATTACCGATATCGATATGGAGAAACAGGCTTCTTTTGGAATTCGGGGGATGCGTGAGCGTTGCCAGCAATTGAAGGGGAATTTCCATATCTCTGGAGATTCAGGAAGAGGCACAAAAGTGACTATTCTGATACCGATGGGTAACTTAGAGTATCAATCCGAGCATGTGGTTGGACTGGAGAATGAGTTTAGAGAATCCCGACAGCCTGGATCTGTAAAGAAAAAAAAGAAGGTTTTTCGGCTCTAAATAGCCGGAGGTACGCATGATAAGTGTGATGATTGCTGATGACCATGCAATTGTTCGCCAGGGTTTGAAACAGATACTCAGCGAAACCGATGACATCAAAGTAACTGGTGAAGCAGAGACTGGGTTTCAAGCAGTCAAAATTGCCCGGCAGCAAGATTTTGATGTTATGTTGTTGGATATTTCCTTACCGGATAGGAATGGTATTGAAATATTGAAGCAAGTAAAGAAAGATAGACCAAATCTCGCGATTCTTATGCTGAGCATGCACAATGAACACGAATTTGCAATTCGTGCATTAAAAGCGGGGGCATCTGGATACCTGAATAAACAAAGTGCGCCAGCGCAGCTTGTAGTGGCTATTCGTCAGGTTGCAATGGGCGATAAGTATGTGAGTTCGGTTGTTGCGCAGGAACTTGCCAATATTGTTAACTCAGATTTGGATAAACCGCTCTATGCCACATTATCTGATCGGGAATATCAGACGCTGTGCTTTATTGCTGCAGGTAAAACATTGTCGGAAATATCAGTCGAGATGTTTTTAAGCCCAAAAACAGTCAGTGTCTACCGTGCGCGCTTACTGGAGAAACTCAAGTTGACGAATAATTCAGAATTAATCCGTTATGCTATAAAGAATAAATTGGTCGACTAACTATTGTGGGACTAGCCAACTAATCTTATAAGTATTTTGAAGTTAGCCTAGAATGTTTTTTAGCTTGCCTTATCAAATTAAGATTAAGATTCACGTGGATTGGTCGATATTTTTTTAACTCCTGGCTTGCTGGTAAGGCTATTTTTTAATTTTTTGACCAATTTTTATGAAGCTGCTTAAAGATTTGAATCCAACTATTCTTGCCCGTGAAACATTGCGGCAACTTGCATCGCTCAGAATTTCTCCGACACCAGGTAATTATCAAAAACTGTATGATCAGATCTCTGGTAAATCTGGAGATGATGTCGATTCTGCAGTTGCCACGACGAATCAGCAGAAATCTGCAGATAATCCAACAGTTGAATCCATTGTGACCTGGGGAGATACAATAGAAGCATTATTGAAGCAATTGGAGAAAAAGCAAGGTACGCTGACAACTGCAAAGAAACGGGAAGGTGTTAATCGAGTTCTTGCCAAATTCTCGAAAGATTCAAACCAACTGCATAACAAGCTAAAGGCACTGGTAGATTCATGGGAAGCATTAGCTGCCGCAGCGCAGGAATCAAATGAAGATGGGCAAATACAAAATCCTTCATCGCAAGTAACGCAGCTTGATTTAGATACACAAGACTCTAAATTAAAGCAAGCAGTTACAGAACAGAGTCAAATCGCCGGGCATTTTACTGATCAGCTATTGGAATTGTTGGCACAAATGCTTGAACAGGTTATTGCTAGACAGATTGGTGATGTAATTTTAGCTGAAGAAGCCAAAACGCTAGCGTATCAAGTCCGTAAGATTCAAGACAAGCTAGAAATGGAACAATTTACTGCTGAATTTCAACAGTTTTGTGGTAAATTTGATGCGTATGGTGAGAGCGGTATCAAGTTGCAACAAGGCCTGCTTAAATTACTCAATATGCTCATGGATAGTACGGGTAAATTACTTGCAGAAGATCAATGGATTGGCGTTCGGATCAGCAAATTACGCGAAACTATTTCCAAGCCTCTGGATCAACAGGTAATAGCACAAGCTGAGCATTTTCTGGAAGAGATAACGCAAAGGCAAGAAATTATCGGACGTAGCCTAAGTGAAGCCAAGATGACCCTGAAGCAGATGGTGACTTCCTTAATCAGTAATATCGAGGAGCTTACCGATACGACGGATGAATATCAGAATAAGCTTGAACAGTATTCAGAGAAAATCAGTAATACTGATGATATAAAAGAGCTTAATCAGCTGCTAGTGCTGATTATGGAGGAAACCAGTCAAATGCAAAAAAGCACATCAAATTACCGTAATGATTTTTTGTCGGCTCGAGCTGAAGTTGATTTGGCGCAGAGTAAAATCAATCAGCTAGAAAACGAGTTGCATGAAATGGGTGAGAAAGTGCACGAAGATCACCTGACAGGGATACTAAACCGGCGTGGTTTGGATAACGCTTTTGAACGCGAAACCTCGCGTTCATTGCGTCATCAGGTTCCTTTATGTTATGCGCTGTTGGATATTGATAATTTCAAACTGCTTAATGATGCGCATGGCCATAAAGTAGGTGACGATGCACTGGTATACCTGGTTGAATCAGTCAAGGATACAACGCGCCCCGAAGATATTGTGTCGCGATATGGTGGTGAAGAGTTTGTAATTTTATTACCAAACACCGATCTTGAAGTAGCCGTACATATTTTGTCCAGGATACGGCGTAATTTAACCAAGAAGTTTTTTTTGCATGAAAATAAACGTTTGCTAATCACTTTTAGTGCCGGTGTTGCTCAACTCCGGTCAGGAGAATCACAAGAAAGTATTTTTAAACGAGCCGACGAGGCTTTGTATCGTGCAAAGAAAGGCGGCAAGAATCAAATACTCACATCTGAGTAACTCTATGTTAGTTAATAGATATATCATATTAGTTGGTAAATAGTACCGATTTCCCTTTTTATTCATTAAATCCATTTCTGATTTGCTCTGTTAACGTTGTTTACATGACAGTCTATACCGGGATGGGTTCTCCTTCGCAATCCAACGAAATATCCCCAAAACTGGAATAGCCTGGCATCTTATGATGTCAATTGAGGAGGATAGCAATGCAAGAAGCTATTAAACAAAAACAGAAAAGAATGCTGAGATTGGTTAAATCGACAGATGCTATTAAAAGTGAGCAGAAACCTATGATTGATTCTGAGGACTATTATAAGCAAGTAGAGCGCTACGCTGAGCAAATCCGCAATACAAGTAACGCTGATGAAATCATTAGAATTCTTGATGTTGTGTTGTCTGAGACCAGAGATTTGAAATTCAGTGATGAAGTTTTTGCTGCGCAGGAGCAAGTAAAACGGGCGGAACAAAAGATTGAGTCATTGAAAAGTGAATTGGAACAACTCAGAGGGCTCGTACAAACTGATCAAATGACTGGTGCGTTCAATCGCCGTGGGTTAGATGATATTTTTAAACGTGAAGCGGCTCGTGCCGACAGGAATGCACAGTCTTTAGGGGTGGTTTTGATTGATTTGGATAACTTCAAACAGATTAATGACAACTTGGGGCATCAGTATGGAGATAGTGTGCTGATCAATTTGGTCAATGTGGCTAAGGAAACATTGCGTCCTTCCGATATTGTTGCGCGGTTTGGTGGGGAAGAATTTGTGGTTTTATTACCCGATGTCGAGATGGAAGACGCATTAACTGTTATTTCCCGGTTACAGAGTAATCTAGCAAAAATTTTCTCAATTCAAGCGGATACACATTCAATACCGATAACGTTTAGTGCAGGCATAGCATTACGTTCATTTGGAGAACATCAAAATTCAGTCATAAGTCGTGCCGACAAAGCACTGTATCAAGCGAAACGTACCGGGAAGAACAGGACAATTCCTGCTTTGAGTTAACTAAATCAACTGAGAATTTTCTCAGATAAGTACTCTAAAAAGCATGAGTGCTAATTGATTTTCTTTAGTTGTAAAGAATACTTAAGAAACATGCGATGAAGCCGATTAGCTAAACCATTTTTATTAAACGATGGATTAATGCGGGGAAGTTAATGGAAGGTTTTTTTCTTGGACGGCAGCCAATTCTAGATCGCAATCAAAATCTAGTAGCATTTGAGTTACTTTTTAGACAAGAAGAGACTGATGAAAAGGCGGTTGTCATTAATGATTTATCTGCATCAGCCAATGTCATTATCAATGCATATTGTCAATTGGGTATCCAGAATGTGTTGGGTAAACAGCGTGGTTTTATCAATGCAGATCATAATCTGGTAATGAGTGACATTATTAGTTTATTGCCCGCCAAACATGTTGTGTTGGAAATAAAAGAAACAGCGCTTATTACGGCAGAATTTATAAAGCGATGTAACGAATTAAAACAAAAGGGTTATCAACTTGCACTTGATAATGTCGTCGCAATGAATACTAAAGTTGAGCAATTGCTGCCTTTGGTCAGTGTAGTGAAAGTAGACATTCTTGCAGTTGAAAAAAAGGAACTTGCGGAACTGGTAACTGAATTAAATCGCTGGCCGGTTTTGCTTTTGGCATTGAAAGTAGAAAACCGTGAACAGGAAACGTACTGCATGCAGTTGGGTTTTCAGATGTTCCAGGGATACTATTTTGCAAGGCCAGAGGTACTGGCTGTTAAACGTGCTGATCCAGGTAAATTGTCATTATTGAAGCTATTGACGTTAGTGATGGGTGATAGTGATATAGAGGAAATTGAAAAGGAACTTAAACATCAACCCGGATTAAGTTATAACTTGATGCGCATGGTGAACTCGGTTGCCAGTGGCGTGCCTCAGAAAATCAACTCCATTAAGCACGCAATCATGATACTGGGACGTAAGCAATTACAGCGATGGATACAACTGTTGCTTTATACCGCTAATCAGTCAGACGATAGTCTGTCAAATGCTTTAATGCAAACAGCGGCAGCGCGGGGAAAATTAATGGAGTTAGTTGCCACAACCGAGCGTCCACATGACAAAAATCACCAGGAAAGAGCGTTCATGATAGGGATTCTATCCCTGCTCGATGTATTGCTGGGTATCGAAATGCAGCAAATAATTGACAAGCTGGGAATCCCAGACGATATGAGTCAAGCATTATTAGCCCGGGATGGGCGATTGGGTCAAGAATTAAAATTAATTGAAGCAAATGAAAAGGGTGAAGTTACTGCAATTCAGTCCCTATTAACCGAGCTGGGTTTTCTGAGTCTAAGCGAATTGGCGGATATGGAGATGCAAGCAATTGGGTGGGCCAACCGAATTGGTGAAGCCGTTAACTAATCATTTTCTCTTGAAGTTTTTTAAGGGCACTTCTATAAATTCCCCAATTCTCTCAAGCGCAGGAAGTTCACTACGCCTAAACTAGGCACAGACATTCGGACGACATTCAGTTCTATGTACTGACAGCGGCAAGGCTTTGGGTGCCGCAGTGCGGAAAATCGGCATCGCCCACCGTCCAATTAATCTGGCTGCAGGTATCCGGGTTG
>NZ_JAYUWI010000063.1:0-41311 GCF_043753625.1 Nitrosomonas sp.
AAAATTCACTTAACCGTGGCGGTGGCTTTGTATGCAAGCAAGCTTCGCCGATATATGGTTGTTTTGCGCGGAAGCGGTTGATCAACTGAAGCAACGCAAAGCGCAACAAAACACCCTTTAGCCCCAAGCGGAGTACTGCCCTCATCAGCCAGGTTGTATCCCGCCGCACACAGCATGGAGCGCAGAGTAGCGTCACAGAGTAACTTCGGTGTGTAGTACGCCTGTCCACTGAAATACTGCCAGACCACATTCTCGGACTAGCGGATCACCAGTTCTTCGTCACTGAGGTTGAATGCGTGTTTCAGATACAGCAGCGAAGCCATTAACCGAATCAGCAAACGAGGTCGGCCCGCAGCACTCACTCCTGTGCCCACAGTCGCTAACGCTGTGCCGAAAAATCGCTGAACTCTACCACTTGGCTTTGACGATTCTTGCGCTCAAAAGCTGGCGCAAGCGCTGCTTCGATCTGGAGCCACGGCAGTCGATTTGCTAATACCACCAAGGGATGGTGCAGATCGATCATCTGGTCGAGACGAGCATGAAAAAAATCATCGGTCGGCATTTAAGTTTCCCTAATTCCCTCAGGTTTTGATGCCTATATTATAATTTCCCAGGGATTTCAGCGTTTGCTAATTCGCATGCATTCGAACATTTATTCGGTTTCCAAGCGTTTTTCAGGATGGACTATTAAAGCACAGGCTGCATGAAAAACAGGAAGAAATGTAGCCTACATCTAATAAAGGAGCATCCCGAGTCTGTTTTAGTACCGGCACAGTGGTCATGCAGATAGCTTCTCAATGCCTGCTAATGGTTTCCCTTAGTAATAACCATAGTTTTTCCTGATATACATCTGAGAGATTGATTCAGTAGAATGCGCACTTGTGTTGTTCTACTTGGAGTTATTACGATCATGAAGATCATGAATATAAAACTGGGCAAATATCTTGCAGTGTTATCTTTTTTCTCTATTGGTTACCTGTTATCTTTCTAGATCTTAAGGACAAGACTTAAAAGAAATACACTACATCAATATGACATCATATTGTTCTTGTGTATAGGATTCTTCAACCTGCAAGCTTATCGGTTTAGCTATAAAGTCACCCAATTGCGCCAAGCTTTGAGATTCCTCATCAAGAAATAAATCAATCACTTGCTGTGAAGCAAGAATACGGAATTCGTTGGCTTCAAACTGCCTGGATTCTCGTAGTAGTTCACGGAGGATTTCATAGCAAATGGTTTGTGCTGTTCTGATTTCTCCTCGCCCTTGACAGGTCGGACAGGATTCACACAATACATGTGCAAGACTCTCCCGAGTACGTTTACGCGTCATCTCAACCAATCCAAGTGTGCTAAACCCATTGACCGTGATACGCGTACGATCCTTTAGCAAAGCTCTATTAAATTCAGTCAATACCGAATTCTTATGTTCTTCAGAATCCATATCGATAAAATCAATAATGATTATTCCACCCAAATTGCGTAACCGAAGCTGCCTTGCGATTACCTGAGCGGCTTCAAGATTTGTTTTAAAGATGGTGTCGTCGAAATTTCTTACACCGACAAATCCGCCTGTGTTGACATCCATGGTAGTAAGCGCTTCCGTTTGATCAATAATCAGATATCCGCCAGATTTCAGATTAACGCGCTTAGCCAGAGATCTTTCAATTTCATCCTCAACGCCATACAGATCAAATAATGGACGATCCCCGGTATACAGAATTATGCGCTCAGCGATATACGTCATATAGCTTTGCGCGAATTTCACAAGTTTTTGATAATTTTCACGGGAATCTATTAGTATCCGCTCAGTATCTTCATTCACATAATCTCGCAATACCCGGTGACTTAAATCCAGATCTTGATAAAGCAAAATAGGTGCGGCAATAGTCACAGATTGTTGCTGGATGTCATGCCACAACTTGTGCAGATACTCGAAATCGGCACGTAAATTACTTTCATCCGCAGTTTCAGCCATTGTTCTGATAATGTAGCCACCCTTTTCATCTGCAGGTAGAATTTGTTGTAATTTCTCGCGCAACAACTCACGCTCACTGTCATCTTCAATGCGTTGAGAGATACCGATGTGAGACTCTTGATGAGGTAGATAAACCAATAGGCGGCCCGCCAAGCTGATTTGTGTGGACAGTCGCGCACCTTTTGTACCAATCGCATCCTTGATCACTTGCACCAAGATGCTATTACCCTCGTATAATAGCTTCTCAATTGGTTTGGTGGTATCTCCCTCTTGACTGGAAGTCCTTATGTCCGCCACATGTAAAAATGCTGCCCGGTCAAGGCCTATATCGACAAAAGCCGATTGCATCCCCGGCAGAACGCGACTGACACGTCCATTATAAATATTGCCCACAATGCCACGGCCGCTCGTCCGTTCAATATGCAACTCTTGTGTCACACCTTGTTCTAGTATGGCTACTCTGGTTTCTTGCGGGGTGATATTTACAAGAATTTCATTGCTCATTTGAGTATGAACTATACATATAGTAAGTCTGATCTCTGGATTTGAAAGCTAAGCATGCATAAGACAATACTTGCGCTATAGAAATTTGTGCAATACTACATTCTAATTTCAATAGCTTAGAGCCCTAATTGACTGACAGTTATTGAAAAATCCCTATACCAATTTCTTCTAATAATTGTGCTGTTTCATAGAGAGGCAACCCCATGATTCCGCTATAGCTGCCGGATATCTCAACAATAAACGCAGCAGCCATGCCTTGAATAGCGTAAGCACCTGCTTTATCCAGGATATTGTTATTTGCCAGGTAATTACGAATCTCTCGCTCGCTGATCTCACGAAATCTTACTGTTGATGTCGATAATCTAACTTGTATTTTATCCTTGACCCCAACACCAATGGCTGTTAAAACTTGATGTGAGCGGCCTGACAATGTTTTTAGCATTTCTTCTGCATGTTTATCATCTTGTGGCTTACCTAAAATACAACCATCAATAGTAACAATCGTATCAGCCACCAATACGGGTAGTATTGGCAATCGGCGCTGGATCACTCGCCTCCAGCCTTCATCAGCTTTAGATTGAGTAATACGATAGATATAATCAGTCGGTGACTCGTCAACAAGCGGTTGTTCATCAACATCAATTTCACGGCCAAGCGTTTCCCGCATCATTAATAGATTACACTTCACACCGATTTGCCTTAACAATTCACGTCTTCTTGGACTTCTTGAAGCAAGATATATTTGGTTTTCTGAAAACATCGTAATCAATACTCTATAATTCAAATACGCTTAATTTTTATCCCTATTGTTTTATCCATCGTATCTTAAAAGAGAAATGGAAAGTGATGCTAGTCATGACTTCATGATTTCACTTAACTTCTATGATATGGATGATTCTTGATAATCGATACGGCGCGATACAGTTGTTCCGCCAGCAAAACGCGTACAAGACCATGTGGTAAGGTAAGCTTTGATAAAGCGAGCATTTCACTTGCTGTCTGCTTGATATCGGCATGCAACCCATCCGCACTCCCAATAACAAATGCAACAGAACTCCCATTAGTCGTCCATTCTTTTATTACATTTGCAAATTTTACTGTTGCCCATTGTTGGCCGCCTTCATCAAGAACCACAATATGGCAGTCGGGTGGCAGAACTGCACGAATCCGCTGACACTCGGCCAGTAACAGTTGCCCGGTTTGTTTTCCACTGACACGCTTTTCGGGCTTAATCTCAATTAAATTAATTGTTATTTCACGCGGCAAACGTTTGATATACTCAAAATAGCCTGTCCTGACCCAATCCGGCATTTTGTTTCCAACCGCGAGTATAAAAAATTTCATGATTGGGATAAATCAGAAGACAGACAGTTCACACTCTGTTGCGCCAGGGGTAGCTTGTTTTAATTTTGTCCAGACCATAATGCCTTCAAATTATAGTATTCGCGTGCAACCGGTAGCATGATATGCACAATCACGTCTCCTAAATCAACGAGCAGCCATTCTCCTGTCTGCTCGCCTTCCATACTATAAACTCTTCCCCCAGCAGCTTTAACTCTTTCTTGCACATTGTTAGCCAGAGATTTTGTCTGGCGCGAAGAATCTGCACTCGCAATAACGATATATTCAAACATTGATGTTATTTTTGAAACATTAATCACATCAATATCATAGGACTTAATATCTTCAAGTGCATCGACAACGATATTAACCAGCTTTTCTGAATTCATATGTTCCCGGTATATAAACAGTTAGATTTAATATAATCAGAGACGTTTTCTGGAAGCAAATAACGTATGCTTTTCCCGGCATTTATCAATGATCGTATATGTGAAGCAGAAATTTCCAACAATGATGTTTGTGCCGTATAGATAAAACCGCTGGTTTGGAGCCCTAGATCATTGGCATTCAAAACATGACGGGAAATAAATTCCTTCTTGATATCTACTGGTAGAATTTGATAATCATTGGGGGATGTATAACCTGGACGTGCGACAATTATCATATGGCATAGACTGAACAACTCATGCCAATTATGCCACTGATTTATTTTTACAAATGCATCCATCCCAAGGATAAAGCAAAGTGCTGCGCTATCTCCCAATTCGCATTGATATTCTCGGAGTGACTCGATCGTTGTACTTACTCCGGGACGATTGACTTCCCGTTCATCAAGCGAAAACATACTGTTATCCCGGATGGCCAGATGTACCATATTAGAGCGATGATTTCTTGCTGCAATAGGAGCCGCACGTAAACGGGGGGCACCAGAAGGAACAAAGATGATACGCTTCAGATTGATCATATCGAGCAATTCTTCAGCAATACGTAGATGGCCATAATGGATAGGATCAAATGTTCCACCATAAATACCAATGAGAGGAAATTTATCGATAGCCGCCACCTGTGTCAGTATGAAAACCCATTGATATCAAATTCTTTTTTTATCAAATATCCCTCATATCTGCTTATAATAAAGCCAAACGCATATCCGTCAATACTTCTGATAAATGAGTCGTAAAACGCGCAGCAGTTGCTCCATCAATAACTCGGTGATCATAGGAGAGTGACAAGGGAAGCATTAAGCGTGGAATAAATTGGTTGTCACGATAAACAGGCTTAATACTTGCCTTTGAAATACCCAAAATGGCAACTTCAGGTGCATTGATAATCGGTGTAAACGCAGTGCCGCCAATTCCACCCAAGCTGGAAATGGTAAAACTTGCGCCTTGCATATCAGTTGGCTTTAATTTACCTTCCCGTGCCAGCAAAGATAGTTTTGTCAATTCTTCGGCGATAGTTATGATTCCCTTCTGATCGACATCCTTAATGACAGGAACAACTAATCCATTGATCGTATCGACGGCAAAACCGATATGATAAAAATGCTTAATGATCAGATTAGCTTCGCCATCTACAGTATTATCGAGGGATGCATTGAATTCTGGAAATTTTTTCAAAGGCGCAATTAATGCCTTCATCAAAAAAGCCAATAATGTTAATTTTACTTTATTTTCCTTATCACTTTCATTGGATTCTTTTCGTAAAGTCTCTAAATCAGTAATATCAGCTTCATCAAACTGGGTCACATGCGGAATCATTACCCAATTCCGGTGCAAATTGGCACCAGAAATTTGTTTAATCCGCGTTAACGGTTTTAGCTCAATCGGGCCGAATTTGGCAAAATTAACTTGTGGCCACGGCAGTAAATTAAGTGCCAGTCCGGTTCCACTGCTACGAGCTTTTGATAGTTCGGTTTTTACATAGGCCTGCACATCTTCTTTGAGTATTCGATATTTAGGACCACTGCCTGTGATTAAATCGAGATTCACCCCCAATTCCCGTGCGAAGCGGCGTATTGATGGACTGGCATGTGCTTTAGAAAAAGTACTACTGACTGATGATTCTTTTTGCAGTGGTAATTTCTGAATTTGCTGAATGGCAACTTGCTTGACTGCTATTTCAGGTAGTGCTGCAACAGTTTTCTTAACCAGCGCAATTTCAGAAACTAGATTAGGATCTACCGCATGGTCACTATCTGAAACTTCAATGGTTAGAACCGCTGTCCCTTCGGATACTTTATCACCTGCTTTGACATAAATTTCTTTAATTATGCCGCAGTATGGAGATGGAATCTCTATAGTGGCTTTGTCGGACTCCAGTGTGATTAATGAATCTTCAGCTTTAACTTCATCACCAGCTTTTATCAGAACTTCAATAACTGGAACATCTTTGAAATCACCGATATCAGGAATTAATATTTTTCTCAATTCAATCACATGCTTTCCTCAAATTGCCTCACTCCGAAAAGACTATGATGCAGTCATTTTACTTATGTTATCGATTCTTACGTTTTATAAATCAATTTCTGATTTAACTGATTGCTGGATCAGGTCTTTCTGGATCAATGCCGTATTTTTCTATCGCTTGAATAATCTGTTGTTTTGAGATTTTCCCATCTTCAGATAATGCTTTAAGTGCTGCAACCGTAATATAGAATCGATCGACTTCAAAGAAATGGCGCAATTTTTCGCGCGTATCCGAACGGCCGAATCCATCCGTTCCCAAAACACGATATTTTCCAGGAATAAATTCACGAATCTGGTCCGCATAAATTTTCATGTAATCAGTGGCTGCCACAACAGGCCCTTCCCGACCTTTAAAGCAACTTTCTACATGGGATACTTTCGCTGGCTGAGCGGGGTGCAGCATATTCCAGCGTGTCACACTTAATGCTTCACGCCTTAATTCATTAAAGCTGGTCGCGCTCCAGATATCAGCATTAATGTTATATTCATTCTTGAGAATTTCTGCCGCTGCAATCACTTCACGAAGGATAGTGCCAGCACCCAGCAACTGCACATGCAATTCCTTACTGTTCTTATTTCCTTCGCTAAATAAATACATACCCTTCAGTATGTCATTTTCAACGCCATCCGGCATTTCAGGATGCGAGTAGTTTTCATTCATTACAGTGATGTAATAGTAGACATCCTCTTGTTCCAGATACATGCGTCGCAATCCATCCTGGATAATGACAGCCAATTCATATGCAAATGCCGGATCATACGATACGCAATTGGGAATCGTTGAAGCAACAATATGGCTGTGTCCATCTTCATGCTGGAGCCCCTCCCCGTTCAAAGTCGTGCGTCCGGCCGTTCCTCCCAGCAAAAAGCCACGACAACGCATATCCCCGGCAGCCCAAGCTAAATCTCCGATACGCTGAAAACCAAACATCGAATAGAATATAAAGAATGGAATCATCTGAATCCCATGAGTGCTATAGGATGTCGCTGCAGCTATCCAGGATGACATGGCACCTGCTTCATTGATACCTTCCTGCAGAATCTGTCCGTGCTTGTCTTCCTTGTAATACATCAGCTGATCAGCATCCTGCGGTGTATACAGTTGCCCTACGGATGACCAGATTCCCAATTGACGGAACATGCCTTCCATACCAAAAGTGCGCGATTCATCAGCGACAATCGGGACAATATGCTTACCGATCTGTTTATCTTTAACTAGGATATTAAGAATACGCACAAAAGCCATGGTTGTTGAGGATTCACGCCCTTCTCCGCTGGCTTTCAGCAAAGACTCAAAAGCTGATAAAGGTGGTATTTGCAATGCTTGAGCACTGGTTTTTCGGCTATGAAAAGTACCGCCCAAAGCTTTACGCCGCTCTTGCATATAGATAAATTCTGGGGAATCTTCGGTTAAAGTAAGGTAAGGCACTTCGTCGATCTTGTCATCCGGTATCTCCAGACCAAAGCGATTCCGGAAGGCTTTTAATGAAGTTGTCCCCATCTTTTTTTGCTGATGAGTAATATTCTGTGCTTCACCGGCTTCTCCCATACCATAACCTTTGATAGTTTTGGCCAGTATTACTGTCGGCTGACCGGTATGTTTTACCGCAGCAGCATAGGCGGCATAAACTTTATAAGGATCATGCCCGCCCCGGTTTAACCGCCAGATATCATCATCAGACATATTGGCAACCATTTCCAATAACTCAGGATATTTGCCAAAAAAGTGTTCACGTACATATGCCCCATCTCTGGCTTTAAAATTTTGGTATTCACCATCAACACATTCCATCATGCGTTTTTGTAGTAATCCTTTGGTATCTTTAGCCAACAAAGGATCCCAATAAGAACCCCAGATCACCTTGATCACATTCCATCCAGCGCCACGAAAGGCGCCTTCTAGTTCCTGAATAATTTTTCCATTTCCCCGTACCGGGCCATCCAAGCGCTGAAGATTACAATTAACAACAAAGATTAAATTATCGAGATTCTCGCGAGATGCCAATGAAATTGCACCCAATGACTCTGGCTCGTCCATCTCGCCATCGCCCATAAATGCCCAGATTTTTCGGCCTTCAGTATTGACGAGCCCGCGACAATCTAAATACTTCATAAATCGCGCTTGATAAATGGCCATAAGAGGCCCCAACCCCATTGAAACTGTAGGAAATTTCCAGAAGGTTGGCATCAACCACGGATGCGGATAAGAAGACAGACCATTACCGCCAGTTTCTTGACGGAAATTATCAAGTTGTTCTTGGCTTAAGTGCCCAAAAAGAAATGCATAGGCATAGACACCCGGAGAAGAATGACCCTGAATATAGACCAAATCCCCGCCGTGTGTTTCACAGGGTGCATGCCAGAAATGATGATAGCCTACGTCATAAAGTGTTGCAGCCGATGCGAAACTGGCTATGTGACCGCCCACATTGGTATTTCTATTGGCGCGCAACACCATGGCCATCGCGTTCCATCGCACATAGGAACGAATACGGTGCTCTATCGCATTATTTCCAGGTGAGCGTTCTTCTTTACCAGGCGGAATTGTATTGATATAAGCAGTTGTGGCGCTATAAGGCAGGTAAGCACCTGAGCGGCGAGTTTTTTCAATGAGCTTTTCCAATAGAAAATGCGCACGCTCTCCACCCATACTGATGATGACCGAATCCAGAGCATCCAGCCATTCTTGTGTTTCCTGTGGATCGATATCAGGTTGCAATTCCATGTTCTGCCACACTCATCAAAATTTAACTTGCTTATCTATTATTAATACCGGTTTGTACACGTTCAGCCGCCAAAATGGTATTACATAGCAACATGGAAATGGTCATCGGCCCTACCCCGCCAGGAACTGGAGTAATATAACCTGCAACACTTTTAACAGACTCATAATCAACATCACCGCAGAGTTTCCCATCCGGTAATCGATTAATACCCACATCAATTACTACCGCACCAGGCTTTACCATTTCTGCTGTAATCATGCGCGGTTTTCCTATTGCCACCACCAGGATATCAGCATTTTTTGTAAATTGAGGTAAATCACGTGTCTTTGAAGTGCAAATGGTGACAGTGGCTCCCCGCTCCAACAACATCAATGCCATCGGTTTACCCACGATGTTGCTACGTCCAATCACCACGGCATGTTTACCTTCAATCGGAATATGATTTTTTTCCAGCATCACCATAACACCATTAGGTGTGCAAGGTGAGAATACTGTATTTCCGGTAACCAATGCACCGATGTTGTAAAGATGAAAACCATCCACATCTTTCTCTACGGCAATGGATGTAATTACACGATTATTCTCAAAATTCGGGGGTAATGGTAATTGAACCAGAATACCGTGAATATGTGGATTTTCATTGAGTGATTGAATACAGTTTAATACCTCACTTTGCTGCGTATTCCCTGTAAAACTATGCACTTCCGAGTAAATGCCAATTTCACTACAAGCTTTAACTTTATTCCTGACATAAATACCCGATGCAGCATTGTCTCCAACGATAATCACTGCCAATCCAGGTTTAATACCGGATTGGATCAGTTTCTCAGTCCGTAATTTCCATTCGGCACGTACCGACTCGGCTATTTTCTTGCCATCTATAATATAAGCGTCCATTTTTACGCCAATAATCGGTTTGATCAGTTAATATTAATTTCCGCGGATTCAATTTCGAAGATCAACCAGCTAGTTTATTTTTCTTTATTTTTTTGCGATATATAAATACACCAATAAGAAATACCGGTATTACAAAAAGAGCCGCCGAGATCAATCCGGCAGCAAGAACTGCAATCGCACTATTTCCTGGCATAAACAATGTTACAAACCAGATCACGGCAAAGGCGATAAATAAACCACCATACAACATAATCTTTCTACCGCGATCATATAATCGCCAGAAAGCACCTGAAACTTGCGTATCATCGATGTAATGATCAAAAACTTCTGCCAGACTATTATCACCAGGTTCAGATTCATATCCGATAGCTACGGCCAAAGCATTGTGATCATCTTCAATTTTTGACATTTTTCTCAGAAATTCAATTCGTTTGGGCGCTTTCTTTTTATGCAGCCCATCTTGAATTAGCATGGCTCTCAAGGCGACAAAAGCCAATTCACGTGCTTCATTTACATTTCCCAAATTCTCAGAAAATTTCCACATAACGCCCAATAAATAAAGCTGAATGGTCATGTCTTTAAATTCAGGCGCAAAGTCATAATCTTTACTTTTGATGCGCTCAAGCTGAGCCGTCAGTATTTCTTTTGCGTGCGCAACACAAGCATCCATTGTTGAAACATCTGAAGCGGCTATCTCCGGAATTGTTGCTTCGGTTGTGGATTTATCTGGATCAATTGTTACTTCTTTCATTTTGAAACCCCATGCTTTATTATTTTAATCAGAATAGTGATGCGTATTATATACCGGCTGAAGAATTGAGGAAAAAGATCATATCATCTACCGATGATACTGTTTATATTTGATCAGGATAACAAATAAAAGCAAGGGAATCTAAAAATAAAGCGCTCTTCAATCTACTGGTTTTCAACCAGCTTTCATCCCAAGGGGCGGGGAATTGAACCCGTAGAGATTAAACAGCATTCCCTTTAAGATTGAGGCGTTGCCATATGATCGATGTCAGGTCGGCTGAATTTAGTGTGTAGAAATGTAATCCGGGCGCACCTGCTTGTAATAAACGTTCGCAAAGATCAGTGACAATATCCAACCCAAAAGCTTGAATGGATGCACTATCATCACTATAACCTTCCAGTTTTTTACGAATCCAGCGAGGAATTTCAGCTCCGCAAGTATCTGAAAATCGAACTAGTTGGGAAAACTTATTAATTGGCATGATGCCCGGAACAATAGGGATATTCAAACCTGCAGAATCACAGGATTCGACGAAATGATAATAGGCATCCGCATTATAGAAATATTGAGTAATCGCAGAATTGGCGCCGGTTTCAATTTTACGCTTAAAATTCTCGAAATCTGCTTGCGCAGAACGTGCTTGTGGGTGGTACTCTGGGTAAGCAGCCACATCGATATGAAACGAAGATCCAAATTCCTGCCGAATAAAAGCAACCAATTCACTGGCATAACGAAATTCACCAGCTTGTGCCATACCCGATGGCAAGTCGCCACGGAGCGCGACAATATGCCGTATGCCTGCTTGATAGTACTTCTCAAGGATAGCTCGAATATTCTGCTGAGTCGAGCCAATACAAGAAAGGTGAGGAGCGACAATGTGTCCTTCTGCTTGAGCTTCTAATACTGTTTCCAGTGTTCGTTCACGAGTTGAGCCACCTGCACCAAAAGTTACAGAAAAGAATTTAGGATTATATTGAGCCAATTGCCTGCGTGTTAGTCTGAGTTTTTCAATACCCTGTGGGGTTTGAGGAGGGAAAAGCTCAAAGCTGAAAGCCGGGGAGAATTTCTTTTGTGATTTCATCTCTGCGAGTTTATAGAGTCAGAATTATTTCAATTCACATTAATACCAATCAGCTCTTTTTTATAACAAGCTATTTCTAAATGAAAGAATCATTCGAATCTATGTAAATTCAAACGACTCTCCCGTTCAGAAAGATTAAATGATTAATATCGATACATCGCTGGCTTATAGGGTCCGTTCTTATCGAGACTTAAATATAATGCCTGCTCATCCGTTAATTCGGTGAGTTTTACCCCTAACTTTCCAATATGTAGACGTGCTACTTTTTCATCCAGTTGCTTTGGTAATACATAAACGTTTTTCTGGTAATTTTCCCCATTTTGCCATAACTCCATTTGTGCCAATACTTGATTGGTAAAGGAACTGGACATCACAAAAGAAGGATGACCCGTAGCACATCCTAGGTTAACCAATCTACCTTGCGCTAGAACTATGATACGTCGTCCTGTCGGAAATATGACATGATCAACTTGTGGTTTGATATTTTCCCATTGATATTTCTGAATCGATGCGATATCAATTTCTGAGTCGAAGTGTCCAATATTACAAACAATCGCTTGATCCTTCATTTTTACCATGTGATCATGCGTTATTACCCTCAGATTACCGGTCGCGGTAACAAAAATATCCGCTTGATCACAAGCATCATTCATCGTAACCACACGATACCCTTCCATCGCTGCTTGAAGCGCGCAGATTGGGTCAATTTCGGTAATCCAGACGGTAGCGCCTAAACCACGTAATGATTGTGCACAACCTTTGCCTACATCACCATATCCACAAACCAATGCAATCTTTCCAGCAATCATGACATCAGTAGCACGTTTGATACCGTCAACCAGTGACTCCCTACAGCCATAAAGATTGTCAAACTTTGACTTGGTCACCGAATCATTAACATTAAACGCTGGAAAAGGAAGTTCTCCATTTTTATGCATTTCATATAAACGATGAACCCCTGTCGTGGTTTCTTCAGTGACCCCACGTATCCTGGCAAGATTTTTTGAATACCAGTTAGGTTCGGATGACAATTTGCTTTTGATTGAAGCAAACAATACGGTTTCTTCTTCGTTGGTAGGGTTGGCAATAACTGAAAGATCTTTCTCAGCTTTAGTGCCAAGAATAAGCAACAATGTAGCATCCCCACCATCATCCAGGATCATATTGGCGCCACTGGGTTGTCCGGAAACTGTCCATTCGAATATCTGGTGAGCATATACCCAGTAATCTTCCAGGGATTCTCCCTTATAGGCAAATACCGGTATATTCTTAGCTGCTATGGCTGAAGCGGCGTGGTCCTGAGTAGAGAAAATATTACACGAAGCCCAGCGCACTTCTGCGCCTAAAGCCACTAATGTTTCAATCAGCACAGCTGTTTGAATTGTCATATGCAAAGAACCTGCAATGCGTGCACCTGCTAGTGGTTTCTGATTTGCATATTCTTTGCGCAGGGCCATCAAACCTGGCATTTCTGTTTCGGCGATTGCTATTTCTTTACGTCCCCATTCTGCCAATGAAATATCAGCAACCTTAAAGTCAGTAAAGAAACCACCATTTGGATTAGGCACAGCGTTCATAGTCTTCTCCTAAAATATGAACGAGCGCCGTTGTAACAATACCCTCTTATGCTGAGCCTCACGGAACAAACCGCTGCAGCGCTCCTCAACATAGGGGAAAAATCAATTAGAATTTACTAATAGCGGGAATGCTAATAATAATTTATAGACCCGCATCGGCACGTAATTGAGCAGCTTTATCCGTAAATTCCCAGGTAAATTCAGGGAGCTCACGTCCAAAATGTCCATAGGCTGCAGTTTTTCCGTAAATAGGGCGTAACAGATTCAGTGCATGAATGATACCGCGGGGACGTAAATCAAAATGTCTTTCAATTAATTCGGCAATCTTTTCGTCAGCAATTTTCCCTGTCCCAAATGTGTTAACCATCAATGAAACAGGTCTTGCAACACCAATGGCATAGGCAACTTGCACCTCACATCTACTGGCAATCCCAGCCGCCACAATATTCTTTGCAACATAGCGTCCGGCATAAGTCGCCGATCGATCAACTTTAGAAGGATCTTTACCAGAAAAAGCCCCGCCACCATGATGCGCGGAACCGCCATAACTATCGACAATAATTTTACGTCCGGTTAAACCACAATCACCCATCGGCCCACCCACAACAAAACGCCCCGTTGGATTGACCAGATATTTAATGTGATCACTGATGAGTTCAGAAGGTAATACTGGCTTAATAATCTCTTCAATCACTGCTTCGGTCAATGCGTGATGAGAAATATCAGGATCATGCTGTGTTGAGATGACGACAGTTTCAATGCTTTGCGGTTTACCATTCTGGTAGCGCACCGAAACTTGTGACTTGGCATCAGGACGCAACCATGCCAATTTTCCTTTTTTCCGCAGTTCAGCTTGACGTTCTACCAAACGATGCGCGTAAAAAATTGGCATTGGCATCAATTGTGGAGTTTCATCGCACGCATACCCGAACATGAGCCCCTGATCACCAGCCCCCTGCTCCATTTCTTCTTCTTTGGTACGGTCAACCCCTTGCGCAATATCGGGCGACTGTTTGTTGAAAGCTGTTAAAACCGCGCAAGTTGTAGAATCAAAACCAATATTAGAATTGGTATAACCAATATTCTTAACTGTTTCACGTGCAATTATGTTGTAATCAACCGAAGCATGTGTAGTTATCTCACCCGACAACACAATTAAGCCCGTACTACATAATGTTTCGCAAGCAACGCGCGCATTGGCATCTTGACTTAAAATCGCATCCAAAACAGCATCTGAAATTTGATCAGCAACCTTATCCGGATGACCCTCAGAAACAGACTCAGAAGTAAAAAGATATTCGCTCATAGTTTAATCAATCAGAATTATAAAAGTCGTTCAGTATACCCGATTAAGCCTTTAAAAACAGAATCCAGTCTAACTTCACTCAACTTTAGACACCCAGCCCACAACCTTGCGTCACTCGAACAGTGGTACAACCGGGGGGGAAATGAAAAAAAATTCAGGTGAATTCAAGAACAAATGACTGGCTAATTACTCAATAGAAGGAAAAGCTGATAGCATAAAAACCATTCGTCCATTGGAAGACAAAAAACAGAGTAAATCTCAGGAAAGAAATAGTATTTTTTAGCGTTTTATCAGTAATCCCTTAAAAATTCTCAGTTGTCTTTATCTAACTTACTGCGAAATTCCGACCTATCTCTTTGTAAAAAATGATTATGACAAGCTGATTGAGTCAAAGCATACAAAGCTTTGGGAGTTAATGATGAAAGAATATAGGTTCTCAATAAAAATCGGGGTGATGGCAAAGTCGCCCCCGCCGTTCAGCTAACTCTTCCTCTTACAGGTCGATTAGAGGGCTGTCACCTCCAAGCCAACGCATCCTTGCCGGATGCACTCATAAAAAATGGTAGCTTGGTAGCAAGCCGCCGCCAGCCGAACACAACAATGGCGTTGGTTGGTAAAAATTGTAGGGTGCATTAAGCACAGCGCAATGCACCAAGCAGCGGCGAACAAAACCGCATCAATGACGGATTACGCTGCGCTCATCTATCCAACAACCCCAAAAACCAAACCCGCAGAGGGTCAAAGCACAAAGAACAAAAGATCAAAAAGCCCTGGCAATACGAAAACCCAGGCCATCGTTGGCAGCATCGGTGAAGTACCTGTACCGGAAAGCCGATCGCAAGTACTGCGGAAAGCCGCCCCACGAACCGCCACGAACCACCCGGCCACCACAATCCCCGCCATGGGCTTCTTTCCACGCCGAGCCGTCCACTGGCGCACCTTGATAATTCTGATGCGAGCAATCCTCCACCCATTCCCACACGTTACCTGCCGAGTTATGCAGGCCGAATGCATTGGGTTTAAATGAATCCGCCGGTGCAGTCTGTTTACCATCCCATTCACTGCCGCAACCAGCGCAGTTTGCATTATTTTTGCCGACATCATCGCCCCACCAATAGCGAGTTTGGGTGCCAGCCCGCGCGGCGTATTCCCATTCCGCTTCCGTTGGCAGGCGGTATTGCTTGCCGGTTTTATCCGACAGCCATTTGACATAGGCTTGCGCATCGTTAAAGCTCACATTGATTACCGGGCGTTTGCCGCGCCCCCAACCGTTATCACTGGGCAGTTGCCGCTTGGTTGCGTTAGCAAACGCATCGTATTCGTCAAACGTCACTTCGTATTTGCTGATTTCAAAAGTATAGGCGATGGTGACTTCGTGTTGCGGATCTTCGTCAGAATCTCGACCGGCTTCTGTTTTAAGCGAACCCATTAGGAATTTACCGGGTGGGATGCGTACCATTTCGGGTTCGAAGGGAAGCCGGGATTCTTGTGATGAGCGTAATTCATCATTGAATCCTGCACTGTGTTGATACGTGCGGTTAAGTTTTATTTGAATAGTGCCCGCAGATAAGTCCGTTGACTCGATCACGTTGATTGCTGTGCCATACGTCAGCCAAGCCAAACTGCGTGCAATCCGTGCAGCAGCAGCCTGTCCGCCGCGCGCAAAGCGGATGGTGTTGATCGTCGTGGCATTGCGGGTATCCGGTTCGATGGATACGGGAAACTGAACGGCTTTCAACTTGTTTTGCAAAGCTTCCATCAGTGCTTGCGTGTCTTCGCGGTGGTTGAGCGTGACGTGCCACTGGGTATTTTCCTGTGTTATTTGGTTGCGCTGATAGTCGACGAATGCATGCTGACCGACGTAATGCCAGGCGGCGTATAACGTACCGGTTCCGAGCAGCGCCCAAAACAGTAGGATTAAGGCCGGGCGCAGAATCAGAGACTGATTGGTTTTGGGCAGCAGCTTAGCCAGCGCTTGCGGAATACGGAAATCCAGCAAGCCCAGTTTCCCGCCCAACAGGATATTGGCAAAAATCGGGTCGTTGATCGCATCGTCCTGAGAGAGCGCACGCAAGTCATCGAGCTTTAGTTTGAGTTGCAGCTTAGGCGGTGTTCTGACTTCAAGGCTCAGCGAATTGGGGCTGCCCTTATCGGTCAGCCGGTTGAATAAGCGCTGCCAGGCGGTGGCTACGTGTTGCCTTTCGTCACGGTCCATGCCGAGCAGGAGGTATTCCCGCAGCCAATCCGGTAAATGCGCGTGCGTCAACCAGGGCAAGCGGCTCAAGCGCGCCAGCCGCTGTTCGCGCTGCGGTAGCGGATCGGCGGTATTTAAGTTTTCAAATAGTAAATAATCCAACGCGCGCGTCAAGGCCCAATGCGGTTTTGGAAATACCGCCACTGCGCGTAACAAGCGCAAACCATCGGCAGCCAGAAATTGCTGCAATTGCTCTACCAGCAAGGCAAGATTCGCGCCATAAGGCGGGCGTTCACCGAGCCAGCCGTCGGGTTCGGCAGCGATCAGTGCAGGCAGCGGCGATGGATCCGTTTTTTGTAGCATCAGCTTGCGCGATTGCGGCGTGGTCAGGTGTTCGACCAGTTGCGGCAGGTTGTCTTGCGCCAGCGGCAGCATCAGAAAGTGGTGCTGCGCCAATAGTGCTGCGTGTGCGGTACCGGCATCGCGCGGGTGAAGCCAAACTTTGTCCTGCCAAGGCGACAAATCATCGAGCCAGGTGCGAATCTCCCCGCTGTATGGATGAAACAGAATCGCTGTTTCGCTGATGATCAGCAAGCGCGCGGCTTCGTGCCGCGCCACCAGTTGCTGCAGTTGGTAGTAGCTTGCTTTGCTGTCGTCGTCATGCCAGCGCACCAGCCAGCGCGGATCGTCGCGAAAGCGATAGGTGTTGATTGTTAGTCCGAGTGTTTTAAAGCGCTTTTCCAATTCTTCCGCCAATGCCGCTTGCTGGTCGTTGCGATGCTGGCTGCGCACCAGCAGCAAATGTTCGGGGGCAACCCGGCGATTGCAGTACACCGGCAGGAAATAACCGCCGCTGCGCGCGGTGGCTTCGATGGTGGCGGTAATATGCAGGCGGTGCGTCGGCACCAGCCGCGCTGCGTGCAATACGCGTAATGCCTGCTCGGCCTTGGCGCCGCCAAAAAAGGGTTGCAGTATGCGATCAAAGCGGAAATGGTGCAGCAGGTCGTCAACCGATGCCGTTTGTTTGCGCAAAACTGCATTGCGTTGATAGCGCCAGGCCAAAATCAAAAGCACTGGCAACCACGGCAATGCAAACAACGCCCAGCCGATATTGCGCACGATACTTTCCCATTCTAACCCCACATAATCCGCTTCCGGTTGCGGCCGTGGCGCGATGTGATCGACGATGGCAACGGTTGCAGTAGGCTGCTGCGGTTTGCGCCGGGGGATGGGTTGTGACGGCTTATCTTTGAAGGGCTCTATGATCGGCGGCGACGGTGGTTTTGGCAGAAACCAGTCCGGTGTCTTGACCAAGAATACGGTGATCATGCAAACGATCAGCGCGATGCCGCCCATAATCCAGATTTTTTGCGTTTTTTGCGCGGCTTCTTGCGCGGCAACGAAGGCACTTCGGCCTGGTGAGCTGATGCGGTTTTCCGTTGCCAGGGATGATTTGTTCTCGCCTTTCAGCCATTGTTCAAACAGCACCGAAAAACGCGCTTGCTCCTCCGGATTCCGGCAAAACAGCGGCCCCAGCAGCGGTGCCAATTCGCTGGCTTCTTTTGGCAGCTTATCTTGCTGTTGCAACCGATTAAGCAAGCGCGCGACCGACAGCCAAACATCGACACCGTGCGCCATGCCTTCGGCGCGCAACAACGCACCCAATTCATCGATGTGGGAATAATAAAATTCTCGGCTATCCACGGAATTCGGTTAGCTAAGGTTAGGTTAGGCGACCGGCCGCTCTTTCCAGCGGTCGATTAATTGATGGAGGTGTTCTTGATCTTCCTTGCGCTTAAATAAGGTTACACCGGCACTGGCAGTAAAGACTTCCAGCCATGCTGCATTGCTCAGGTACGGCGTTTCGGTCAGCCGTTGGCTGCGTTTCTGCAGCAATTGCATCCAATTCAACAATTCTGCAATCGACGGCTGTTTTTCCAATTGCCCTTCGCTACGTAGATAATGGAAAAAAGAAATCCCCGCCGCCCACACGCTTTTCTGCGCATTCGGCACAGTCTCTTCGCTGGGGATTTTGATATTCAAGCGCTTCTCGATAATGCTTTCGATGTTGACATCGCCGCCTTCCGCATTCCCTGCGGCGCCAGCTGCCGTATTGCCCGGTTTGCTGCGAAAAGCGGGCAGGCCGAGGTGGAAATACACGCAGCGGCGCAGAAAAGCGTCCGGCAATTCGCGTTCGCGATTACTGGTGATAATCACGATCGGCCGCATTGCTGCCGCTTGCAACGATATCGTGGTTTTCTTGCGCGCGGTTTCGAACAATTCCGGAATATCAAAACTCATGCGTTCGATTTCGTTCAGAATGTCATTCGGCACCTCGCGCGGCGCTTTGTCGATTTCGTCGATTAACACCACCGAGCGCCGCGGTTCTGCAATCGGTTGCGATTCGCCCGATACGTCAAGACAATCGTACAATCCGAGCTTGCTGACTACGTCTATCCCCAATGCTTGCAAGATCGCCATGCCGAGCGCTTCAAAACGCAAAAAGCGCCGCGGATCGTCATTTTCACCATCCCTGCGCGTGGCACGGAATCGCCCCAAGGTATCAAAGTGATAAAATAAATCACGGCTTTGCGTATCCGATTTGACGGTGAAAGCCAGCGGTTTTTGCCAAGCATCATCCGGATTTGGCGGATGATCCAATTCCCAAGCCAGGCTATAAGCCAGCTGCGACTTGCCGCAACCCGGCTCGCCGGTCAGCAACAGCGGCATACCCAGCTCCAGTGCCACATTGACAGCGGAAACCAAACCCGCCGGAGCCAGATAATCTTTTGGATGCGTCAAATCGTCGGGGTTGAATCCGGGTAGGCTACGCCATTTTTCCGGCTTTAAATCCTTGCCGCGACCTGAATAATAATGAGGTTGTAGAATGATCGACATGGTGGGTTACTCTCGAGTTGAATGGTGGTTTTGTAATAACGGGAATATTTTTTCTTTCAAATCTCCAAGCGGGATGGCTGAATGCTTGGACAGCGCTTTCCGAATCGTGATACGTAACTGCTCGGGTATTTCATTACGATTTTTGAACCAATCTTCGACATCCACGGCAACGGTTGGTGAACATAGTGTTGGCAGCAACGAATTTTCTAACTGGTGACGGGATAATAGCTTTTGTAGATCCTGATACCATCTGGAAGATGATCGCTTATGAAATAACCAGCCAAACATTGAATCGCTCAGGTAATCCGATTCACAAATCAGCAGGAGAAAATGACTGTGGGAATTGACGCCAAATGTTAACTTTGACCATGCCAAAAGCACTCCGGCGATAAAGTTATGATTTTTAACTTCGTCCCCGGCCAATTCGCGGAAGAAAATATGTGATTCTTCTTTACTCTGAAGCGTCTTCAAAATATCTGTTTCTTCAGAGCGGCAGTTTAATTGGCGCCCCAAAAGCTTCCACAAATGAGTTTCTCCTATTGATAACAATTCTGCACTTCCATCAGTCAGATTTAGTCTGGTTTCCAGTGGTTTTATTTCTGGAGATTGTTTGGAATAAGAAATCTTATGTTCTTCAAGTAAATGCGACAGTGTAAATCGCACAGCGTTAGGCCATTCATTCCGGGGACCGAAAATACAAAATCCGTAAGCTTTTCCTTCGTCAATAGGTCGCTTTTCAGGAATCTGGCCATCAAAATGCACATGTTGTGGTTTTCTATCTAACAAACCCAATAGGTATTCTGGGTTACGTATTGGTTTGCTTTTTTGATCGACTTGATCCAAATCGCCAGAATGGTCAAGAGATTTTTTGTCACGCGTGTGCGCTTGCGATGCGGTTCTTTGTGGTTGTGTATCAAAAGTTATCGGCGTGCCAATCGCGCGAGGTTTTATTTTTGGCGGACCGACAGGACCCGGTTCCACACCGCCTTGATCCAACAAGTCATCATAAAGCACTTGGTAGTTGCCTTCGGTGTTCAACACATAATGGGTTCGTGGCCTTAGCGGTTTTGGAATGTGCAGTTCGTCGGTTGAGCTACGCAGCACCGGGATGAATTTGTTTGAAACACAGCGCGCATCGTAGAGCTCTTGCGCTATCATCGTGCCTTCCCAATCCACGCCCTTACCTTTGCCTGGAACCTCGTGCCCGTGGAAACGGCGGTAATAGGTTTCCGTACAAACGCACAACACATGCGTCGTCTCATCCAGCGAATTCGACATCCAGCGTGGCCAGCCCCCCGGCGGGGAATCGTTTCTGACATAGCGATCAAGAATCGTCTCAATGCCATTGGCACGCAGACGCTCGGATAAACCGAGCACCCACTCGCGGTGCTCGTCGGAATCGTGGCTGTAGCTGATGAATACTTTGATCATGGAGGGCAAATGTACTGAAAGTCCAATGCATTGTCAAAGGCGTGACTAATGATGGGGTTGGATCTGAATTCACGACTGGCCGAAGCTTTTGCCGAATCAAATTTACCTTATAAAGTTGATTTGGTGGATTGGGCAACGACCAGCGAAGCATTTAAGCAAATCATTGAACGCGACAAAATCGTTGTCCAGAAAGATCCCGCTTAACCCAATCCTGGCCAGTAATGACTATCCGGTAGCGGCCGTTTCCCGAAAATCGCTTGTCCGACACGCACCACCGTCGCACCTTCCTCGATCGCCAGTTCATAGTCTCCCGACATGCCCATCGAAAGTTCGTCGAATGACAAACCGGCCGGTGCTTCCTGACGCAGCATGGCTTGGATTTCGCGCATTTTGATGAAACATTCGCGCACCCGGTCGTGATCGGCAGAAAAAATCGCCAGTGTCATGAGTCCTTTGATGCGCAGCGATGAGAAGTTGGGCAATTCCATGACAAAAGTGCGCACATCTTCCGGTGCCAAACCGAATTTGCTGGCTTCGCCGGAGCTGTTCACCTGCACAAAGACGTCAATCGCGCGTCCTTCATTTTGCAAACGTTTGTCGAGTTCTTCGGCGACTTTCAGGCTATCGAGCGCTTGGAATTCATTGGCAAAACGTGCCAGATATTTGGCTTTGTTGGTTTGCAAATGACCAATGATCGACCATTTAATCGCTAAATCTTTCATCACTTCAGATTTTTCACGCGCTTCCTGAATTTTGTTCTCCCCCATTTCGAGACAACCCGCAGCAAAGGCAATGCGCAATCTTTCCGCCGGTACTGTTTTGGTGACAGGCAGAAGCCGCACACTGGCAGGATCGCGCCCAATTCGCTGGCAGGTATCGACAATGCGTTGTTTAACCATTGCAAGACTGGTTTTAATTTCGTTGAATTGCTGTTCTTCGTTGAGTTCCAATGTATTCTCCTGATCCATTGCGCTTAGGCTTCTAATCGCTTAGTTGCCTGATGAAATACTATTTTCCAATGATCCCCTTGATGCTGCCAGATCGATGTTCTGATCGACCCCTTGCTGGTGCTGCTCGGATCATTGCATTTTTTTGCAAAATAGACAGCCATTATCAAGCCATTCGTTAACACTTTAATTCTAAAATCCGTGAGCGACCATTGAATAGCGTTATCCTTATTCAACAACCAATTGACCACGTCAACTCTTTGACTGACTTGCCCATCGCTGCCGATCTCTTCAAAGTCTGCGGATAACCAGTCATTGATCAGAGCGGGATTTGCTCTCCAATTCGTTTGCAATAATTCCAGTTCTCTTTGTTTGATGTGTTCCGCGATACCTTGCAATTCCATACAAAGGATACCGGTTATTTAACACGCATTCCGGGTTGCGCGCCTGCGTCGGGAGAAAGAATGAACAATTCGCCCGGATTGCCACCACCGGCTGCCAGCACCATGCCTTCCGATAGTCCGAATTTCATTTGGCGCGGCGCAAGATTCGCAACCATCACTGTGTAGCGCCCTTTCAATTGTTCCGGGTCATACGCCGATTTGATACCGGCAAAAACCGTGCGCTGTTCATTACCAATATCCAGCGTCAATTTCAGTAATTTGTCCGCCCCCGGCACATGTTCGGCATTGACGATTTTTGCCACACGTAAATCGATCTTACTGAAGTCATCAATCGAAATCGTGTCGGCAATCGATGTCGCAGCGTGTTGCTGTTTTTCTGCATGCCGCGCAGGAGAATGGGCTTGAGCAACGGGTGCCAGGCTTTGCATATTGGCTGCGATCAATGCATCAATTTGTTTGGCGTCAATACGTGTCATCAAATGCTGATAAACATTGATTGTGTGCCCGGCAGGCAATAACAAATCCGAAACCGGTTGACCTTCCCGTAGTTCAGGCCAGGATAGTGCTCCACAGTTGAGAAAAAGCTCAATCTGTTTCACTGTTTCCGGCAAGATAGGTTTCAGATAACGCGATAGCACATAGAAAAGTTGTATCCCTAGACTGCAAACTCGCTGTAACTCTTCTCCTCGATCGGGATTCTTGGCAATTTCCCAGGGCGCCAGTTCGTGAATCATTTCATTTGCTTCGTCGGCGAATTTCATGATCTGGCGAATCGCAGATGAAAACTCTCTTTCTTCAAACGCTTTTTCAATGGAATCGGGCCGCCAGGTAGCAAAACGTTCATTCACCAAGGATTGCAATTGTTGATACTGCGCACCATCCGCAAGTTTGCCGTCAAACCGTTTACTGATAAAACCGGCGCAGCGGCTGGCGATATTAATAAACTTACCGACCAAATCCGAATTGACCCGCGCGACAAAATCTTCCAGATTCAGGTCAATATCTTCCAGCGTGCTGTTGAGTTTGGCCGCGTAATAATAGCGCAGCCATTCCGGATTCAGACTTTGCTTCAGGTAACTTTCCGCGGTAATGAACGTGCCACGGGATTTACTCATTTTTTCACCGTTCACGGTGAGGAAGCCATGCGCGAAAATCTTCGTGGGTGTCCGGTAACCCGCATTTTCCAGCATCGCAGGCCAAAATAAAGCATGGAAATACAAAATATCCTTGCCGATAAAATGATACAGCTCGGTATCCGATGGTTGCTGCCAGAATTCGTCAAAATCTATGCGCTCGCGAGCGCATAGATTCTTGAAGCTGCCCATGTAGCCAATCGGCGCATCCAGCCAGACATAAAAATACTTGCCCGGCGCATCGGGTATTTCAAAACCAAAATAAGGCGCATCCCGCGAAATATCCCAATCGGATAGCTTGTTCTCCCCCGCTTCGCCCAACCATTCACGCATTTTATTTGCTGCTTCCGGCTGCAAATGGTCGGCTTCGCGGGTCCAGCGCCGCAAAAAATCAGCACAACGCGTATCGGACAAGCTAAAGAAATGATGTTCCGATGATTTCTTGACTGGCTTGGCACCGGAGACAGCCGAATAGGGATTTTTCAGTTCCGCTGGCGTGTAGGCCGCACCGCAGGCTTCACAGGAATCGCCGTACTGATCTTTGGCGCCGCACTTCGGGCATTCTCCTTTGACAAACCGGTCGGGCAAAAACATGTTTTTAACCGGATCATAGAGTTGTTCGATACCGCGTATTGCGATCAATCCGGCAGCCTTGAGTTTGCCGTAAATGACTTCGGAGAAATGACGTGTTTCCGGCGAATGCGTACTGTAATAGTTATCAAATTGGATATGAAAGCCGGCAAAATCGGCCGAATGCTCATCGTGTACGCGCGCGATCAATGCTTCTGGTGTTATGCCCTCTTTCTCCGCACGCAACATGATCGGTGTGCCATGCGTATCATCCGCACACACATAATAAACCGTATGCCCGCGCATTTTCTGAAATCGTACCCAGATATCCGTTTGAATATATTCCACCAAATGGCCTAAATGAATACTGCCATTGGCATAAGGCAGCGCAGAGGTAACCAGAATTTTTCGCTTATTCATTAACTCTCATGAAATCAGATTAGATAAAGGTGAATTGTAACAAACTGTGTGGGCATTCCTGATATTTGTTACCATCCCCTTATTAAATTATTAATCATTAATTGGCTGTAAAAAGGAGTTTGTAGTGACTATTTCCGAGCAACAAATACAATCTGTACTCAAGCAAGTGATTGATCCCACAACGGGCAAGGATTACATGACCTCGCAGACCGTACGTAATATTCAGGTTGATCAAAGCAATGTATCCCTGGAAGTCGAACTAGGTTATCCAGCAAATAGTGTCAAAGATACTATCCAAAAACAAATTGTTGATGCACTGAAATCAATACCGGACATTGGAAATATCCAAGTCATGGTCAGCAGCAAAATCATCCCTCACAGCGTACAAGGAGGTGTCAAGTTAATTCCTGGCGTTAAAAATATCATTGCGGTGGCATCCGGCAAGGGCGGTGTCGGCAAATCGGCAACTGCGGTTAATCTGGCATTAGCATTGGCGGCGGAAGGTGCGGTCGTGGGGATTCTGGATGCGGATATTTATGGCCCATCACAACCGCAAATGCTGGGAATCACAAGCCACCCGGAATCGCTCGATGGCAAAACTATGGAACCCGTTCTGGCGCATGGTATCCAAGCCATGTCCATTGGCTTGCTGATTGATGTTGAAACGCCGATGGTTTGGCGCGGCCCGATGGTTACACAGGCATTGCAACAGTTACTCAATGACACCAACTGGAAAGATCTGGATTATTTGATTGTGGATTTACCACCGGGCACCGGCGACATTCAACTCACGCTTGCACAAAAAATACCCGTAACCGGCGCTGTCATTGTTACTACACCACAAGATATCGCTTTGCTCGACGCGCGCAAAGGATTGAAAATGTTTGAAAAAGTTGGGATTCCGATTTTTGGCATTGTGGAAAACATGAGCACGCATACCTGTTCTCAATGCGGACACACAGAACCGATATTTGGAACCGGCGGCGGTGAAAGGATGTGCCAAGACTATGATGTGGAATTCTTGGGTGCGTTACCCCTCGATATCAAAATTCGCGAACATACGGACATGGGTAAACCGAGCGTGGTCGCTGAACCGGACGGTAAAATAGCCGATATCTATCGGCTGATCGCACGGCGAATCGCCGTTAAAGTGGCTGCATCCGCTGAAGATCACTCAGGACTATTCGCCAAGATCATAATGGAAGATAACTAAAAAGGCTAAGGAATGACGATTAAATCAGATAAGTGGATACGTCACATGGCGCAAACCTATGGCATGATCGAACCCTTCGAACCCGATCAGATTCGTCAGAAAAACGATCAACGGATTGTTTCCTATGGCACTTCAAGCTATGGTTACGATATCCGTTGCTCGGATGAATTTAAGTTATTTACCAATATCAATTCCACTATCGTCGATCCGAAGAATTTTGACTCCAATTCATTTGTTGATGTCCGAAGTGATGTGTGCATCATTCCACCCAATTCTTTTGCGCTGGCCCGCACCGTTGAGTATTTCCGCATCCCACGCAATGTGCTGACAATCTGTTTGGGTAAATCAACCTATGCCCGCTGCGGCATTATCGTCAATGTCACCCCATTTGAACCGGAATGGGAAGGGTACGTCACTCTGGAATTTTCTAACACAACCCCCCTGCCTGCTAAAATTTATGCCAACGAGGGGGTCGCACAAGTTATTTTTTTTGAATCGGATGAAGTCTGCGAAACTTCTTACAAAGATCGCGGCGGCAAATACCAAGGCCAGCAGGGTGTCACATTGCCAAAAATATAAAGTGTGTCAGTCAACAACTGATGTGGATGTGCGGGACTCTTTTATGATGTTGCTACGCGAAAGTTTAAAGCGGATCAGACGACTTTCCGTTCTTTTAATGCTTATTCAATTTTCTGCAGCTTTTTCTGCGGAAGCGCAAACACGAATCTCCTTACCCCATACCGGGTTCATGCCGGAAGACATTGCGGTCATCGTCAATGATGACGATCCCTTATCCCGGCAAATTGGTAGCTACTACCAGAAAGCACGGCGTATCCCTGAAAGCAACATGATTCATCTGCGCTTTTCATCCGAACGCAGTGCGATGACACCGAAAGAATTTCAACAACTGAAAGCAACGATTGATCAGCTTACCCCTGGTCACGTACAAGCTTACGCGGTTGCTTGGACCAGCCCCTACCGGGTGGGCTGTATGTCTTTGACTTCCGCATTGGCGCTGGGTTTCGATAAAAAATATTGTTCCACAGAATGCGCACCGACAGCACTTAGCCCTTATTTCAATGCGCAAAGCCAGTATCCAGCCACTGATTATAAACTTCGGCCTGCCATGATGCTGGCAGGGATCTCCTTTGAACATGTCAAGGCATTGATAGACCGAGGCATCGCTTCCGATCACAGCTTTCCAAATGGTCAAGCTTATTTACTCAGCACTTCGGACAAAACGCGGAATAATCGCGCAATGAGTTATGCACAGACCGCAAAGGATCTGGCCGGTGTTTTTTCTCTACAGATACTGGAAAACAATTTCATTTCTGATCATCAAGACATTCTTTTTTACTTTACTGGATTAGTTGCAGTACCCATGCTGGAGACACTTGGTTTTCTACCCGGCGCATTAGCGGATCATTTAACATCGGCCGGCGGCATGCTGACCGATTCTTCTCAAATGAGCAGTTTGCGTTGGCTGGAGGCTGGCGCCACAGCGAGTTATGGGACAGTTGTTGAGCCTTGCAGCTATCCACAAAAATTTCCTTCCCCCGCGGTTGCCATGTTTCATTATGCATTGGGTGCCACTGCCATTGAGGCATATTGGAAAAGTGTAGCCTGGCCGGGGCAAGGCGTATTCATCGGTGAACCACTGGCTAAGCCATTTGCTCCATTATTACGGAAAATCAGCCCTGGCCGCTATGAATTGACGATTTTCTCACCCCGCGCAGGACGGCTAAAAATTGAGAAATCGCTTTCTGCCGCTGGGCCATTCAAACTTCATTCGAGACAACAGTCAATCCGCCAAGGAAAAAATCTTATCCATTTCAGGTTTAATGAAAAGACAAATGGTTATTTGAAGTTGCAATGGAATTGATCATTACTCAGGGAGTACTCTAATATAAAAAATAAAATAGACCATATTTCATAGTGTTGAAACCAGTCGTCCATTTAAAAAGAATTGCCTAAACTTTATTGAAAAATACCCGTCCAATCCCGCATAAAAAGCAATTGCATAATGCATTGTTTTAAAATACCTAATTTGCACTATATAAAAATTAATTCTCATATAAAAAAATACTTGATTTGCCTGAAATGCAGACTATAATGCGTGAAAATTTAAAACAAGCTAACTTACCGATAAGGAGGTCATCATGAAAAGTATCAAGAACTTTTTTGCTGCAGTTGATTTAGTCAATGTTCATATTCCTGTGACGTAGCCATTTTTAAAGGAAGACACCCATGCATATATTTCCCTCTACACTTCAGAAATCCGATCAATCTGAAGTCCTGTTTGACACCCATCCTGAAAATAGTCTGAATTTTAAGTACGTTCAAAATGAACTAAAGAAAGGCTATCAACGCCCTTTTTTACTGATTGACCGTAACATCGTCCGGCAAAAAACCCGGCGCTTTCAAGCTGCCATGCCACGAGTCCATCCGCATTATGCAGTTAAAGCCAATCCCGATGAGCGTGTATTGAAAACACTCATTGAAGAAGGTGCTGGCTTTGAGATTGCCTCTATAGCCGAGCTTGATCTGTTAATGAAGCTGGGTGTATCTGCCGCTGAAATATTTTATAGCAACCCGATGAAATCCCGGGCCTATCTCGAATACGCTGCGAAGAAAGGCGTTGAATGGTATGTGCTAGACAGCATTGAAGAATTGCGCAAAATTGTCAGTGTCAAACCCGATGCCAAGATGTATTTACGCATCGACACGCCGAATATCGGCAGTGATTGGCCATTAGCGGGAAAATTCGGTACGCATCTTGCCGACATTAATGAAATCATTCAAGAAGCGGTAAAGCTTAATGCAGATTTGACTGGCGTTACATTTCATGTGGGTTCACAGTGTCGTAACCCGCAGAATTGGCGGGTCGGTATTGAACGTGCCAAAAAAGTTTTTGCTGATATGAAACATGTGGGCTTAAATCCTCGGCTGCTTAATATTGGTGGCGGCTACCCGGTTCGCCATATCAAACCCATCCCTTCGATTGAAATCATTGCTGAAGTCATCAACGATGCCATTGCTGATTTACCGGACAATATCCGTATCATGGCAGAGCCTGGCCGTTATTTAGTATCCGATTCAGCTTATTTTGTTTGCCGAGTGGTGGGCACAGCAACCCGGAATGGAAAACGATGGATGTATTGGGATGCAGGCATGTTTGGTGGTGTCATAGAAATTACTGAAGGGTTACGCTATGAAATCTTGACTGATCGAAAAGGTAACGATATTCCCTGGTCTGTTGCTGGCCCAACTTGTGATTCAGTCGATATTCTGATGCATGATCTCATGCTACCTAACGACATGCAGGAAGGTGATTTCATTTATATACCCAACGCGGGTGCTTATACGACTGCCTACGCCAGTAATTTTAATGGGTTTCCTTTACCCGATGTGAAAGTGATCTAAGTATTCCTTATTAATAGCTGATCGATCGGCAGTCCTATATAAAAATGGTGAAGTAGCCTCAGCGCACTTCACCATTTTTTCCATTACCAGTGCAAAAATCCGTCAAAGCAACAGTTAAATTGCACTTACCTTACGGTCAAGGATGACAAAATGGTATTCCAGATTGGTGTCGTTTTCTGAAATATGCTTATCCCGTTGTGTTTCCTCCCACTCGTTGGGATCAAATTCTGGAAAGCAAACATCCCCCTCAAAATCTCTCTGTATCTCGGTAATATACATGCGCTGGCAAATTTTAAGGGTTTGCCGGTAAAGTTCTTCGCCCCCAATGATAAAATTCTCACCATTGATCGATCTATTTTTTTCGCACATTAGAAGCGCATCGTCAATCGAATTAACCACAATCGCTCCGGGCACTTCATATCCTGCCTGACGCGTGATAATAATATTAATCCTACCGGGCAAAGGTTTACCAATAGATTCATATGTTTTACGTCCCATCAAAATGGTTTGTCCCATCGTCAGGAACTTAAAATGCTTCAAATCGGCCGACAAATGCCAAGGTAATTTATTATTCCTGCCGATCACGCGATTTCTTGCCATGGCTACTAATAGGGATAGACGCAATGACGTCATACAGCTACTGGTGCCTTGATAGCCGGATAAGGATCATAATTTTCCAAAGTAAAATCCTCATAGCTAAAATCCAATATCTCGCTGATATCTCGATTTAATTGCATAACCGGCAATGACCGCGGCTCACGCTTTAACTGCTCGCGTGCTTGATCAAGATGATTCAGATATAGATGCGCATCACCTAAGGTATGCACAAAATCCCCCGCTTCAAGGTTGCAGACTTGCGCAATCATTAAAGTAAGCAATGCGTACGATGCGATATTAAAAGGCACGCCGAGAAAAATATCAGCACTGCGTTGATAAAGTTGACACGATAATCGATTGTCCGCCACATAAAACTGAAAAAATGCATGGCATGGGGGTAATCGCATTTTTTGTAAATCCCCTACGTTCCATGAAGAAACAAGCATGCGCCGTGAATCAGGTGTGCTTTTAATCTGTTCGATGACCTGCTTAAGCTGATCGATATGCTGACCATCTGCTGTTGTCCAGGATCGCCATTGATGACCATATATCGGACCAAGATCACCATTCGTATCAGCCCACTCATCCCATATGGATACCCCTTTCTCGCGGAGATAGCCGATATTTGTATTGCCTTGCAAGAACCACAATAATTCGTGGATAATAGATTTCAAATGGCACTTCTTGGTTGTCACTAAAGGAAAACCATCGGCTAAATTAAAACGCATTTGATAGCCAAAAACTGAGAGTGTGCCGGTACCTGTTCGATCAGATTTTTGATGCCCATGATTCATAACATACTGCATTAGCTCAAGATATTGGCGCATTCTTAGTTGATACTCCTCATTAGAATCAGAATAAAGTCCATTCGCTACAGGCTATCTCAGCCGTAATGCGTATAAGGCGTATATAATAACAAGATTATCAATAACCATTTTTATGCAATGACGTCCGGTATTGTCATTCAAAAAATAATATTCAACAGGAAAGCTTTCAATGCTGGCATCACTTTTCCAAAATATATCACCTATCGATCAATCTATTAAAGCATCACATATTCTCGTAATACTCCCCAAATTAGAAAAAATCCCCAAGAAGTTCGATATCACTGGTGAAGAGCCACTGAGAAAGCTGTTGTTGCGACGTGAAATGCAATTGACTGATCTAAGTAATACGCCAGTGAGTGCGAATCTTGAGAAGGGTGAATTATGTGCTTGGGTCATGCTAGATACAAGCAAGACCGTGTTCGATCAACAAACCTGCGTGCGGAAAGCGCTTAAATTGCTTCTGTCAGAAAACCCTTCCGAAATACATATTAATGTCTATGGCACGATTCAACAACGAAAAGATTTTTCTGAATTGGCCGTCTACGCCACCTGGGTCAATGGCGCCGCCCTTCCCGTACGTAAAAGTAAGCCAATTAGAAAACCATTGGATAAAATTTATTTATATGGTTATAAAGATGCTGGTAGCTTTACCCTGCAACGCGCACTGGCTGAGGGAAATTTATTAGCGCGTGGCTTAACCGCATTACCAGCAAACGAACTAACACCAAAAACCTATCGCCAGCAAATTAAGAAACTAGCTGAGAATGAAGGCTGGAGATATCAGGAATATGATTTAAACAAACTAAAGGAAATCGGTGCAGGCGCTTTTGTTGCTGTTGCACAAGGCAGTGATTCCGAAGATGCTGTCATTGTTCATCTGCAACATCACTGTAAACAGCATACACAGAATAAAAATATCGCCATTGTCGGAAAGGGCATCTGTTTTGATACCGGTGGCCATAATTTGAAACCAGCCCGGCATATGCAGGGCATGCACGAGGACATGAATGGTTCTGCTGTCGCACTGGGTATTCTGCTTGCTGCCACGCGAGCTGAAATCCCAGTCAAAATTGACTGTTGGCTGGCGATAGCAGAGAATCATATCAGTCCACGCGCTTATAAGCAGAATGACATCATCTCAGCACTGAGTGGACTATCAATTGAAATAGTCCACACCGATGCTGAAGGACGTATGGTACTAGCAGATACCTTAACATTGGCGAGTAAATTAAAACCAGATCTGATCATCGATTTCGCTACCCTAACCGGCAGCATGAAAACCGCTCTGGGATCACGTTATAGTGGCATTTTTAGTAATCGCGACGATTTGTCCCAGAAGGCTTTTTCCGCAGGCCAAAGAAGCGGTGAACGTGTTTGCCTTTTCCCAATGGACGTTGATTATGAAGAAAGTCTTGAAAGCAATGTTGCAGATATCAAACAATGTGAGATAGGCGGAGAATTCGATCATATTCTCGCCGCATGTTTTCTGCGACGATTTGTTAACGATACACCCTGGCTACACATGGATTTATCTGCCAGTAGTCATAAAGATGGCTTGGGCGCTGTGGACAGTGAAATCACCGGATTCGGTGTCAGTTGGGCTGTCGAATTTCTGAGAACTGTCTGAACAGGTAAAGTGTTTGTTGCAACTAACTTTTCACAATCACCAGTTTCTGGCCAATGGATAGATTCTCATCACTATCATTCCATGATTTAATTTGATCAACGGTTGTACCATACCGCTTTGCAATCTCATACAGAGTATCGCCTTTTTTTACGACATAAACATTCGACTGATAATTTTGTAACTGTTTCTTCTTTCGTGCAATATCATCGGCCTGATTCTCAGTCACATCATGCGGAACCAGAATTTTCTGCCCAAGCGTGATATTTTTATGTCTGGCAATTCCGTTAATTGCCTTTAATTGCCTTACGGTAGTACAATGTCTGTCTGCAATTTCATTTATATTCTCACCTTTCTTGACGCGATAGATCTGCCATGACACTCGCGGATCTTGATAAGTTTCCAGATTTCTTAAGAAGATCTCTTTATTGATTTTCGGTAATAATAAAGTACGGGGTGCATCAGACACTTTAATGACATAGCGATTATAGGCCGGATTTAAGGCATTAAATTCAACCTCAGAAATGTTTGCTAGACGGGTAACTAATGAGATGTCGATCGGTTCATGTATTTTAATTTGGTCAAAATACGGTCGATTCGCTATTGGTCGAATTTGCACACCATATTTTTTAGAATTAACAATGATATCTTTAACCGCCAACAACTTATATACGTAGTGCTTTGCATCAATAGGCAGATTTAAGTCATAAAAATTTTCTGATCTGCCTTTATGAATATTCCTAGATAATGCTTTACTTACTGCACCTTCACCTAAATTGTATGCCGCAATGGCCAACTTCCAATTATCAAATTTCTGATAAAGATATTGAAGATAATCAAGAGCCGCCTGAGTTGATGCAACAATGTCACGGCGATCGTCATGCCAAACGTTTTGCACTAACCCAAAGATTCGTCCTGTTTCTGGTTGAAATTGCCACAAACCGGCAGTTTGGCTATTAGACTTAATCAGAGGATTGTAAGTACTTTCAATGACCGGGATCAACGCAATTTCCATCGGCATACCCCGGCGTTCTACTTCCTCCACAATATAAAAAAGATACCGTTCACTGTTCGCAATAATACGATTAAACAATTCCGGATTCTGCGAATAGGAGGTACCTATTCTGTGAATTATTTTATTGTCGGGCGGTAGTGCCAGTACAAAACCGTTTTGTAAGCGACTCCACAAATTTGTATGATACTGAATCTTGTCTTGTACTAATTTCTCCGCAAATGCATCCAGCGATATAAATGTACAAGTCCAGAAAAGTAGTGGTATCAGTAAAACAAAAAGGCTATTTCTTTTTAAAATCATTTATATATACTATTTTTATATCCATACCAACTGACAGGATATATAAATTTTTGATCTTTGCAAACTATTTTTTACATAAAAAAATATCTATATCAATTAAATTTTGTATATTATTATTATGTTACATAATGTACTGCAAGTAAAGTATTAAGAATTACTCCCGAATATTCGACTGGCTATTGAATTCTTGAAGTAAAACTGTTGGTTTTTTCTGCCACCCTGCTTTTCGATAATCAACTGTAACGTTGGTGAAAATTCCGCCACGTACGTAAAAGCGTGCGACTAATCGAATATATCTTGGCTTTAAAGCTGCAACGAGATCATCGAGAATTTTATTAGTAACCGCTTCATGAAATACCCCCTCGTCTCGGTATGACCAGATATAAAGCTTGAGGCTTTTCAGCTCAACACATTTTTTATCTGGAATATAGTCCAGTATTAAGGTTGCAAAATCGGGCTGCCCCGTTTTGGGGCACAAACAGGTAAATTCAGGAATTTCCATATGGATATGATAATCCCGGTCTACAAATGGATTCGGAAATGTCTCAAGCTTCTTCTTAGGTTTACTGGTCATTCTTCATGCTCATGTTTAAATTAATTCAGTTACAATAAATGGTTCGTGCTATGTACTTTTTCTATTATAACTGCCTTATCTCATAAAAAAAATTGCGCTTAGCCCATATCAAACTCGCCGGCTTCAAATCATTCGTCGATCCAACTGTAATTTCTGTTTCCCAAGATCTAGTAGGTATCGTGGGTCCCAATGGTTGTGGAAAATCAAACATTATTGATGCGGTACGATGGGTTCTGGGTGAATCCAAAGCATCTGCTTTACGAGGAGACTCGATGCAAGATGTTATTTTCGCTGGATCAGATAACCGGAAAGCTGTTGGGCGCGCCAGTGTTGAAATAGTATTCGACAATCACCTAAGCAAAATAACCGGACAATGGTCTAGTTATTCAGAAATCGCTATTAAACGTGTGCTTCAGCGCGATGGTATCTCAAGTTATTATATTAATAACTTGCAAGTACGGCGACGTGATATTTACGATCTTTTCCTAGGCACTGGGGTCGGAGGTCGAGGTTATGCAATTATTGAGCAAGGCATGATTTCACGGATTATTGAGGCAAAACCTCAAGAATTAAGAAGTTTTCTGGAAGAAGCCGCAGGAATCTCCCAATATCGAGAGAGAAGACAGGAAACTTTCTTACGTCTTGTAGAAACTCGGAAAAATCTCACACGCTTAGCAGATCTTTGTCAAGAATTAGAATTTCAGCTGCAACATCTCGAAATTCAGGCAAAAATCGCCCAGCAATATAAGTCATTGCAAGAAAAATTGCAGAGATCACAATCCATATTGTGGCTGCAGCGGAGAACCGATGCAATTGACCAACGAACGCACGCAAAAAATGAAATTCAAGGACTTGAAGCCGAATTGGAGATTACGCTAACGAATCAACACAATGCAGAAAGAGAATATGAGAAAACCCGAATAAAAGAATATACCGTCAATGACAAACTGCTCCAATTACAAGGGCAATTGTATGCTAACGATGCTGAAATAGGACGCCTGAAGCAAGAGATAAATTACCTGAGAAACACAATTGACCGTTTAACACACCAAATTCAGGAAGCTGAAAATCAACTGGAAAGAAACAATGAATTAAGAAAAGTTAAATTAGAAAACCTAGCGCATTGGCGTCAGGAAAGAACGAAAGCGGAATTAAATCATCAACAAAGTATCATCAAGAATGATGAAGGAAGCAAAAAACTTCCTGTCATTGAAGCGAATTCCCTCGCTTGCCAAGCAAAATTAAACAAATGTCAGCATAATCTTCTTTTAACCGAACAGGCTAATCAACTTGAATACAGCCACATTTCCCATGCTGAAAAAAATATCCAGCAGCTTGAAGCACGATACGCCCGTTTACTGAAAGAGCAGAGTGAGCTTGCATCCATTGATCCAGCCGGATTAACTAAGCTTCAGCTAGAAATGGATCAAGCTGAACATGCTTTGAATGAAGAAAATCGCAAACATCAGGACATAGAAAACCAATTCACTGCGGCAACCCAATTTAAACAGCAAATAACTAGCAAAATTCAAGAGCTGCAACACACATTATCGCAGACAACTGCCCGCTTCAACGCATTGCAGAATCTGCAACAAAAACTGGAAAACGATCCAAGTTTAACTGCTTGGCTAAGCAAACAGCAATGGGATGTTTTACCTCGCCTCTGGCAAAAAATACAAATCCAGCCTGAATGGGAAAATGCTTTGGAAGCAGTTTTGCGCGAGCGGCTCAATAGCATCGAATTTGAGCAATTAGATAGTATTCGGAATTGGATTGATGAGGTGCCACCTGGGAAATGGACAGTTTTTGAGCAAACCCGGACTACCTCATGTGATACTAAGCATCAACCAACCATTAACCAGATAAACTGTGAGAGATTGCTTGCTTATATCATGGCAGATCAGCACGAAACCAATAATGTACTGGAGGATTGGTTAAGCAAGGTATATGTGATAGCGGACGTTCAAGCGGGTCTCAGCAAAAGATCCATGCTAAACTCAAGCGAAATGCTGGTAACACGGCAGGGGCATATTATTACGCACAATAGTTTCACTTTTTATGCGCCGGATTCTCAATTACATGGCGTTCTGTCCAGACAACAAGAACTTACTAATTTACAAAAAGAAATTGATCAGATTGAATCTCTACTCCATCATCAGCATGGTTTTCTAGTAGAAGCTGAACAGCAGTGTTCTGAATTTAATCGTACCCTCCAGATAATTAAAGAGAATAGCAAAAAAATACAGCAGCGTTGGCATCAGTTACAACTTGAGATAGTAAAGCTTTCACAAATTAATGAGCGCAGCGCTCATCGCAATGACCAGATCAATTCTGAATTGATTGAAATCAAGCAGGCACTCGTCAACGAGGTTTCGTTACAAGAATCAGCGAAAGCAAGATTAACAAAAAACCTGGAGCAAATTGATACGTCTAAAGAAAATGTACAGCAAGCTCAGCTAGCTTGGGAGACAGCCGATCGTTTACTCATCAGTCAACGACAAGACATTCAGCAATCAACAAAGGAAATGCAGGAGATTGCCTTTCATGTCAAGACTTGCCAGAGTAAAATTAATGAAATTGAACTTAGCGTAAAATCTATCGATGAAGATTTACAAAAATTAACAAGAAATTATGCCGATTTGCTCAAAGAGAAAGATGGTTTTGATGAAACTCCCTTCAATAAACAATTAGAAGCTGCTCAGACACAACGCAAATCGATTGAACAAACAACCTCACACGCGCGTCAAGAAGTCGAGGATACTGCACGCTATTTACGTGAAATTGAAAATGCCCGTATGGCATCAGAACAAAGATCGCATGTATTACGAGATGCCATCAATCAAACCCGACTCAAGGAACAAGCGGCCAATATTGCAATTAGCCAATTTGATGAACTGATCAGCAATGCTAACGTTGACACGAAACAATTGTTATCCTTATCAGAAAAAAAAGATATTGCTGCATTACAATCAGAGATCCATAAAGCTAATACAGAAATTGCCACGCTAGGAACGGTTAATCTTGCTGCTTTAGATGAGCTGGAGATTGCTCGCGCACGTGAAACCAGTTTACTTAATCAATTACAGGATATCAATACAGCCATTGCAACGCTGGAGAATGCTATCCAGCAAATAGATCGAGACACTCAATTGCGATTGCAAGAAACTTTTACATTGGTCAATACTTATTTAAGCGATATTTTTCCGGTTATTTTTACCGGCGGGAAAGCCCGGCTCGAATTTTGTGATGATAAGATGCCCGATGACGGTTTATTATTGACGGCGCAACCACCAGGGAAAAAGAACAGCTCTATTCATTTATTATCGGGTGGAGAAAAAGCCCTCACTGCATTGGCGCTGATCTTTTCTTTATTCCGGTTAAATCCGGCACCGTTTTGCTTGCTGGATGAAGTAGATGCACCACTCGATGACAGCAATACTGGACGCTTTTGTGAGTTAGTAAAAAATATGGCGCAACAAACCCAATTCCTGTTTATTAGTCATAATAAAATAACCATGGAGATGGCACAACGATTAATAGGCGTTACAATGCAGGAACAAGGAGTATCAAGAATTGTGGCTGTTGATCTCGCTGATGCCATTAAATTGGGAAAGCGGAATGAACAACCTGTGATCTAATGATTGTAGTTGAACGTATAAAACTGACATAATCTGATATCTGTGCTTTGCATAACGGTATTTTTAGGAGATAGCAAGGAGGTATTATGGAGATATTGAATATGAGTGACTTGCAAATAAGCTTGATTATCATCGGTATACTAGTTATTACCGGTGTTGCTGTCTTCAATTGGCTACAACAACTGCGTTACCGGCGTAAAGTACAAGCCGCGTTTGATCACAAGCACGATGATATTCTTTTAGATACTCATAATTCTGAAGAAAACTTTCAACGTATTGAACCAAAATTCAATAAAACGCCGCCAGATATGCCATTCGATCCTTTTATTCAAACCGAATTCCCCCCCATTGAATCCAAGAAATCACCGGCGAGATCACCAGCTAACACCCTTGTCAATATTTCAACCAGTGCCGTTACAAATTCATCTACCATCTCACCCATTCTAGATTACGACAGTAATACAAATTACGTTGTCAACGTTCGATCAGAATCGGTTATTGCCAATACCTATATCGCCAAACTGCTTCAAAGCAAATTTGACTTCGGGAAACCTGTTTACTGGCTGGGTCAGCGCGATAAAAATGATTCTTGGGAAGAAATCACCAATGAATCCAATGTTGACAGTGATGGTTACAGTCATTTGAGAGGCTGCTTGCAGCTTGCTGATAGAGCTGGCCCTATTAGTGAAGTTAATTTATCCAAGTTCAGGGATCTGGTACTAGATTTTGCGTCGCAAGTACATGCTACAGCAGAATGTCCAGACATTGTCAGTACGCATGAAAAAGCTGTAATGCTTGATAAATTCTGCGCTGAAGTGGATGTTATGATAGGCATTAATATCATTAGTAAAGATGACGGCGCATTTGTTGGCACAAAAATTCGGGCATTGGCAGAAGCATCTGGATTCCGGCTCGAATCGGAAGGGATTTTCAAATATCGCGATGATAATAATAATGTATTGTTCACACTCAACAATTATGAATCATCTCCATTCTTGCCCGATAACATAAAATCACTCACAACACACGGTATAACGTTCCTGTTGGATGTTCCGAGAGTTGCTCTTGGAGAAAGGGTGTTCGACCAAATGACACACTTGGCGAAGATTTTCTCCAATACGCTTGGCGGGATTATGGTCGATGATAATCGGGTTCCATTAAGTGATAGCGGAATCCTTAGAAGTAAACAACAATTAATAGAGATACAAACTTCGATGAAAAAGAATCATATTAATGCAGGTAGCCCAAGTGCCTTGAGGTTGTTTGTATAAAAAACTTTCACTGAAAATTAAAGATAAATACTTAAGCATCCGTAATCGCTATTAGGATAACAAGCCGTTTCAATAAATTTATTATGAAACAAATTGTTAGGAAATATTGTTTAGTAGAAATTGTAGAATGCTAAGCTATGTGAATGATAATTATATCAATTGGGCATGAGAACTAATTTTAAATCGCAGTAGCACATTTGAATTAGATGATTAATTACTATAATAACCTTCTTTGATAAAGAGATAATAATGAATCAATCTTCGAATACAGGACAATCTTTTTCGCCCATTGAAGTCAAGCTTGAATCAGGAAAAGACTACTATTGGTGCACTTGCGGCCGGAGCAAATCCCAGCCTTTTTGCGATGGTTCACATAAGAATACCGAATTCACACCAAAAAAATTTAGCGTTAGTGAGAATAAAACGGCTTGGTTATGTACTTGCAAGAAAACCGGCAATGCTCCTTTTTGTGATGGTACTCATCTCAAACTGTAAATAATAAATAGGCACTGTACTTTCATAAAACAAAAACAATCATCGCGACTGCGATCAAGTACTGAGGCACGTCAACAGAATTTAAAATTTGGTTACTCATTAGCCTTTTAATAGTTCAAAAAGTAGTGTCTCTATGGAAACAGAACTGAAATCTTTAGAAGAAAAAGTTTTTCTGCTTTTACGCTTGTATCAGGATACTCGCATAGAAAATAAAAAGTTACGTAAAGAACTTGCAGCCACGCACGCCCAATGTGAAAAACTAAATGAGAAAATACATGTTGCAGCTGGTCGGCTCGAAACACTACTTTTAAATATGCCAGATAATGAACAATAAACCGCTGAATCTTGATATCATGGGGCGTGAATTTTGTGTTGTTTGCCCCGACGAAGAGCGAGAAGAAATTCAACTTTCAGCTGCTTATTTAGACAGAAAAATTCAAGAAATCAAAGCAGAAGGAAAAGTTATTGATTCTGATCGTATTGCAATTATTGCAGCACTGAGCATCACGCATGAATTACTCATGCTACGTAATGGAACTGGCTTTGACATGAATGAATTTAGGCGTAGAATTAACTCGTTAATAAAGAAAGTTGATGAAGAAATGATCAAGACAGAAAGTTAGAATTGTTGTACAAATAAAGTTAATCCCTGCGGTGTTTGTTAAGATCTATATTCTTTGAACCAAGTATTAGAAAATGGTTGTGGACTTTAGTGATACTGTTGTGCGCACCGATATACTGGATGTGCCTGATGTATCCGTGAAGCAACCGCCTTGGACCTCATGGTTCAAGATGAAGATCTGACGGCATACGTGGGGAGCTATCACAGGACAAGAAATGTTTAGTAAAAATTTCTTGTCCTTTTTAGTTTTTCGCTTACTACTTGTTCCTAACAATGAATTTCACATGCGACAAGGCATCAAGGCTCCTCTCACCTTCTTCCATAAAACATTCTTGTTTGATATTGGCCGTGTTCTACTCGATTTTGATTTTGAATCATCCCTGCTAAAGTTGATACCCGAAAGGATTAATAACCACAAAGAGCGGATTCTACAAGTACTTGAGCAGAAAGATGCATTAGAAGCCGGATTAATCGACCCGGAAAGCTATGCGAATTGGGCACTGAAGATCTTCGAAAGCGATGCCACACTGCCACAGTTTTATCAGGCCTGGCAACAAATTTTCACCACAAATGAACCCATGTGGCGCTGTGTTCGGCAACTTGCCAGCAATAATCACTCATTAATTCTGATTTCAAATATCAATGCAATCCACTGCCCCTGGATATTTACTGCATACCCCGAATTTTCTTACTTTAAACATAAAATATTGTCATTTAAAGTCGGTTTTCTTAAACCAGAATTTGCAATCTATCAATACGCAATCAAAACGTATCAGCTTAATCCAGTTTCAACCATTTACATTGATGATCAGCCACAAAATATTGCATCGGGTAAAGCACTCGGTTTTCAGTGCTGGCAATACGATTTGAAGGATCACCAGGCTTTTGAAATTTGGCTAAAAAAAACTTTATGGAAACGCTGAATAATTCATCGCGCAGTAGAGATCAAGCCGAGTGATTATGTAATATTGCGATAATTTGCCCAATTTTTACCTGAATCGCATCATTTTTTGCATTATTACCCTCATTTCTTGTTTTCAAGGCGCAACTAGGCTGTCTGTTCTGCATAGCCACCGGCGAGCCAGCAGC
>NZ_JAYUWI010000064.1:0-4867 GCF_043753625.1 Nitrosomonas sp.
CAAAGCATTGCTGCACAATGTACATGCGCAGTATTCGCTCAAGACCAATCGGTGGGTGACCTCGTTTGCCACTAACCGGATAGTGCGGGGCAATGACATCCAGCAGAGAGGGCCAAGGCGTTACCGCTTCGATTTCGGACAAAAAGCCGATCCTGTCGTGTTTTTGTTTCTTCTTTGCCGCATATTCCAGGTCAGAAAAGCTTGATTGCATTCGTTTATCCAATATTATCAACATGATGAGTTTTATCAAACTTCAGAAACTCATACCGATATGTTTGAATAAATCAGTGTTTCCTTAGTTTGTAATACCTGAGGGTATGTACTGGATAATGTTTTCTTTCAAAATCAGTCACAACAAAATTAAGTAATTTTTTCTCAACGAAACAGGAAGTCTTCTTAATCTATTTTTGGTACTATTTGCCAGCAGTATTCGGATTCAAAAAGTTTAAATGATTTGTTGCTAATAGATAAATAATCCATGCCGAGAATTAAAGCAATATTTAAGAATCTGCAAGGTGAATCTTTGTCGGGCTTGCTGGAAATGCCATCAGGGGCTATCAAGTTCTATGCACTATTCGCTCATTGTTTTACTTGCTCCAAAGACAACCCGACTGCTGCACGAATTGCATTTTCCCTAGCTGATCATGGAATTGCGGTGCTGCGGTTTGATTTTGCCGGACTGGGGAATAGTAAAGGCAATTTCTCAAATACTAATTTCTCTTCTAATTTGCAGGATTTGTTAGCCGCCGCTCATTATCTTGAACAGCAATATGCTGCGCCATCCCTGTTAATCGGACATAGTCTGGGTGGCTCCGCTGTACTGGCGGTGGCTCAAGATCTACCAACAGTGCAAGCAGTGGTCACCATTGGCGCACCGGCAACAGCGGCGCATATCAAGCATTTGTTCGCAGATTCATATCGTGAATTGCAGGATAAACAATCCGTGCAAGTTAAATTAGGTGGAAGAAGCTTTAATATTAAGCGCCAATTTATTGATGATTTAGAGAAATATAATTCTGTTGCGCATGTTCAAGCGCTAAAAAAGGCGCTATTGATATTTCACTCTCCAGTGGATGCCGTGGTTTCTATCGACGAAGCGGCAAGGATATATACCGCAGCCAAACATCCCAAAAGCTTTGTGTCGCTGGATCGCGCGGATCATCTGTTATCCAATCCTGAAGATTCACGATATGTGGCAGAGGTTTTATCTGCCTGGGCGAGCCGTTATTTGAAAACGGATCAGGATCAGGTTCCTGGTGGAGAAGAAAAATCGGAAAATCCGTCGGTCGAGCAGGGCAGCGTGATTGTGCGAGAATGTGATAAAAAATTTACGCGGGAGATTCTGACACAACATCATCGCCTCATTAGCGACGAACCGATTGCACTGGGTGGCGCAGATCTTGGATTCAATCCTTACGAATTATTACTCGCGGCACTGGGTAGTTGTACTTCAATGACATTGCGGATGTATGCGAATCACAAACAAATTGATTTGCAAGCCATTCAAGTCGAACTGCATCACAACCGGATTCATGCGGAAGATTGCGCCGGATGTGAAAAACAGTCGCAACTCATGGACGTAATTACCCGACGCATTCAATTGACAGGCAATCTGGATAAAGCACAACGCGCCCGGTTGCTGGAAATCGCCAATCAATGCCCTGTTCATACGGCTTTACAAAATAAGATTCAAATTAACACTGATATAGTAGATTAAATTTACAATGCAACAAGATGACAAAGTAGAGAAATATCGTATTGATAAATGGCTGTTTTCGGCGCGTTTTTTTAAAACACGCTCATTGGCAGCTGAAGCAATTAATCGTGGACGGGTCACTTTAAACGGCCATCGCGTAAAACCTGCTAAAATAGTTATGGTAGGGGATATACTGATAATTCGCATTAATAACTATCAATATACTATTGAAATACTAGAGTTATCCAATAAACGAGGCTCTGCAACACAGGCACAGCAGCTCTATGGAGAAACCGAAGAAAGCCAGAAGCAACGGGAATTGCTGGCAGCCAGATTAAAAGCGCAACCGCAGCCATTTTTTACCAAAAGCAGCCGTCCAACCAAGCGCGATCGGCGTGAAATTGAACGGTTTATTTCCATTCAAGACGATTCTTGAATTTATAAGAAAAAACACCAATTTAATTTTGATTATTAAGAGTAACCAGTGAGCGAATATGAATAACAAAACTTTTAATCTGGATAAAGAACAATTGATCAAGCAATCCTTGGTTCAGATGGATACGCATCTTCAAGGAACAAATTACACGCAAACACAGAAATTGGCGCTGACTTGCCGTATTTTGTTTGAGAACGGGCACGATTCGGGATTGGCAGGGCAAATCACCACGCGAGGCGAGAAACCAGAAACGTATTTGACTCAGAGACTAGGCATGGGTTTTGATGAAATTTGCGCGAGCAATCTCTTGCTCGTTAATGAAGATCTAGAAGTTTTGCAAGGTGATGGCATGGCAAATCCGGCCAATCGTTTTCATTCATGGTTGTATCGCACCAGACCTGATGTGCAATGCATTATTCATACGCACGCCGTGCATACCGCCGCACTCAGTATACTGGAGGTGCCTTTGGAAATATCACACATGGATAACTGCGTGTTATATGACGACGTGGCTTTCTTGCCCAAATGGCCGGGCATACCGGTAGGTAATGAAGAGGGCGAGATGATTTCCAAAGCCATTGGCAGCAAGCGCGCATTGCTGTTAGCGCATCATGGCTTGCTGATTGCCGCTTCGAGCATCGAAGAAGCCTGTATTTTAGCCATTGCCTTCGAAAGAGCTGCACGCATGCATTTGCTGGCAGCTGCAGCGGGCAAGATTCAACCCATCGATCCTGACTTAGGGCGGGAAGCGCATGATTGGATTCTGCGTGGACAACGAAGTGCCGTAGGTTTTGCTTACTATACGCGCCGCAGTCTGAGAATGAATACGGATTGCTTGGAATGATGGAAAGATCCATAAAATCAGTGGAAAATCGCTTAGAATCCCATATTTTTTTTAAATATCCCAAGCCATTCACATTCGCACAAAGTTTTTTACCCGAATTCTTCGGATCCATACGACAAGCAATGATAATTCTCTGTGGGGCGTTCATTCCGGTACCTGACTCATTTCAAAAGTGACAGATATTTGGTCTGGTTTTCTTTGCGGGAAGTATGTAGAATTGAAAAATTTTTCCATTCTACAATTTAGTGGATAGTTGATCTGTGGCATTTTACGTTCAAAAATACGGCGGTACATCGGTTGGAAGCACTGAGCGGATAAAGAATGTTGCGCGCAGAGTAGCGAAATTCCATTCGCAAGGACATCAAATTGTAGTTGTTGTTTCCGCAATGAGCGGTGAAACCAATCGCCTGATTGCCCTTGCGCACGAGGTTCAGGAAAATCCTGATCCGCGTGAATTGGATGTGATGATTTCCACCGGTGAGCAAGTATCCATAGCATTATTAGCTATGGCACTGATGGAACTTAACGTCAAAGCCAAAAGCTATACCGGTCCGCAAGTACGGATACTGACCGATAGCACACATACTAAAGCCCGGATATTAAGCATTGATGAAGCAAGAATTCGAAGCGACCTTGAGACCGGCTATGTAGTGGTAGTCGCTGGATTTCAAGGAATTGATGAGAAAGGCAGTATCACTACATTGGGTCGAGGCGGATCAGATACTACCGGAGTAGCTCTGGCAGCAGCGTTAAAAGCTGATGAGTGCCAGATTTATACGGATGTGGATGGAATCTATACGACAGATCCTCGCGTAGTTGCTGAAGCTAGAAGACTGAATACAATAACCTTTGAAGAAATGCTTGAAATGGCGAGTCTTGGCTCCAAAGTTTTACAGTTAAGATCTGTTGAATTCGCCGGAAAATATAAAGTAAAGTTGAGAGTTTTATCCAGTTTTGAGGATGCGGGTCAAGGTACTCTGATTACTTTTGAGGAAGATGAAAATATGGAACAAGCGCTCATTTCAGGAATCGCATTTAATCGTGATGAAGCCAAAATTACTGTATTAGGTGTTCCCGACCATCCTGGTATTGCTTATCAAATTCTTGGGCCCGTGGCTGATGCTAATATTGATGTGGATATGATTATCCAAAATGTAGGCCACGATGGTTTGACAGATTTCTCATTTACCGTTCATCGCAATGAATTTAAAAATACGATGAATATCCTGAAAGAAAAGATCCAGCCTCATATTGGTGCGCGCGATGTACTGGGAGGTGATAGAATTGCGAAAGTCTCGGTAGTTGGTGTTGGCATGCGTTCTCACGCCGGTATTGCCAGCAAAATGTTCCGCGTACTGGCAGAAGAAGGAATTAACATTCAAATGATTGCTACTTCCGAGATAAAAGTATCCGTTGTTGTCGATGAAAAGTATATGGAACTCGCTGTCAGAGTGCTGCACAAAGCATTTGATCTTGAACAGGCGCTTTAATAAGATTAATTGCATTCATCGAGAATTAGCTTATCGCAATAAATAACGGAGAGATGGCCGAGTGGTCGAAGGCGCTCCCCTGCTAAGGGAGTATAGGCACAAAAAGCTTATCGAGGGTTCGAATCCCTCTCTCTCCGCCACAGATGTTCCTAGCAATTCTCAGAAACACCAACAAGACCAGCATAAATTATAAGTTTAGCGGTTTTTTTGTTAACCGTATCCAATCATGTGAAATGTGAGTAACAAGATAAATTTGTGAGTAAGATCGTGAGTAACTATTATACTCATAAAAATGTTACTCACATATTTGTACACAGTAGTGTCCGGAGATTCGAGAATTGTCGCATGATAACTCGTTGAACGATCATTACTAAATGACATATTTTTCTGTAATTGATTTC
>NZ_JAYUWI010000065.1:0-4771 GCF_043753625.1 Nitrosomonas sp.
CAACGTATAATTTTTTGCTGCATTGGCTTGATTCCACACCCGTGTGATCACCCCGTGATTAATGCCATCTTCGGCTGGTTTCAGAGCCCACAGCAGAACATCCGGATCTGAAATCGTTAGGAATGAGTATTTGTTTTCGCTGTATGCTGGATTTGTTCCCGTTACTGTGCCGGTCACAAGTGCGTTTTGGTGTTCGAGTGAAAATTTCATCGCCGATGTTTGATTAAATGCATCGTGTGTTTGCAATGCAAATCGTTGCAGAAACCACGAATCGCCGCCTTGATTGGGAATTCCCAAAGTAGGGCCATCGACTTGTCCGCCAACCAGGATATTGATTTGTGGTGTGGCGGTATCAAACACAGTATGTGTACTGTCACCCAGTTTCATGTAATACGTATCGGCGTTTGATAGCGTTACACCCACACCACCTCCGGATACATCGGCAAAATGATTGATTGTCAACCAATCATAGCGTGCATTCCTAGGTGAATAGTGTCCGCCATTTGGCAGAAGTTTGGCGCGAATGACTGCTCCTACTTCTTCATGCCAGATGTCGGGTGAATCAATATTGAAGGAATAATTCCATGTCAGTACATCGCTGAAATTTTGCGTGATGACGTTGCGAATCTCAATACGATTTGAGTCGCGAATCAGCGTGATGTGTGTGGTACGCAAGTGCGGATCAGCAGAAATTATCTGCAAAGTTACGCTGACTGCACCGATGCTTTCGACTGCAAGATTTCCATCAGTGCTACCTAAGTCGTTGACCGTTTTACTTTCAATTGTGCGCACAAATTGACGATTTCCGCGTTTTTTGTCAATCAAACTCGTAATAGCGCCTGAATTTGAAACGGTAATGCGATAGAAATCATTTTCGATAATATTTTCGTTGACGATTGCTGCGTTGGGAAAAGAAGTGCCCGCGCCATTCCTGATTTCATATACCTTATAGCCGACCGAAGGCACGTCTTTAGCCAAAATCCTGAGATGAGATTTTTCGTTAATGAATACATACTGGGAAGGGACTTGTTCTCCAGTGGAGGTATCAACGACGTGTACCAAGTTTTGATTGCTGACAGGGAAATCTGCATAATCGGTACGTGCCCAGCTTAAGCTATTGAACACGTAGAATTTTGGATTGGCACCACTTCGGGTTATCATTGTACCCAGCTGGTTTTTTGCATCACTATATAACGTGTTGACGTACGAAGTAATCTCGCTTTCGATCTTACGCTGCCATTCTGCCCGGGCATTAGGCGTAACACGGCCATCCGCAGTCCAATTATGTTCATAATACAAGCCAAAATTGAGCATTGCCTTATTACGGGCTTCAATTCGACTATCCATAAAGGTAGGATCTTGCAGTGAAACAAGTGTAGCTAACGCATCCGCACTACGCAGCTTTTCCAGGGCACGCTTGACCCTCGCGGAGACTTCCGACATGGATGCAGAGTAAAGTTCCCATTCATTGCCGTAGCTGGCTGCAAAAGTTTCCAAGTCTGCGCCGTGATTGGCTTCGAAATCCTGAAAGAAATCCAGTTGATTGGATACGATAACTTTACGATTTGCATTCGTTAATTGTTTTGCGGCAATGATAAATTCATCGTCAGTTGTTATTAGATCGTCTTCACCTTTTCCAAAAATTCCGATGATTGGGAAAGGATAGCGCGATTTGAATTGAGCATCAGTATCGACAAAATTGACCACTGTATATGGGTTACGTCCTTCGGCATAGCTACCCATCGAGGTATTATCGTTATTATGCAAATGAAGAGAATTCCATTTCATCAGGACGTGACTTTCATCCCGACCGCCGAGATAATAAGTCTCGCGTTCGCGGTTTCCCAGGTGAGGTACATGCGTAGAGCATCCACAAACGCCTTTCCACGAATATTTTGCGCCCGATCCTGCCCAAAGCGATGATAGGCCATACGGTAAGGTTTGATTTTCCATTGCGACGGCAATCGGAAAATCAACGTCATATGCACGTTGAATCTGTCCCGGATAATACATTCCGCGCAAAACAGCTTCTGCGGGAGTGCCGCCATTGGATAGCACCAATGCATTGAGAGGCATGCTGAAGTGACCGCTCTTGATTCGGTTTATTAATTTCTGAAACTGCACAGGATTCCGGTTCTTTTGGTAAATCCACATCCAGAAACTACCATCTGCATTCCAACGCGCTTGGTATGGCGGGGGGCTATCCTTTGTCGCATCCATCTGGTCAAGATAATAATCGGTCATTGTCAGAAAAGTATCATGATATTCCTCTTCGTTCGCCGTCCACATATAATCGGTATGATCATCAGGTGCCAGATAAATCCGCTTTTGTGCAAAACTTTCTTGCGTCACTAATAGTATGAATAAAGAGATGAGACCTAGTTGCAATAAAATTTTCATGTTAAACCTTAAAAATTTGAGAAAAACAGATATTATTTTCAGTATCGGATCCAGAATCACGAATCCAGCGCAAGCACTGCGCACATCACAAGATAACAAAGCAAAAAATATACTTAATTCATTGGTAGTATTCTTAATTCTAGACCTGGCCCCTTGTGTGTTTTTTCCTATTCTATTCTGGATCTTAGTTACGAAAGCTGCATCACCTAAATAAATTTACCTCTTCAGATTTGACTATATTTCAGGTTGATATTGCATGTCTTCTAGGAAAAATTGTAGATAGTCCTCTACTGCCATTTTTCTTTGCTTCTCAAACAAAGATAATAACTACTCCGTTGTTAACTATGTCCTTTGTTTCTTGGCGGATTCAAGACGACATAGTGGGAAGGCTCAAGTACAAAGCAATTTTTATCCGCGGGGATTATTTTGTAATGTCCTTGAAAAAGATGGCCGCCACGTTCATGCCGATGATTCGGCGCCGCGGGATAAACGCTTTTGAGCTAGCGCATACCTTTTGATAAATCCCCGTCGAGTGTCTCAATGATGAGGTGATTATTGATTACCTATCATACAATAATCATGACACAGCCAGTTGTAATCAGCTACAACCGTTCCAAAGATTTCTAAAAGCCTTGATCGGTCATTACCATCTTCAAAAATGGTTCGGAGCCTGGCTCCGTTTGAGTGTTAATTAGCATTTTATTGATCCAGATCAATTGAGCTAATTCTGATTCGACACATAATCTCTCTGGTTACATACTAGAAGAGAAAACAGAGATATGAACTCATTAGAACAAACACCAGATACTGGGCTTAAGAATATGATTATCACTATCGTATTTATTTTTAGCGTATTGGCGACTTTGATTACTCTATCGTTTTATATTGCTGGCACTTCGAGCTAATCAACAACTGGCAAACCCCCGGTATAACCGGGGGACTCCTGAAGGTCTGACCGTTATGGCAGTTGTAAGGTTCTCGTTCCAACTGCTGGATGAGAGTCAATATGTGCTGTCAAAAATGGAACCCATCGGTTTAAGCAGCAAGCAGATTTGCATAGTATTGCTGCGTAAATTCCTGACTATATTGTGTGCGGGGCAATTCCATCCCCATCCTCCATTTCATCTCTTCATTTTATGAAACTTCGGGCTCCATGAAAATCAGCATACCTCACACTACGCTGACTCCAAAAACACAAATTATAATATTCCCTGCGGCAAGACCACGGGAAATCTCAAGCTGAACTTAAAGTTTTATCGATGAAGTAATGCAGCTATAATCACGCCATTGCTTTGTCATCCAAATCTTACACATGCTTAATAAACAAGATGCCGGACCGCCTTCTCTTCTGAATCGATTAGTATCATTAACCACCATCCGAGATGTTGAATTATTCGAGATTAGTTTATTCATAATCACTAGCTTGTTGAGTATCACATATAATTTTCGCAGCTTGTTGGATGAAAGTCAGAAAGATAAGTTAACGGGTTTGCTGAATCGCCAAACTTTTGAAGCGAATATCAATAAAATCAGCTCACTCACTTTGAATTCGGATATTAGCCAGCAGCCCAATGAGAGTGGAAAAAATCGGAGAAGATCTAAAACAGGAACAGAAATATTTTGTCTCGCCATTATTGATATTGATGATTTTAAGGCTATCAATGACCGGTTTGGCCATATTATGGGCGATGAAGTTTTATTATTATTATCCTATGTGATGAAACAAAATTTTCGCGCAAAGGATTTATTATTTCGTTTCGGCGGGGAAGAGTTTGTAGTCATCTTTCATGTCCAAGATCAAGAGGAAGCCACTAAAGCACTGGAACGTTTTCGTAAAAAAATTGAAGAATATCGCTTTCCCCAAATCAATACGGTTACGATTAGTGTGGGGGCAACGTTGATTAGTGAAATCAATCACCTGGCTTCTGAAATTATTGGGCGTGCAGATCAAGCGCTCTATCACGCAAAAAACAATGGGAAAAACCAACTGCATTTTTATGAAAGTCTTTTGGAAAGCGATCACATTGTTGAGAGAAAAGAAATGGGTACAATCGATTTCTTCTAGGGCTGTGTTGTTGGACTAGAAACTCAATCTTTTCTGCGATATCTGTGGTTTAGAAGTAAAGCCCGATCTTTTGGACTGTTGTTGGCTGGCCTAATTATCGGCAAGTTGCATATTTTTTGTGTGAATTTTGATAGTAAGGGTTGCCCTAGGAGTCTGTCTGGCTTAAGCCTATTGATTATGTAATATTGCGATAATTTACCCAATTTTGACCTGAATCGCATCATTTTTTGCATTATTACCCTCATTTCTTGTTTTCAAGGCGCAACTAGGCTGTCTGTTCTGCATAGCCACCGGCGAGCCAGCAGC
>NZ_JAYUWI010000066.1:0-40133 GCF_043753625.1 Nitrosomonas sp.
AGTGATAATATGGATCGTGTCATCGGTTCCGCCATCAGCTAATTCCCAAATGCGATCCCAACTATTAGAAGTTGAAAAAACACCCGAGAATTCATAAGTGTCACTGCCTAGACCACCATACAAATCATCGTTGCCGCTTGTTCCATTGATTATTGCCATTTATTATTCTCCCAAGGAAAGGATGAACCTTATTGTTCATTTGGTACGGATAGTAGCAAACAATCTTTTTTTAAAGAAATACAGATAGCTAAAGTGATTAAATAAAGTTTTGGGTTAACTAAACTTATGATCTCTGGTTTATGGTTTTTGAATTTCCTCGGAAGATGATGAAATCAATAATATGCTCTGTAGAAGGGAGAATCACATGACTGCTAGAGCATTATCCGAGTTACAGTTGTCGCAGGCTTTCTTGAGCGTAATGGAACTTGGTTGTATCTACTGGGAGGAACTCATATTTTTCCAAGAATTTTATCGATCCATATTGATGAAATCCGGCTATTATCTTGGAATAGAATAGCGTTTTAAGTGAATGCGTGAAATATTGGTGATTTAAAATTGCATCACAATCAGGAGAATATTAATGACCAGCCAGAATGATGTGTCGATGGAGAATAAAGCGGAAGCAACAGGAAACCAGGCATTGCAAGTCAACGTCAAAATGCAACAGGGTGAGCATACCGGTCAGGCGCTGTATTCTAATGTTGTTTCCGTGCAAGGCGGACAGGGAATTGTTATTGTAGAATTTGGTTTTCTCGACCCTCAGACGATACATACGTTGAATCGATTAGCGCGCTCGGGTGAAAAAATACCGGATACCATCGGCGCAAAAATGTCGTGCCGGATCGCTCTGAGTATTGAAGCCGCGCACAATTTGGCGCAACAGCTGAATCAACTACTTCAAAAAAAATAGTTGGCAATCTTTAACAGGCCATTGAAAAACTATCTGCGTTGCCGCTGCGGTGTTAAAAACAGGCTAAAAATGCTCATTTATTAAGCATAAACCGCGCTTTTTCGCCTATTTTTGCCTTGCATCAGCTGCCTCGAGAACGTTTTTCAATGGCCTGTTAAGGGTCAGTCTCATATAACTGATTCTTATCACGATATTGTTTAACTGGAGAAACCCATGGTTGATGACAAAAATATTTTGACTCAAGACAAAGATGAAATGACGCAGCCGGCCACGAAGCCGATCAGTATCAGGATGTCGCCGGGTGAACAGACGGGACAACCTATTTATTCTAATTTCGCCTCCGTGAATGCCGGACAAGGCGTTGTGATAGTCGATTTCGGTTTTCTCGATTCGCAGAACCTAAATACTTTAAATCGAGTGACAAGATCGGGCGAGATGCTGCCTGATTCTATCAATGGAAAAATGTCCAGCAGGATGGCAATCAGTATTGATACCGCCCATCATTTATCTCAACAGCTCAATCAATTACTTAGCACAAAGCCTTCTGCTACGGTTGCACAGAGCCCGCAAAGTGCAGCAGATTCTGCGTTGCAGGCTAGTTCAAGTTCAAGTACTGCTACGGTTGATAGCCAGAATGCTCAGAAGAGTGACAAAAGCGGTTTCCGGTTTCCCTGGTCAAAGAAAACAGATTAATACGCATCGCCAGGTCGTATTGCCCATTTCACAATTCGACTATTTTATTGAGTTGAAAGCTGGAAATTTGAGATGGATCGCGCTATCGGATAATGGATAAATCGGTATAAGCCAATCAGACGAATAGAGCAATAGAGCAATAGAATACGTCTGATTGACTCAAAGTTCAAAACTTAATAATAAATACTGCCTAGCTATCCTTTTTGCGAAGCAGGATTTTCTTAAACAGCGGAATACACAACAACCCGATAAGAAGCCCAATCAGCATCATGCCATAATTCTGGAAGTTATTATTCGTGAATGCAGTGATTTGTCTGACCATGGCGCTTTGTTCCGCTTTGTCGGAAATTTTGGGTAGATTCTCCGCATCGTAGGTGTCGTTGATATTGTATGGCGTTACCCCGGGGATACTGGGGATATTTGCGCCGCCTTTACCAACCACTAATTGTGCTTTCATACCTTTTTCCATGTGATGGGAAATGTCGCAGTGCACCAGGAAGGTGTCATCAGACCCTGGAACGATAATCGTGCCGGAGACTGTTTTGGGTCCGGTCACTTCAAGGTGGAACATGCCATATTTATAGAGGTATTTTGGCAAACCGTGCATCATGAATTGATGGCGGATATTGTCTTCGTTGATGAAGTGCCAGGTTACTTTTGAGCAGGGTTTTACATGCCATTGCTGCTGATCAAACGCAAAAGCCGTTCCGGGGAATTTTGCGGCATACTTCCTGCCGGCACGCACGGTAATCTCAACTTCTTCTGAAATGCTTTTACAGCTGCTGGGCAATTTATCCAGGTTTTGTCCCATGATCATCGTGCCTTCGTGATCCATAATGTGATCATGATCCATGTGATGATGGTGGTGCGCATCGCCATGTTCTGTGGATTGAGTGCTTGTGGCGTGATCGCTGTGACCGCTGTGATCACCGTGGTCGATCGTGTGATCAGGAGGCATGTCATGACTGCTGTGATCCATGGCGTCATGATCATGGCTGTGATCTGTTGGGGTAGTATTTTTCTGACTCATGTCATGACCACTATGATCCTGGTGGTTGTGTTCGCTGGGTTTAGCCGGTTGCTGTGCCATGGCATGCGCACTGAGCGTTAGAATACCGGCAAGTAAGAAAGTAATTGTTGTAGTCTTAGCCATTATTGGTTACTCCCTTTTGGGCTTTTTAGACGTGAGACCGCTGCAACAGCGCATTGTTTGATTTGTTCCCGTTTGGCGAAAATCAGATAGATCAAAAGTCCTGCCAACAAACCATAGAGCGCGTTAAGCAACGAAGTTTGAGTCGCAGCATCAACACCGATATCTCCGGCAGGTGATCCCAGACTTGCCCATGCATCAAGGTCTTGCCACACGGGAAGTCTGCGCTCGTAATATTCTTTGGTGAAATACTTATTGAGCTCAATACCAAAATGACTGACCTTGGGCATGCCATGTTCACCTAAATAAGAGGTGTAAACAATGGAGCTCATGCTGCCGCCTTCCGCCATGCCGTTCGTGGTGATTCCCTTTTCCCGGTGATCATGAATCAGCCAGTCACCTTCACCATAGCTATGTTTGCCATCATTGATGGTTTCTAATTTTAGATCAATACGCTGCGCCGGAGCCATGTCAAAAACGTCACGCATGATCTGTGCAACCGGATTATGCTCTACACCGTCGTAATGCGTGATCGTGGCGTGGTGGCCGTGTGTATGGACGGCGATCAGTTCGCCGCCACTGTTCAGCAAACGCAGTTTGATTTTTTGATCCGGTTCTACAATGATCAGAGATTCCCTTAGCGTGTAAGGGAAAGACAAGCCGTTCAGGGTGAAGTAATCCTCAGTTGAATCGGTAATGTCATAACGTTGATTCATATCGCGTGCAATGAGTCGAGGATCGTTGTGTTTCTGAATAATGCTGCTCAATTCCTTATCCATCGCGTGATAGTGCAGATCATATTCCTGATCGAATTGCTCGCGCACGGCAACGGAGGAATGACGAACATGCCCGGCGCCAATATTTAAAGTTTGCAGCCAGTTATTCGGTTTGTTTTCTTCAACGACAATCATTCCAGCCAAACCCATTGCCAAATGGGTGTGCGTTTGCACATGGCAATGGTAAAACATGGTGCCCGGTTGACGTGCCTGGAACTGATAAATGCGGCGTTCGCCCGGCATCAGTTCTACTTCGCTAGTCTGTGGCACGCCATCTTGACCGCCATGCTCACCGTGTGAAAATGGGTGATCAACGCCGTGCAGGTGGATACTGTGCGGGAAATAATGTGTGTTCTCCAATACGATTTGGACGATATCACCTACTTCAACACGGATGACTGGTGATGGTAATCTCAGCAGCGGATTGGCGCGTACGCTTTCAAAATTTTCCGTTGACATGCCACTGGTCTTTGGCGCGAAAACCCATGCACCGGGTTGTACGCCAGGAGCAATATCAAACGTTGGAACCAATCCGGGAAAATCGGGTGATTTGCCGTTTAATTCCATGATTTCCAGTTTGATGGTAATCCGGTCGGGATCACCGTCACCATCCAGATCATCGGTTTTAATGATGGCATCGGGTGAAAGACCCGTTTTCATCAGGGTATCCATCGATATGTTGTTGGTTCCTTTAACTGCAGCGGCAATCCAGGCGGGATTATCCGGGCTGCAACCCGGCGATGCATCAATTTTGACGCCGTCAATTTCCTGGGCTTCCCGCCATGCAGGTGAAATCTTCGGGTCACACATTGGCTCCGCGGTTAGCGCTGCCGGATCAACTTTTACTGTTTCAGGCAACTTCAGAGATGCCTGAGCAATCGTTGCTGACGTCAGCATGAAGAAAGTTAATAGGGCAATAAAAATATGGATAGGCATATCAACGTACCTTAAAAATTTATCTAATATTAAAAACAAATAGGGCTGAACGGATCATGCAGTTTATTTATGACCGGTATCAGTTTAAATAGCCAGTATCTATCTGGTATGACAGATCGGTAGGAACAAAATACATTTAATTGTGTATCTGTAGGTAGGTAAAATTATGAGAAATATCTTATCTTCATCTATGTAATACTTCTACATTATCCGTCAAGCTATCATCTTATCTATTATACAGAACCCTATTACGCTTTTGTGGTTTTTCCATCGTTGATTAGATTTTAACTTTTTAACTTTTTAACTTACGCAGTAATTATCCGAGTGACGAACAAATTTCTTTTTACAGTTTTGAGCCGCTTTGTATATCGGCAAACCGTGGAAGTGTTAGTTTCTAAATTTAAGAGGAATCATGTGCCGTGCCAGCGGACAAAGAAAGGAAGCGCTATTTTTATCAGTTACGGGCTAATGGGTTTATTATTAATTGGATGTGGAAATAACGAATCAGCTCAAAAAGCACCGCGTTTGGATCAAGTGATCACAGTCACAGTGATGGCTGTAGAACCGGTTAGCATGCCCGTAAGCTTGGAAACAATTGCGCAAACCGAAGGCGCCAAAGAAATTGAAATCCGCCCGCGAGTGGGAGGAGTGCTGCTCAAGCGGCTATATGCTGAGGGTATGGCGGTTAAAGCCGGACAATCCTTGTTTTTAATTGACCCAGAACCTTTTCAGAATGCATTGGCAGAAGCCAAAGCAGCGTTTCTTGAACAGAATGTTCGTGTTATGCGTGCTCAAAGTGAAGAAAATCGCCAGAGGCAATTGCTGGTCGAGAATTTTGTCAGTCAGCGCGCCTATGATGTAGCAAAAGCAGATTGGGCTATTGCAGAAGCTGCTTTGCAAGCTGCAAAAGTGCGAGTTCAGCAAGCGGAACTCAATCTTTCCTATACCACGGTCAAAGCGCCAGCGAATGGGATGACGGGACGCTCTCTTTTTTCCGAAGGTGCGCTGGTATCCGCCAATAACAGTTTATTGACAACATTGACCCAACTCTCTCCGATATGGGTACGGTTTAGTTTTTCGGATAATGAAGTGGGGCAATTCGGCGGACATTTAAATGAAAAAAATGTTCGTAGTGTCAGCATGATTTTGCCAGATGGGTCCGAGTATCAGCAGGAAGGTAAACTCAATTTTGCTGCCAGTAAAATTGATCCGTTACTCGGCACACAACAATTGCGCGCAACCTTTGAAAATAGCGATCAGCGTATTTTTCCCGGTCAATTCGTGCGTGTGCGGGTTACCGCAGGAGAATCCAGAACTGTTTATAGGGTGCCCCAGGTTGCGGTTTTGACTTCGGATTTGGGGCGATATGTTTATGTCATCAATGAGAACAGTGCAGTGATGCAGCGTCCTGTCATTGCAGGTGATTGGATCGGTAAGGATTGGATCATTCTGGGTGGATTGAATGCAGGGGATAGAGTGGTTATCGACAATATAATCAAACTAACGCCCGGCAAAGTTGTTGATCCACAATTGCGGGATACTTTATTTTCTGCACAATCCAATGCGGCATCTACAAATTAAATAGCAGCTGCATACATGGCCAAATTCTTTATTACCCGACCGATTTTTGCTTCGGTTCTGTCGATTATTATAGTTCTAGCAGGATTGGCTGCGGCTACGCAATTACCGATCGAACAGTATCCAAGGATCACGCCGCCAACGGTTATTGTGACCGCAACATTTCCGGGTGCAAGTGCCGAAACAATGATAAAAACTGTGGCTGCGCCGATCGAGGAGAAACTCAGCGCGATTGAAGGCTTGTTGTACTTTAATTCTAGCGCTGACTCAAGCGGCCGCCTGACGATTACCATTACTTTTGAAATTGGTACCGATATTGATCGGGCTACTTTCAATGTCAGCAATGAAGTCAATACCGCCCTGGCACGTTTGCCGGATGAAGTGAGGCGCACCGGCATTACGATTCAGAAACGCTCCAACGATTTGCTACTGGTTTTTGCGATAACTTCCAAAGATCCGAAGCATACACCACTATTTTTGAGTAATTTCATTACGATCAATATCTTGGATGATATGAGGCGTGTCAGCGGTGTTGGCGAAGCCCGGATTTTTGGCGCGCAGGATTATTCCATGCGGATTTGGTTGCGACCTGACCGGATGGCACAGTTGGGTATTACAACGACTGACATTGCAAGTGCCATCCGGGCACAGAATGCGCAGCAAGCTATCGGGAAAATAGGCCAGGAGCCGGCCTTGGCGGATCAACAATTGGTTTATACCGTGACCGCGAAAGGGCGGTTATTAGAGCCGGAACAATTTGAGGATATTATTCTGCGCTCGGATGGGCCGCGCGGTGTGCTCTATCTGAAAGATGTGGCGCGAATTGAGCTGGGTGCACAAGATTATGCAACGCGTACCTTACTCAACGGCGAGCCTGGACTAGGGATTGGTATTTTTCTGCGTTCGGGTGCCAATGCGCTGGATACTGCGGCAGCCGCTAAAGCTAGGATGCATGAGCTGAAGCAATATTTTCCAGAAGGCATGGAATACGTTATTTCTTATGATACCAGCGTGTTTGTCAAAGAATCGATTTGGGAAGTGATAAAAACTCTGGGGGAAGCGATGCTGCTGGTGGTTCTGGTGGTTTACTTGTTTCTCCAAAGCTGGCGTGCCACGTTGATTCCGATCATTGCTATTCCGATTTCCTTGATCGGCACCTTTGCAGGATTATGGCTATTAGGCTACTCAATCAATACGTTGACGTTGTTTGCGATGGTGCTTTCGATCGGCATAGTGGTCGATGATGCGATTGTCGTGCTGGAAAATATTGAACGCCTGATATCGCAGGAGAAACTATCGCCGATGGATGCCGCCATCAAAGCAATGCAACAGGTATCCAGCGCCGTGGTGGCGATGACAATGGTTTTGGTGGCGGTTTTTATACCGGTTGCTTTTCTCGGCGGTATCGCAGGAGAGCTGTACCAGCAGTTTGCCGTGACAGTGGCTGTCGCCGGTGTTATTTCCGGTATTGTCGCTTTAACGCTGACGCCCACGTTGTGTGCGGTCTTACTTCGGCCCACACACCGCCAATTTGTTTTCTTTACCTGGTTTAATGCTCACTTTGAGCATGCACGCAAATTCTATGTGGGTATGGTTGGTTTGAGTTTGCGGCATGTGGCTAGAAGCGCGCTGATATTTCTGGTGGTGGTTGCTGGTCTGGTTTATTTGATAAAAAATATTCCGGAAAGCTTTGTTCCGCCGGAAGACCAAGGTTATGTGATTGCGGCGGTGATCTTGCCAGATGGTGCAACACTGGCGAGAACAGTCAGCACGGCGGATGCCATCAATACCGAGATGGCAAAGGAATCTGCCGTGGCTTTTCAGTTCGCGGTCAATGGATTGGATTTTATTGGCGGCGGCAATAAAACCAATGTTTCGACCATGTTCATCCGTTTAAAGGATTGGTCAGAACGCTCCACAACCGCTACGGATATTGTGAAAAAATTGTTTCTGATCGGCGCGCAACAACCGGATGGTTTGGCGATAGCCTTTAATCCGCCGGCGATACGTGGTTTGGGTAGTACGGGCGGCTTTGAATTATTTGTTCAAAGCCGGACAAATTCAGAGACAGCGCAATTGGCCAGTGTGGTGAATGAGCTGGTACAAACCCTGAAACAGGAACCCAAGCTGGCGACTGTGAATACTTTCTTGCGAACATCGGTGCCGCAATATTTCGTTGAAGTGGATGAAGCCAAAGCCATCGCGCAGGGCGTTTCCATTTTAGATATCTACGCCGCGCTTCAAAGCACCATGGGATCATTTTATGTGAATGATTTTAATCGTTCCGGACGGACCTATCGCGTGCAGTTGCAAGCTGAAGCGGCTTATCGCATGAAAGCGGAAGATCTCGGAAAAGTTTATGTGCGTTCAGACTCCGGCTCGATGATTCCTTTATCTGCACTGAGCACAGTAAAGCATATCGTGGGTGCAGAGCAATTGGAGCGATTCAACGGTCTACTGTCGGCAAAAATAATGGGCAGTGGTGCGAGTGGAGTCAGTTCTGGCGATGCGATTGCGCTGGTTGAAGGTATTGCGGCCAGAACATTGCCGGAGGGTTATCAGATCGCTTGGACCGGCGCTGCATTCCAGGAAAAAAAGATGGGTTCGGCGGCGATTTTTGCGTTTAGCCTAGCCGTCGTGATGGTTTTCTTGATTCTGGCAGCGCAATTTGAAACCTGGGCACTGCCATTGGCTGTCATTATGGCGATTCCATTTGCGATGGTGGGTGCGTTGATAGCGATTTTGCTGCGCGATATGCCGAATGACATCTATTTTCAAATTGGAATGGTGACATTAATCGGACTGACAGCAAAGAATGCAATTTTATTAGTCGAATTTGCCAACCAGAGGATGAAAGAAGGTGTTGCGATTAAACAAGCAGCCATTCAATCCGCTCAGCTACGTTTCAGGCCTATTGTAATGACTTCCATGGCTTTTATATTAGGGGTTGTTCCTTTGGTACTTGCGACTGGCGCTGGCTCAGCGGCTCGACAATCGATGGGAACAGGTGTCTTTGGCGGGATGATCATGGCAACTTTGATTGCGACGATATTTGTGCCGTTATTTTTTTCCTGGTTTGTGAGCAAACATGGCCCCAAACATCCTGGAAGCAATCAAAACATACTGAAACAACCCGCTTTATCCTTCAAGCCTGCCAAAAAGACTCGGAATTAACTGACGAGGCGTGACTAACCGGTGAGTGTATCTGTGTACTTACTGCTGCTACAATCAAAGGTATGAATTTAAGCAAAACAAAAATACTCCAACCCGCTCAGAAAAAACTGGGGGATATCAATATAATCCTGGTGGGTATGATGGGTGCCGGCAAAACGACCATCGGTAAAGCGCTGGCTAACTCTCTGGGTAAGGAATTTATCGACTCAGACCATGAGATACAGGACCGTACTGGCGTAAAAATTCCGGTGATATTTGAGATTGAAGGTGAATCCGGCTTTCGTAAACGTGAATCTGAAGTGCTGGCTGAGTTGGTTAAGAAGAATAATATCGTATTGGCTACCGGTGGTGGTGCAGTTCTGAGCAGGGAGAATCGTCAGATATTGCGGCGCGGTGGGATCGTTATTTATCTCCGGGCGTCGGTTAATGATCTGTATCGGCGCACCCGGTATGATAAAAACCGGCCATTACTTCAGACCCAAAATTTGTTTGCAAGATTGAATGAACTCTATGTGCAGCGGGATGTACTGTATCGTGAAACAGCGCATGTCATCATCGATAGCGGGAAACAAGGTGTCCGTTTTTTAGTACAAAAACTCATTAATAAGTTAATATCCATTGATTTCAACAATATAATGCAAAATAATAGCAAAAATGCCATGCAAACTATCACGGTAGATTTTACGCCTTCGTCAGAAAAGCGCAGCTACCCCATCCATATCGGTCACGGAATCCTGCAACAGGTTGACTTGATTGTGTCATGCCTGCCGCAAAAAAGAGTCGCTATCGTCAGCAACACAACGATTGCGCCGCTATATCTGGATAATTTGCGCACTGCATTGGAGAAACAGGGAGTTATTTCTGTTTCGATTATCCTGCCGGATGGCGAAGCCCATAAAAATTGGGAAACCTTAAATTTAATTTTTGATGCACTCCTCAAAAATCACTGCGAACGAAATACTGCCATATTGGCGCTGGGGGGGGGGGTGATCGGTGATTTGACCGGATTTGCTGCGGCGACTTATTTACGGGGTGTGCCATTTATTCAGATTCCTACGACACTGCTGGCGCAGGTTGATTCTTCGGTAGGGGGTAAAACCGGTATTAATCATCCCTTAGGTAAAAACATGATCGGCGCCTTTTATCAGCCGCGTATGGTATTGGCGGATAGCGCAACATTGAATACGTTACCGGATAGAGAGCTGCGCGCGGGTCTTGCTGAAATTATCAAATATGGCTTGATTCGTGATCCAGCCTTCTTTGATTGGCTGGAACGAAATATGCATCGCCTGTTAGCACGGGATCCGGTGACGTTGAATGAAGCGATCCAACGCAGCTGTGAAAACAAAGCTGAAATAGTCGCTGCGGATGAAAAGGAAGAAGGGGTGCGGGCTTTGCTGAATCTGGGTCATACATTCGGGCATGCCATAGAAAATGGGATGGGGTATGGTGTCTGGTTACATGGTGAAGCGGTGGCGGCTGGAATTGTGTTGGCAGCTGATCTATCCCGGCGCATGAAGCTCATCAGCGAAGCGGATGTGAGCCGTATCCGCAAGATTTTTTTACAGGCTGGATTGCCGGTTGCAGCACCCAGAATGCCACCGGAGAAATATTTACAATTGATGATGCTGGACAAAAAAGTGGATGCGGGCAAGGCCCGTTTTATTGTTCTCAATCGCATCGGTGAAGCAGTAATGCGGGCGGATATTTCCCCTGTCATACTGAACGAAACGATTTTAGCTTGTATGAGTGATGAATAAGCTGACTGCTTATGCGGTGTCTTCTGATAATTCGCGAGGACGCATGATTCATGAAGAGCTGCCTGCCGGGCGGAGTGAATTTCAGCGTGACCGGGATCGAATCATACACTCCACAGCCTTTCGCCGCCTGGAGTATAAAACCCAAGTTTTTGTCAATCATGAAGGGGATTTGTTTCGTACACGCCTGACGCATAGCCTGGAAGTTGCGCAGATAGGGCGTTCGATTGCAAGAAACTTGGGGTTGAATGAAGATTTGGTTGAGGCGATTTCACTGGCGCATGATCTGGGGCACACCCCATTTGGGCATGCGGGGCAGGATGTATTGAATGATTGCATGCGGGAATATGGCGGTTTTGAACATAATCTTCAATCCTTGCGGGTTGTTGATGTTCTTGAAGAACGTTATGCCGCTTTTGATGGCCTGAATCTTTGCTATGAAACTCGGGAAGGAATACTCAAGCATGTGGCGAGAAAAAACATTCCCAAACTTGGTTTATTAGGAGAGCGTTTTTTGCAGCATAAAAATCCTTCTCTGGAAGCGCAATTAGCCAATTTTTCTGACGAAATTGCCTATAATAATCACGATGTGGATGATGGATTGCGTTCAGGGTTAATCACGTTGAGCCAATTGGAAGAAGTATCTATTTTTTCGCGTCATCTGACACAAGTGAAAGATAAATATCCGATACTGCCGGAACGTCGCATGGTTTATGAAACGGTGCGCAGTATGATCAATACGCTGGTAACTGATCTTATTCAGCAAAGTACCCGCAACATCAAAGATGCCGGTATTGATACGCTGGCTGCAGTGCATACAGCGCCGCCGCTAATCGGCTTTAGCCAGCAGATCAAAAAGGAGCAGCAAGAATTGAAGAAATTTCTGTTCGATAACCTTTACCGGCATTTTCGTGTGGTACGCATGAATAGCAGGGCGCGTCATACTATTGAGAAGTTATTTGCAGCTTTTAGCTCGGAGATATTGTTGCTGCCTGTCAAATACCAGAAAAAATTTGAGCAGGAAGGACACCAGGCAATCGCTGACTATATTGCTGGAATGACGGACCGGTATGCGATTAAAGAGTATCAGCGCTTATTTTCTATTACAGAAAATTAATTATGAACAAAGTTTCAATTGAAAGAACACATCTTTTATCAAGACAGATTGGTTTTCTTGCCGGATAGACAATATACGTGATAGCTATTCACTGGTAATATTGCCGGTTGGGAAAAGGTTAATGTATTTGCTTGCAAGTAGCCTTTCAATAGAACAATAAGATATAGGTTTTTTAATGACAATACTTAAGAATGATACATTTCTGCGTGCACTTTTAAAACAACCTGTTGAATATACGCCTGTTTGGCTAATGCGTCAGGCGGGTAGGTATCTGGCAGAATATAATGAGACGCGTGCGCGCGCCGGGGATTTTCTTTCTTTATGCAAAAACCCGGGGTTCGCTACGGAGGTGACACTGCAACCGCTGGCGCGTTTCCCGCTGGATGCCGCAATATTGTTTTCGGATATCCTGACAATTCCTGATGCAATGGGATTGGGATTGTATTTTTCACAAGGTGAAGGACCCATGTTTGAACGTCCTTTACGCGAAGAAAAAGAAATTCGTGCATTAAAAGTGCCTGATCCCGGCCAAGAATTGCGTTATGTGATGGATGCAGTTGCAGAAATCCGTAAAGCGCTGGATAACCAGGTGCCGTTAATCGGTTTTTCTGGCAGCCCCTTTACACTGGCTTGTTATATGGTTGAGGGTCGAGGCGGTACTGAGTTTCGTGAAATCAAAACCATGCTGTATCAGCGCCCCGAATTGCTGCATCACATACTGGATGTGAATGCCAAGGCTGTGACGGCTTACCTGAATGCGCAGATTGAATCCGGTGCGCAGACTGTAATGATTTTCGATACCTGGGGCGGGGCACTTTCACATGCGGCTTATAAGGAATTTTCATTGCGTTATATCCAGCAGATTGTTTCCGGATTAAAGCGTGAGCAGGATGGTGTGCGTATTCCAAGTATTGTTTTTACCAAAGGTGGTGGTTTATGGCTGGAAGCCATTGCGGATATTGGCTGTGATGCTGTCGGGTTAGACTGGACAATAGATATTGGTGACGCACGCCGACGTATCGGGGATAAAGTTGCTTTGCAGGGTAATCTAGATCCTTCAGTGCTTTTTGCATCGCCCGAAGTAATCACTGCGGAGGTGGAAAAGATACTGGCCAGTTATGGGGATGGAAGTGGTCATGTGTTTAATCTGGGGCATGGCATTTCTCAGTTTACTCCCCCTGAAAGCGCAGCGGCATTGGTAGAGGCTGTTCATACATTGAGCCGTAAATTTCATTCGGTGAGCGTGTAAACAGATTTGGAGATCATCGCAAGTAATTTTGTAATAGTAAGTTTATGCATATATTGATTATTGAGGACGATTTGGCGATCGCTGCCAATCTGTATGATTTTCTGGAATCACGAGGTCATACGGCAGATGCTGCTGTCAATGGTATTGCGGGACTTCATCTTGCCGTAACACAGCGATTTGACGCAATTTTGCTTGATTTAGGTTTGCCTGGAATGAATGGAATGACTTTGTGCCGTAAACTGCGGCAGGAATTACAGATTGATACGCCGATTTTGATGTTAACAGCCCGCGATACACTGGATGATAAGCTGGCCGGTTTTGAGCAAGGAGCGGATGATTATCTCGTCAAGCCATTCGCATTAAAAGAAGTCGAAGCGCGTTTGTTGGCGATGCATAAAAGACATATCGGAAAAGTTGCTAATCGCAAGTTGGAGTTTGATAAACTGTCTTTTGACCCGAAAACATTTTCCATTCTATTCGACAATCAGAATGTAAAGATTCCCCCCAAGTGCATACGCTTATTAGCACTGATGATGAGTGAACCAGGCAGAGTATTCAGCCGGGAAGAGCTTGAGCTGGAAGCCTGGGAAGATGTCCAGGAAACAAGTGATACTTTACGTAGCCATATGCATATTTTACGGCGTGCCTTATCCAAGGCCGGCGGTTACGACCCAATCGAGACGGTTCATGGTCTTGGTTATTGTTTGACAGCTCGTGCGCAGATTCCCGATAGAACATAGTCTGCGCTATCGTGTTGCTGTAGCGCTGGCGACATTCAGCATTTTTACTGTTGGTACACTGTGCATTATTCTTTATTTTGTTTCAGACAACATAGAGGAAGATCATATTGAACAAGTGATTGAAATGGAAATGGATCATCTTGTTTATCGCTATCAGAAGCATTCGGATTTTATTTCTCAAGTCGGCTCACATTTAAAAACCTATGTTATTCATGATATAGACGATGAGTTGCAGATTCCTGCTTATTTACGCGGACTTAATGCTGATTATCATCGTATTTACTACGGCATTGAGGATTTCCATGTTTTAGTACGCGTTGTTGATGAAGTGAAGTTTCTTGTAGCGTATCGGATTGCGCTTCATCAACAGCGATTGAGTAAGCTGAGGTTACTCATTTTATTGTCTTGGGTCGTGGTAGTTGCGATTGCGTTTGCAGTCGGGTATCTACTGGCAAGAATGCTGGTTAAACAAGTGACAGATCTGGCTGAACGAGTCAATTTACTTGCTCCTGGAGATATCCAAGTTGGATTATTAACGCAGCCTGGAATGGATGAAGAAGTAGCGCAACTTGCGCGCGCATTGGATGATTATCAGGATCGTATCAAGCGCATGCTGCAACGTGAGCAAGAGTTTACTGCCAATATCAGTCACGAATTAAGAACACCGATTACAACCATTTTGACCAGTTGTGAATTATTGGTTGCGGCACCCGATATACCCATCAAAGCCTATCAACGAATAAAAATGATTGAAGCCGCTGCCACCCGTATGGGTGAGCAGATACAAGCCTTGTTATTCCTTGCGCGTGAACAGGCGCTTGGCGTCATAGAGACAGTGGCAGTTGCGGAATGTGTTTATGATGCAGCTGATCCATTAATGGTTGAGATTTCCAGAAAGAAGCTTGCTCTCGAAGTACTAATTGCTCCCGATGTGGTGCTTACGGTCAATCGTCAGGCATTACATACAGTACTGATGAATTTGATTCGTAACGCTGTGCAATATACCCAGGTAGGGTATATCCGGGTTGGATTTGATCATCAACGATTGTCTATTTCGGATTCTGGAATCGGGATAGAGCCGGCTTATTTGCCATTGCTATATGAACGCTTCTTTCGTGGTTCAACACAGGGGCAAGGATTAGGGATTGGATTGGCTATCGTAAAGCGAATCTGCGATCACTATGGTTGGTTGATCGAAGTAGACAGCACGCCTGGACAGGGTACAACTTTTCATATTGTTTTTCCCGAGCGCGCTAATAGCTGATAGTTAATCAGATCAATAGTATTCACGAATTCTTCACATTTCCTGTGTTAACGTTTTCACCCTTAGAGTTTCGTAGAGTTTCAGATAAATTAGAGTAGCGTCTTGCTATCTACCAAAATTTTTTCGGGTTAATTTTGTTCCGAATCTGCGATGCTTTGAAGAAGGGACTGTGGTAAGGGACGAATTTCTTTTAAAATTATAATATTATAAAATATCAAATGAATAGGGAGTATTTGTATGGCATCTATACAACCAGTTGTACTTTTTTTTGTATTCGGAGTTTTGGCAGGTGTAATCAAATCTGACCTAAAAATTCCTGAGGCTCTATATAAGAGCTTAAGTATTTTTCTGTTGATCGCCATTGGTTTTAAAGGCGGTGTGTCGATGGCCAAGTATGAAATCATGGAGGTGCTGCCTGTCGCGCTTTCCATGGTTGTTTTATCAGCACTCATTCCACTGACAGCTTACCCGATTTTAAGGTACCTAGGTAAATTCACCCAGGCTGATGCGGGCGCTATTTCCGCGCATTATGGCTCGGTGAGCGCGGTAACTTTCGCTGTGGGCGTGGCCTTTCTGGCTGCAAAGGACGAGCCTTCCGAGGGTTATATGGTGCTGATTATGGCGCTGATGGAAATACCAGCGTTGGTAACTGGTACGATCTTGGCACGTGCAGGTGCGGGCGGTGAAAAAACCCAATGGGGCAAGTTGATGCACGAAATCTTGACCGGTACCAGCCTGTATCTCTTGGTAATGGGTGTAATCATTGGTTATTACGCTGGTATGGTGAAGCTGGTATCACCATTAGACAAAATGTTCATGGACTTGTTTATGGGTGTGCTGGCCTTCTTCCTATTGGAAATGGGCTTGCTGGCAGCGGCGCGACTGAAAGTGGTTGCCGCAAAAGGTGTGTTCATAATTAGTTTTGGTATACTTTTCCCGATGTTGATGGGAGCGTTCGGCGCTTACTTGGGCTGGATATTTGGCTTGTCGGAAGGCGGCACGATGTTATTGGCTGTCTTGTACGCCAGCTGTTCTTATATCGCTGCGCCTGCAGCCATGCGTCTTGCGGTACCCGATGCGGATCCAGCACTTTCATTAGGAGCTTCTCTCGGCGTGACTTTCCCGTTTAACATTTTTATTGGTGTACCGATTTACTGGGAAATGTCGCATTGGTTCCATAGTATCGCAGTTTAAAAACAATTGAATTTAATGAATGTTTATTGATGGGAAAAATTTATGAATAACACAATAGCAATGAAACGATTTGAGATTGTTATCGGAGTTGAACAACTCGAACGATTGACCGAATTGTTAGAAAAATGCTCAGTGCGTGGTTACACTATTCTTAAAAATGCAGGCGGACTCGGGTCACGCGGTATACGAGACCCCGGTGATGTTTTGATGGAACAAGAAAATGTCATGGTTGTTCTTGCTTGTAAAGAAGACCAAGCACAAAAAGTACTTGATGAAATTAGACCTGCGCTAAAGAAGTTAGGCGGTATGTGCCTGATTTCCGATTGCAATTGGGTTGAAGGGCCGGCAGTTTCTTATTAATTCCGGATTCTTTTAGATCCTTTGTATCGTTCTGTAATACGCGCAATAATTTTTTAGTTGTGAATTGCGCGTATTACAGAATTTTTCGTTTAAAAGCTAGGTGATATGTGATGTGAAGTCACTAATGCAATATCCATCCAATCACACATATTACTTTCTATAGTCTGCGCAAGATTTAAGGATTCTTTATCGTTTAATCCCATGTCTGGCACAGATTAGTATTCCAATACAGAAGTTCACGCACATTTGTCTGTATAATCCCGTTTCCCAATTTTGATAAGAAAAGCCGGATCTACGGGACACAATAAAAGTAACTACCGGTGAGTCTTCCTGGTAAATTTCTGACTACCTGAGATCTACGCAACCGTTACCCAGCACAGTTCGCTACATGCAAAAAACCACCCCTCTGTTACTGCGTGTTATTCGCATGGTCCGCTTGCTGTTCCAAATTGCTTCAGGATTACTGCAGTCCATTGTCTATCCGTATTTTCCACAGAATATTCAGCGCCGTATGATGCAGAATTGGGCAGCCGGTTTACTATCTATTCTCGAAATCAGGCTGCATTGTTATGGCAGTTTGCCGGCAGCGGAAGTGCCGCGCGTGTTGTTTGCTGCTAATCACGTATCCTGGTTGGATGTTTGTGTGCTGATGACAGCTTGTCCGACTCGTTTTGTGGCCAAAGCAGAAATCAGTAAATGGCCGGTATTGGGTTTGTTGAGTCGAAATGCTGGCACATTATTTATTGAACGTGCAAAACGTAGCGACACCTTGCGTATCAATCAGCAAATCAGCGAAGTATTGGAACAAGGTGAGCGGGTCACCGTATTTCCCGAGGGCACGACAACCACTGGTATGCAATTAAATCATTTTCATGCGTCATTGCTGCAATCGGCAGTAACCTCCGATGCATTACTTTATCCCGTGGCCATTAGTTATCGTAATAGCGCAGGCGATATCTGCCAGGAGGCTGCTTATATAGAGCCTTCTCTGGTCTTGTCGTTACAGAGAATACTGAGCCAGGCAAGCATTGATGTTAATTTGACTTTTAATCTGCCGATTCAATGTGGTTTGAAGAATCGACGGGAATTGGCACGCTTATCGGAACAAGCGATCGCTGATACGCTGATGCTACCTATTACGCACAAGGAAGCTGAAAAACTCTCCGGTCTTCCAGACGAATAGCAGTCAGTTGTCCGCCCCAGACACAACCAGTATCCAATGCAATCAAGTTATCTGTGATGCGCAGCCCTAATGCCGACCAATGGCCACAAATAATAGTTTTTTCCTGACTAGCTCGTTGCGGAACGTTAAACCACGGCACATAGCCCGGCGGGATGGATTGCAGATCACCTTTAAAAGAAAAATTCATGTTGCCTGCTGCAGTGCAGATACGCATTCGCGTCATGGCATTGATAATTACCCGCAAGCGGTTATAACCGGTCCATTCATCTTGCCAGTAATTGGGTTCATTGCCATACATCTGCGAGAAAAATTCCTGATAATTATCTTGACGCAAAGCATGCTCGACTTCTCTTGCTAATTGTTCAGCTTGCGCAACTGACCAGCATGGCAACAAACCGGCGTGTACCATGGCATACTGCCCTTGTGTATGAAGTAGCTTCTGCTGCCGCAACCAATGTAGCAATTCATCCCGGTCGGGCGCATCCAAGATAGGCTGAATTGTGTCACTGGAATGGCTTTTTGCGATGCCTGTTGCAACTATCAATAGGTGTAAGTCATGATTGCCCAGCACCATGATCATCGCATCGCCTGCTTGTTTGATATAACGCAATAGGGATAATGAATCAGGGCCACGATTGACGATATCCCCAACCAACCACAACTGATCCTGTGCAGGATCAAACTGGATTAAATCAATAAGCCGTTGGAATGCAGTAAAACAGCCTTGTAAATCACCGATTGCATAAGTTGCCATCTTTGGGTTATCGCTGGGCGAATGTAACGTTACATTGCTGTTTTAGTAATAGAGTATATTAGCGTAGTCCAAGCACATCCTGCATATCGAATAAGCCATTGGGTTTGTCTGCCAGAAAACGCACCGCGCGCAATGCGCCCATCGCAAAGGTCATGCGACTATTGGCTTTATGAGTGATTTCCACGCGTTCGCCGATACCGGCAAATAGCGCGGTATGATCACCCACAATATCACCTGCACGGATGGTCGCAAATCCGATGGTTCCCGGGTTTCTCTCACCGGTTACGCCTTCACGTCCGTAAATTGCCACTTTACTCAAATCTCTTCCCAAGGTTTCCGCGATTACTTCGCCCATACGCAGTGCGGTGCCGGATGGTGCATCCACTTTGTGCCGGTGATGTGCTTCGATAATTTCAATATCGTAGCCTTCATTCAGGACTTTTGCGGCAATCTCCAGTAACTTGAAAGTTACATTCACGCCAACACTCATATTAGGTGCAAATACAATAGCAATATCCTTGGATGCTGCTTTGAGGTGGGCTTTTTCTTCAACCGAAAAACCGGTGGTGCCGATCACCATTTTTACGCCAGCTTTAAGACAAGCGGAAAGATGAGCCAATGTGCCTTCCGGGCGGGTGAAGTCAATTAATTGATGGCAGCTTTCTAAGGCACTAGAAAAGTCGCTCACTATAGGGGTGCCACAACTGGCGCCTATTAATTCTCCTGCGTCTTTATTCAGATAGGGGCTGCCAGCTCTTTCGAGTGCGGCAGCGAGCTGCATATCGGGCGCTTGAGTGACTGCTTCCAGCAATGTTCGACCCATACGTCCAGAGCTGCCTGCGATAGCAATATTTTGAATTATCATTTTGTTTTCGCTTGGTTTTAAATTTAAAGAAAGAATTAGTATCAATGACCAGCTTTCTTAGCTTCCGCATCGTCAGACTGAGTTTTTTCTGCATCAGGGCTAGCCTCGGCTGGCTTCGGTTTGACGGGATCCTTAGAGAAAGATAAATGATTCTCAATATTCACCAAGATGTCATTTTCAAAAAAAACGGTCATTCTTTTTTGTTCGATTAATTCTCCCTTCTCACGAAATAAGTAGACGTAATCCCATCGGTTATCACGGAAAGCATCCATAATTAGTGGTGATCCTAAAACGAAGAGTACTTGGGATTTAGTCATGCCAGGTTTTAATTTTTCTATCATTTCTTCTGAAACAACATTGCCTTGCTGCACATCTATCCTGTAGAGAATGGCAGGCAGGAATGAACACCCTACCAACAACAGGCACGTAAGCAGTGCGAAAATTTTTGCGACCATTTTGTTAATATTATATGTTTCCAAAGTGAACACAGCACTATATGATACAGTAAATAATTTTACGAACAGAGAGAACCATGGGTAACTTCAACGATCTGAAAAGTAAAGATCTCAAAAATATTGGCCTAAAAACAACACTGCCAAGGCTCAAAATACTGAATTTGTTCGAGCAAAGCAGCGTACGCCACCTATCTGCTGAAGATGTTTATAAAGTATTGATCAGTGAAGGTGAAGATATCGGATTGGCTACTGTCTATCGTGTTCTAACACAATTTGAACAAGCTGGATTGTTGGAGCGGCATCATTTTGAAAGTGGAAAAGCTGTTTTTGAGCTGAAAGGTGATGGTCATCATGATCACTTGGTTTGTTTGCAGTGTGGCCGTGTTGAAGAGTTCTATGATGCAGAAATAGAGAAACGCCAAACAGCCATTGCGAAAGATCGGGGATTTACGCTGCAGGAACATTCATTGTCGCTCTATGCGGATTGCACTAAACCAAACTGCCCTCATCGAAAATAACAAAATGCCAGTGATCGCTACCCGCTATTTCCCTATTTTTAATTTTTCTTTAGCGCATAGCGCATGTTGCAGGAAGATAGGTTCAGGAATCGTGGTGTTTGTTCTTTTGACGTTCACACACACTGTTCATGCCGAAAATAACGATTTTGGTGAGTGCATTGCTCGAATTAAATCACAAGCCAAAGCCGAAGGTATTTCTGATAGAACAATCAGCAAGGTACTGGATAAAGCCAAATACATGCCGCGTGTGATTGAACTGGACCGGCGCCAACCGGAATTCACGCAAACATTTGCAAATTACTTTAACACACGGATCAATGAAGAGCGTGTTCAGCGTGGCCGGGAATTATTGACCAAATATCGTACTTTACTGAATCAGATTCAGCAGGAAACGGGTATTCCGGCACAATATCTGGTTTCATTCTGGGGTCTGGAAACTAACTACGGCGGGCATTTTGGCGACTGGTCAGTGGTCGATTCATTAGCCACGCTTGCCTGTGATCCGCGTCGCAGCACCTTTTTCACACAGGAATTGTTCAATGCCATGCGCATTGTTGATGCGGGAGATATCTCGCCGGAACGGATGATCGGCTCATGGGCGGGAGCCATGGGGCATATGCAATTCATGCCATCGACTTTCTTGCGCTATGCCAAAGATATCGATGGCGACGGGCGTCGTGATCTGTGGGGCAGCATCCCGGATGCCATGGGATCTGCAGCAAATTTCTTACGGCAATTGGGTTGGGTGCCTGGTTTAGACTGGGGACGGGAAGTCCGGTTGCCACCAGCTTTTGATTATTCGCTGGCAGGGCGTGATCAAATGCTGAGTGAGGCGGAATGGGCAAAACTGGGTGTTACCACGGCCGCTGGAACGCCATTAGTTCCTACTGAACAAAAAGCCGCATTGCTCGTTCCTTCAGGCCATCAAGGACCCGCTTTTTTGGTTACCAAGAATTTTTATGTGATTATGCGCTGGAATCGCTCGGAATTTTATGCGCTGTCAGTCGGGCATCTGGCAGATCGCATTGCCGGCGCGGCCGCATTACATCGTACACCACGGGCTGATACGGAAAAAATATCCCGCGAACAAGTACGCCAGCTTCAGATGGATTTGTCTACACTGGGTATTGATGCCGGTGACGCGGATGGTGTAATGGGTTCAGTTACCCGTCAAGCAATTAGCAGTTTCCAGAAAAATACACAGCGTATTGCGGATGGTCATTTGGATGCAACATTATTGATGGCTATTCGTGAAGCGGCCAGTATGGTGCGCTAACAAGCTATTGAGAAAAGTATTCGAGGCAGCCGATTTAAGTCAATAGATGCTTAATAGCTTCCTGCTCAGCAATCAATTCCTGATAGCTTTTTTGTATTCTTTCTCGATCTGACTGAGTTATTTCTAATCCTTCGACAATTTTATACTGGCCGTTCTTGCAAGTGACTGGGTAACTGAAGATAACCCCTCTGGGTATGTCGTAGCATCCATTGGCTGGTACGCCCATAGATACCCAATCACCTTCTGGAGTACCAAAAATCCAACTCTGCATATGATTGATGATCGCATTGGCCGCGCTGGCTGCGCTGGATTTTCCACGACGCGCCTCAATAATCGCCGTGCCGCGTTTTTGCACTGTGGGGATAAAGTGATTTTCAACCCAAGCTGCATCGCTTATTAGCGATTCCACCTTGTCATTGCCAACGGCTGCATGGCTTAAATCAGGAAATTGCGTATTGGAATGATTGCCCCATACGATCATTTTTTTTATGTCTGACACAGGGACATGGAGTTTCAGTGCGGCTTGAGACACTGCGCGATTATGATCAAGCCTTAACATCGCCGAGAAATTCGCGGGATCCAGATCGGGTGCGTTTTTTAAGGTAATGTAAGCATTCGTATTGGCAGGATTGCCGACGACTAGTACTTTGACATGTCGCTTGGCAGCGACGTTAAGCGCTCTTCCTTGCGCGATGAAAATAGGGCCATTGGCTGCGAGGAGATCCTTGCGTTCCATATTCTCGCCACGCGGCCGGGCACCTACCAGCAGGGCAATGTCCACATTATCAAATACAACTTCTGGATTATCGGTAGTGATAATTTCAGTTAATAATGGGAAAGCACAGTCATATAACTCCATGACGATGGCCTCGAAAAACGGCTGCGCATCAGTAATGTCGTGCAACTGCAGAATGACCGGTTGGTCTTTGCCAAACATGTCGCCAGCTGCAATGCGAAATAGCAAGCTATAACAAATCTGTCCAGTTGCACCGGTGACAGCAATACGAATAGGCGATTTCATTTTTTCCAATCCTCGAGAATCCGCCAATAGCTTAGGAGATTGGCGGTATATGGGGAAAAGTGAACGAATTATACTTGCAATCAGGGGCTCGCGGAAGAGCAAGTTTGCTTGAGGAAAAATAAATGCGATAGGGTGTTGATTGCAGATTGAAATACAAAAGAGTATCTGGGAAATAAAGGAATTTGTACTGCTACAAAATTTTTCAGAATCTCATGTAATGATACGAGCCTCAATCAATGATAAGCGCGCGTACATTGAACTTGCATCATGATTTGTATTGCGTATGATGCTGAAGTTGAATAACTGAAAGGAGATGCTATGAGTACAGTAAGTTTCCCCGCTTCTATTTCTACTCCCGCTACATCGATTGACGAAGTGATCGCGCAATTAACAGCCATCATTGAATGGTCCAAACAAAATAATTCTCGCATCGGTCACTTTGCAGCGTTGTATCGCAAAGTGACCATCCAAGTTAAGAAAGGCAGTACAGACAATTTCTTTGACGATGGCCCGCGTATGGAACGGCTCGATATCATTTTTGCCAATCGCTACATTCATGCGTGCTATCAATATCAAACCGAACAAACGCCGACCCAATCCTGGGTGCGTGCATTTAATGAGACCGAACACTGGTGGCCGATTGTATTACAGCATTTGCTGATCGGCATGAACGCGCATATCAACCTGGACTTGGGAATTGCTGCGGCAGAAACAGTTCCCCCAGGAGAGCTACCCGGTCTCTAAGGTGACTTTGATAAGATCAATGGCGTACTTGCTGGCCTGGTGGGTGACGTACAAAAGGAACTGGCGGAAATATGGCCTCTCCTGAAATTGCTCAATAGTGCTCTGGGTAGCGTGGAAACAGCGATCATCAATTTCAGCATGGAAAAAGCCCGTGATGCCGCTTGGTCATTCGCAGAAAAATTATCTCCATTACCCGAAGAACAACGCCAGCAAGCGATCATCGACAAAGATGAAATGATCGCATTATTCTCCCGTGTGATTTCTCATCCGGGCTATTACCCATCCCTGATCATCGGAATCATTCGCCTCGGGGAACGGGGAACGGGGAACGGGGTACGACACGTCAGCGTATTGAAATTTTGGAATGATGGGTTCGTAATGCTCACTAAAATCCGCCATGTATATCCGTAAACACAGCATTTTCCCCGAAGAATTTCCGGAATCCTGGGCCTCTGATTGGGGCGAGGATGAATTCGGTCTATGGATGGCGTTTACCTACAAAGGCGTGCGGCAGGCGTTTCGTTGGTGTGAACCGGGGATGTTTTTGATGGGATCGCCGGAAAATGAACCGGAACGGGAATCGTTCGGTAATGATGAAACTCAACATCAAGTCACTTTAACCAAAGGATTCTGGATTGCTGATACGACGGTGACACAAGCGCTGTGGGAAGTAGTAATGGGGGATAATCCCAGTCATTTTAAAGGGGAAGAACTTCCAGTAGAGAAAATCAACTGGGAGGAAGCCCAAGCCTTTATAGCCAAAATGAACGGCCTGAAAGCAGAGTTGAAATTATGCCTGCCGACCGAAGCACAATGGGAGTACGCCTGCCGTGCCGCGAGTACTGCACCATTTTGTTGGGGAGATCAGATTGATTCAACGTTGGTTAATTTTGATGGAAATTATCCATACAACAATGGCAGTCCGAGCGAATATCGGGAACAGACTATCGCAGTCAAAGAACTGTACTGTAACGACTGGGGCTTGTACCAGATGCACGGTAATGTGTGAGAGTGGTGCCAGGATCGGGTTGGAGATTACCCGGCGGAGCCGGTAATCGATCCACAAGGGCCGGAATCAGGCGACTCCCGCGTGCTGCGCGGCGGCTCTTGGAGCGACCGCGACTGCGCCACTGGGTTCCGTCTTGCCCGAGGTCATGAGCTCAGGTAGGTTGCAATACCCGGAGGGCATTGCATCAGTCCAGTGGAGCAGGCCAGCAGCCGACTGGCAGCTGCGCGGCGGAGCGCGCGGGGGACAGGCGGGGGATGGACTGCGGGGTGAGTTTTGCATGCTGTTGACACAAAATTTCTTGAAATGAAAACTCCATTTCTTAACTAAGGGCTAGTTAATGGTTGATCACATTAAAGTGTTTGTTTCCTATTCCTGGCGTATCGAAGATGAAACCGGGATTGTAGGTGAATTAGAGGCGCAATGCCGAGAACGGAATATTTTTCTTGTTCGGGATAACAAGAAATTGCAGCATGGTGACTTGATTCGGGAATTTATGGACAAGCTGAGTGGAAGCGAACGTATTATCACTGTGTTCAGCGATGCCTATTTCAGATCCAAGTGGTGTATGTATGAATTGCTGGAAACTTGGCGGAAAGGTGACTTCAAAGATCGCACTCATCCGATCAAAGCTGATGATTGTAATTTACAGAATGATAATTACCGGATCGAATTGACAGATTTCTGGGAAGAAAAATATCGTACTGCAGACGCAAACTTGAAGGGACGCGACCCTATAGTGTTTACTAAGGAATATGAGCAAGTTGAGATATATCGAGATGTTTATCAAAATATAAATAAACTACTGAATTTCGCAGCAGGTCGCGTAACGACGCCACTGGAACAATTAAGAAAGGAGGATTACGCGCAATTACTAGATTTAATCCAACCTAAACAAGCTGGCCGATCCTATCCATCGGATGATGATTTCCTGGAAGAAATCAAAGAAATTCTGGCGCAGGATTTAAAAAAATCAGAATTATTCCGGGATCATGTGATCAAGAACTGTGACTTGGATTATACCGATGCTGCTGGACTGCATGGGTATTTGGTTGATGAATGCCTGAAAGGCGAATTCGTACAGATCATCCAGAACTTGCAATCGGCTTTTGTCGACAGTTATGAAGAATTGGAAAGTTCGGATATCTTGGCAATCAGAAAGTTGTATCAAGCTGCCGAGGACACTTTGTCCAAGCTCGTATTGTTCAATGTAAAAAATGACTGGATGGCCCAATACTGTCATGAACGAAGTCAGAATAATCAACACGACCACCTATTGCCGGACATGAGCTTTGGCAGTGTTGAGGTAGTAATTTCTCGTGAAGCACAAACCATTCCCCGCTTCCAGTTTGGGCGGCACGATTTGAATCTGCAAGGTGCAAAAGGAGTGGCATTGGAATCTGGTATCCGGTCAAAGGATATCGTGCGGGATATCATTAAGAGATTATTCCATCGCGTCATGGAGCAAGAAATATCCAGTCAGTTGGATGAAGAGAAGGCTATCGGCATTCTTCAAAGAACCATTCAGCAACGTAAACAACATAAAAACCTGAAGCTCAGAAAGAATTATTTTCTATTGATTCCAAGCGATTCCAGTTCACCATTAGCAGACGTAACAGTACAGAAAGAACTAAAAAGATTACTACCGGATTTGTCGTTTATTCGGATTAAATCTGGCAAGGTTGAAGAAACCTTTATCGTTGAAGACGCTGATTTGATGGTCGCGATCAGTGAGTTTTATAAAACCCTAGAAGAGCATAAACCCCAATGAATCCAGAAATTCTCCAGAAAATCAGTACTGATGTTGCCAAACTCGACGAGGCACTTACTAAACTTGAACTCAATTTGCCGGAATACGGTTCATGGCCGCAGTCAGTGCATCAGTTTGACGAGAAAAGTATCAATGTGTTGAAAACTGCTTTGGCGGCTCGCCGTCCGGTGTTGTTGCGTGGTGATCCGGGAACGGGTAAAAGTCAATTGGCGCATGCGGCATCGGTGGTTTTGGGGCGATTGTTTGTGTACGAAGTAGTGAATGCGCATACCGAAGGCCAGGATTTGTTGTGGAAGTTTGATGCGGTGAGTCGTTTGGCGGAAGCGCAGACGATCAAGGCTGGTGATGATAAAAGAGCCATTCTTGATACCCAGCGCTTTATTTCACCGGGGGTACTGTGGTGGGCGTTGGATTGGGAGGCTGCGCACAAGGTTTACGAAGATAGCCATTATCAATTGTCATTGCCGGAAAGACCGCTAGGTTGGCAGCAAGCGCATGGCAGCGTGATTCTGATCGATGAAATCGATAAGGCGAATGCTGAATTGCCGAATAGCTTGCTGGAAATTCTGGGTAACAACGCGGTCGAGATTCCTTGGCTGAATACGACGATAGGCGGTAAGGGCAATTTGCCGCCACTGGTGATCATTACCACCAATGAAGAGCGCGAATTGCCATCGGCTTTTGTACGCCGTTGCCTGGTATTGAATCTGGATTTGCCCAAGGATGATAAAGCGTTGATTGATTTGCTGGTGGAACGCGGAAAATTGCATTTTGGCGACCAATGCAGTCCGGATGTTCGTTCTAAAGCTGCCGGACAATTGGTCAAAGATCGTGTCATGGCTAAAGATAAAGGTGTTACCCCGCCTGGGCAAGCGGAGTATCTGGACATTCTGCGAGCATTGTCGGTGTTGGCAAAAACAGAAGATGCACAACTCAAACTGTTGGATAAGATCAGCGAGTTTGCCTTGCGCAAATATCCAGTGATGCATGACAAGTGACGTTTCCGACCCAGTGATAACGCATAAGTTTGTGCGCAGTAAGAGCGCATTGGGCCGTGCTGACCTGTTATGGGGTTTTGACTCAGTAGATCCCAGTCAGCATCAACAGATTGCTGAAATACTAGGGTTTGAGAAACATGAAGTGTTACGTCAGGATGTAGCCTACAAAGATCAATCGCAAATAAATCAACAGAAACTAGAAGAGTTTGACAGCAATAGTGTCATTGATCCGGAGCCACCAACAGATGAGGGATCATTCAAATCTGCTTCAACCTCTTCTTCCTATTACCGCATCACGTCACGATCAATAGATCAAACGGAGAATCAGGCAGAAACCACCGAACTAAATCTTCCGGCTTGGTTTACCGAAGCTTCTCCTACTTTGCTGGAAGAAACTAAAACACGAATTCCCAGCATGCATCAAGTAAAGCCACTGCACACTGAATTGACAGCATGGTCACGCTTATTGCCATTCTTGCAGAAAATTCTTGGCAACCGTGTCGAAGGTCGGCGACCCGACACGGCGCGTTTGGTGAAACAGGCGGCGCAGTACGAAATGATTCGAAAGATCCCCCGCAAGCAACGGTTTTACTGGGCTATCAAGGCACAGGTGCTGATCGATATCAATGACGATAACTTTCCGTATCGCCGTGATTTCTTGCATTTGCGGGATCGGCTGCTACAAGCGCGTGGTAACGAAGGATTGGATGTGCAATATGTTTACGATGAGCCGGGTAGCTATGTTGTGCGCTATCAGCAACAGCGGGAATTCATTGAGCCGTGGAGTTCACCCGAGCAAGGTACGCCAATCTTGATCCTCAGCGATTTGGGCATGCATTCCCAATCACGTCAAACCCTTTATGGTTGGTTGGCATTCGGACAAATGCTGAATGCGCAAGGGTTTCGTGCAGCAGTTTTGATGCCGGTTGCCGAGCGCCACATCGATAACCGCTTGTTGCGTTTTTTTGATTGTATCGTATGGGATAGAACGAGTCGACTCAAGCTGATCAAAGGTGATTACCAGGCCGAAAAAGACAAATGCAATCATCCGGAAAGTATCGACGAATTGTTGTCTTACTTTTTTGCCGTCGTGCGTGCTGATAGCGGTTTATTGCGTACTGTGCGCAATTTGTTGCCAGGAGGGTATGACATCGGACATGAAGCCGCGATCTGGCGGCATGCGGCGGTCGTCAGCGAAGGCGACGAATGGGGGTGGCAGGCCGGTAGCAAGTCCAATTATCTCGAACAAGCACAACGTTTGATCGATGCATTGTCGTCGGAGCAGAAGCTAAAGTTGGTCGAATTAATCGGCCGCTATCACGCGCTGTATCCCGACGAATTGTATTTTGAAGCGATGTATAGCCTGAAACTGCTTGGGTTGGAATTGCCGGTTGAAGTCGAGAAAGCAACGGAGCAATTCATGCAGGATATGGTGAAAACCTATCAAGTCAATTTAGATAACAGTTTGTTACATGCTTGGGTAAAACGCCATCTGGTGCGGTATGAAGTCAAGACGATCCGTCAAGAACACCGCTATTGGTGTGCATTCATGGCATTTGCCAAGAAGCGAGATGAACAAAAAACGGGTGTTACCACCAGTGAGTGGCCGAGTGATTTGTCTGATGCGGAGAAGGAAGAAGCCTGGTTGTTCCTGAACGCGACGCAAGCCGTGCGGATTTATCATTTTCGGCAAGTGGGTGAAAAGTTGGCACTGATCCCGGAAAAAATAGAAATACCTCAGCCGGATACTTTTCAAACTGCAATGCAAGACGATTGGAGTGTAAACGCACAATCAGGTACCACTTTACTGACGTTAAACCTAACCGATACGCACATTTTCCACACCCATACCGATCAGCGCGGCGAACAGCATATCGTCAGTTTGAATCTTGGTCAGGCCGGAGATCAAACCTTTCAGCTCCTGGCAACCGGGCAGCATACATTCCAGATTGGGTGGGAACGTATTACTGTTGATGTCAAATCAGCGCAGCAGCAGAAAGAAGACTGGATGGTATTTATGGGAAGCGGCAGTGAAGGAATTTATGCCGAATCAAAGGATCAACAAAATAATATCTATCGGTGGTATTGGCATCCTCCTTTCTTGATTTCTAGAACAGGATTGTATCCGGGGTTTTGGAGTGGTCAATCGCCCCAATCACCTAGTTTAAAACCTGATTGGGCTGATGGCGCAGGTCGAGATGAATACGGTCTTTATGCTGATGTGATCGTCAAAGACATCCTATTGCGTTTCCGCTGGATCGAACCCACCAGTTTCCTGATGGGATCTCCAGAAGATGAGGCAGGCCGCTATAGTGACGAGACTCAGCATCCTGTTATTCTCACCCAAGGCTACTGGCTGGCGGAAACTGCCTGTACTCAGGCGTTATGGGAAGCCGTAATGCGCAGTAACCCCAGCGAGTTCAAAGGTGGAATGAGGGCGGTAGAAAATGTCAGTTGGAATGAAATTCAGAATTTTCTTGAGCAGCTCAACAAACAGCACTCTGAACTGAATCTGCGTTTACCCACCGAAGCCGAGTGGGAAAATGCCTGTCGGGCGGGGACAACCGGCGCGTTTAATTTCGATGGTGAGTTGTCGCTTGATAAGGTGAATTATCGCGGCACTTGGGAATATGAATCGGACAAATGGGGAGAAGGTACTTTAAAGGAAACAGCCGATGTTAAAAGTTACTCACCGAATGCATGGGGTTTGTACCAGATGCAGGGCAATGTGTTGGAATGGTGCCTGGATTGGTTTGGAGATTATCCGGCGGAGCCGGTAATTGATCCAACAGGCCCGGAATCGGGCGACTCCCGCGTGCTGCGCGGCGGCTCTTGGCGCCGCGACGGCAGGCACTGCCGTTCTGCTTTCCGCTATCTCCGCAATCCGTCGGTCCGCCACAACGACTCTGGGTTCCGTCTTGCCCGAGGTCATGAGCTCCAGTCAGTCAGGACAGTTCGAGCAGGCCAGCAGCCGGATGGCAGCCACGCTGGCGGAGCGCGTGGGGGATGGACTGCGGGGTGGGAAAGAGCAGAAGGGTATACTGGATCAGTTTAAATATTTAATGAAGTGATGAAATACAAGTTCTTTGCCATTCCTGCCCGTGCTCCCGATTCATCCACAGAAGAACTGAATGCTTTTTGCAGTCAACACCGTGTCAGTTTTGTGGAGAAACACTTGGTTGTTGATGGTGTCAATAGTTTTTGGTCAATCTGTGTGACCTGGCTGGACGGCGAAGCCGCGCCTTCTGCCAGTATTCAGAAAAAATCATCAATAGATTACAAGCAAGTGCTGAGTGAAACGGATTTTGGTTTGTATATTGAACTGCGTAATTTGCGCAAGGAGCTTGCTGACAGTTATGGTGTGCCACCGTATGCCTTGTTCACCAATGAGCAATTGGCCGCGATGGTGGAACAACGGATTCGCAATAAAACCGCATTACAGGCCATTCCGGGTGTTGGAAAGTCACGGGTGGAAAAATATGGCGAGCAATTTCTGCAAAAATTGACCGAATTTTGGGAACGAGATGTACCGGAAGGCGACGATGAAGCGCATTCGGATCGATCTTGAACAGATTGCCGGTCATGCCAATCTGACGCTGGCGTTACACAAAGCTGCCAGCGGCAAACGCCACCGCGATCCAATCAGCCGGTTTCTTCAACAAGCTGAGAAAAATCTGAATCAGCTAGCCCAGGCTATTCTGGATGGTCGAATGCCTTACGGGGATTTTCGTTCTTTTATCATTCATAATCCGAAACGGCGCACCATTCATGCTGCTTGTTTTGAGGACCGGGTTTTTCATCATGCCCTCATCAATCTGGCCGGGCCGGTATTAGAGCGCGCCATGCTGTCAACCAGTTTTGCTTGCCGCCCGGCCTTGGGTGTGCACCGGGCGGCAGATTCGGCACAGCAGTCTATCCGCCGGTATGGATGGTACGGCAAGATAGACATTGACAGTTATTTTGCCTGCATCGACCAGGATATTTTATTGTCGACACTGTTGCGTCGCTTCAAAGGGCAAGCATTTGAATCGCAGTTGCAGCGTCTGCTGGCTTGCTACCATACTCGACCCGGCAAAGGCTTGCCGATTGGTTCGCTGACCTCGCAATATTTCGCCAATTATTATCTGGATGGGCTGGATCGGTTGCTGAATGAATCGCCGGAAGTGCGCGCGCATGTGCGCTATATGGATGATATCGTGTGGTGGTGTGACGATAAGCAACAAGTGCAAGAGATTTTACTCCGGGTGCAGAACTGGCTACATGAACAGCGTCAGCTTACGGTCAAACCCAATTGGCAAATCCAGCAGAGCGATCAGGGTATTCGTTTTTGTGGTTATCGCATTCTGCCGGGTGTCATGCGAATGAGCATGCGCCGCAAACGCCGTTATCAGCAGCGCCGCTTGTACTGGGAACACCAATGCCGGCAGGAATGGATTACTCCGGCACAGTTGCAAACGGCCTACGCCGCCGTACACTCAATCACTCAGGGAACGGACAGCCTGGGCTGGCGGCGAAGGAATTTGCTGCAACACCCTGCGCTGGTTGTGTAGAATGATGATGGGTGAAGGTCGAAAAGGCGACTCCCGCGTGCTGCGCGGCGGCTCTTGGAACAACAACGGCAGGAACTGCCGTTCTGCTAACCGCAATCACAACGATCCGTCGAACCGCAACAACAACACTGGGTTCCGTCTTGCCCGAGCTCGACACGCTGTTGGAATGAGCGTGAATGACCAGACCTTTATCCAGCTCAATTTGATGGTTGATTGACAAAAAGCAAGGTCGCCGGATGCGCTAGTAATGCGGATGGATGTTCGTGTGAACGCCCGCCGGTTGATCGTTTTATAAAACTGAAGAAATAAATTCTTTATGATCCATATCCGCAAGCACACCATTTTCCCCGAAGAATTCCCGGAAGCCTGGGCATCTGATTGGGGCGAGGATGAATTCGGGCTGTGGATGGCATTCACCTACAAAGACGTGCGGCAGGCGTTTCGTTGGTGTGAACCGGGAACGTTTTTGATGGGGTCGCCACCAGATGAGCCGGAACGCTATGATGATGAATTGCAACATCAGGTGACTTTAACCAAAGGGTTCTGGATTGCGGATACTACGGTGACGCAAGCGCTGTGGGAAGTGATGATGGGGGAAAATCCCAGTGAATTTAAAGGGGAAGAACTTCCAGTAGATAGCGTCAACTGGGAGGATGCTCAAACTTTCATTACCAAAATGAACGGCCTGAAAGCAGAGTTGAAATTATGCCTGCCGACCGAAGCGCAATGGGAATACGCCTGCCGTGCCGAGAGTGCTACGCCATTTTGCTGGGGAGATCAGATGGACTCAACGTTGGTTAATTTTGATGGAAATTATCCATACAACAATGGCAGTCCGAGCGAATATCGGGAACAGACTATCGAAGTCAAAGAACTGCATTGTAACGATTGGGGCTTGTACCAGATGCACGGTAATGTGTGGGAGTGGTGCCAGGATCGGTTTGGAGATTACCCGGCGGAGCCGGTAATCGATCCACAAGGGCTGGAATCAGGCGACTCCCGCGTGCTGCGCGGCGGCTCTTGGAGCGGCTACGGCGGGCGCTGGCGTTCTGCTCGCCGCGATCGCCACGCTCCGTCGGGCCGCGACAACCTCACTGGGTTCCGTCTTGCCCGAGGTCATGAGCTCAGGTAGGTTGCAATACCCGGAGGGCATTGCATCAGCCAGTGGAGCAGGCCAGCAGCTGACTGGCAGCTGCGCGGCGGAGCGCGCGGGGGACAGGCGGGGGATGGACTGCGGGTCCTATCAGCGCTTAAGAGGCCTTTGAAGGGCACCTCTAAAAATCCAAATTTCGTCACAACACTCTGTTGCTCACAAAAAATGTTTCCTTACATATCAATCATATGCTGCGTAACCATTTTTTGCTCGCGCCTCGTTTTGTTTGGAACTTTAAATTTTTAGAGGCGCCCTGAAGAATTGTCATTTCGAGCATGGCGAGAAATCTGTGTAGTTGATTCCCAAAGATTCCTCACTTTATTCGGAATGACAAAAGCGGATTATTCAGAAATTCGTTAAGGAAGCGCTGATTAAGTCCTTCGACAGGCTCAGGACGAACGGTAATATATTGATTACGTTCGTGGTGAGATTGTCGAACCATGAATGTAATCAACTTAATCAGAATTTCCTTAACTATCTCTTCTGTTTTGCGATGCCACGGGCATTTAAAACAAAATTCACATGCGGTTCTGATAAAAAAGGTCAAATGAACCGTTAGGTCCATTTGACCGGGAAGTATCTCAAACTTTATCGTCAAAAGTTGGAGAACGTAGCAGAAGTAGGAGAGAGAGTGTTCTGCAGTACGTTAGGAACAGTATCCAGTAATTGCTCTGTTGTGTATGTGATTTTTGTCACAACACTGCGCGGGATTCCGGGTGATGGCTTGCGGGCAATACGATATAACAGGAAAATGTTAGCTGTGCAATGTAATTGTCACTGCATTGCTTGTGATAGGATTTACGGATTATTTGCTTAAATACTGGTTTCAAAAAAACGACCCTGGTATTTCACCAGGGTCGTTTGGATAACAAGCTTTAACATTTTATCTGCTCATTATAGTTTTTGCTTATGCAAAATAAAATGCTCATTCATTTGCTTCTTTAGCTTGTTGCAAATGCTTCAGAATCGACTCTCTATGAAATATTAAAGAATCAACAGCAGAAACACTTATTTACCGTTTTTCCCCGCAGCTTCTTGTTTATTTTTTTCTAGTTCGGCATCAGACAATGCACTGTCTCTTTCTTTATATAGACTTGGTGGGTATTGACCTGGTTTGCCCTCGCCTTTACACCCGGTCAACATGATGGCTAACAGTACAACTGCAATTAGTGAATATTTCATGACAATCTCCTTTGTAATAATATCAAATGATGTTAATGGATATATTCAGCGTTACGTTGAAACTCAATCAGCTACAAGTCACATACCTAGTCTACAATCTCTATCTGGAATAAAATTGCAGTTCCAAAGACAGAAAATATGCTTTTAGAAGACTATCTATTTGTACAAACTTAATCTTCTAAAAGGATAGGATATGATTTTTGAAGTAATTAAGTGATGTAACTAAGAATAAGCGATAACACTTACTCCGATTTAAGGATAACATTAAAAATGTTAATTATGTGTGAATTTAAATGCAACAGATAGGCGTGTAGTGATTGAAAGGGTGCAATGATTGAGCACTAAAATTTGATGCTAGATTCGCGGAATACATCGATAAAAAATGAAGTGTACGGCTGACCTCCTGTTCTTATTGATGATTTGTCAAAAATGGCTTGTCTAAACCGCGATAGTTTTGCCATGACCGCTTGCCAGATAGCTTTCCGATTGCATTTCCATCAAGCGGGAAATCGTACGCTCAAATTCAAAACTGACATCGCCTCCGGTATACAGTGATTGGGGTGGTGCAACGGCCGAGCAGAGGAATTTGACGCCATGTTCGTAGAGTGCATCGATAAAATTCACAAAGCGCTTGGCCTCATCGCTGTTCTCCCTGCTGAATTGCGGGATCGCGACCATGATGACAGTATGATAGGTTCTGGCGATAGCGAGATAATCTGCTGCTCCCAATGGATTTGCGCATAGGCGCTTAAACGAAAAGACCGCAACCCCGCGTGCTGCTTTAGGGACAAACAGCGTGCGTCCTTGCACATTCAACACTTCGCTGGGCACTTTCGCCCGGTCTTCAATACGGCGGTCGGTCAGACGGAAAAAAGTTGTTGATAATTGGGCTGTGGTTTCTGCATTTATAGGGAAATAATACGTTTCTGCGCCTTTCAAACGGTTGTAGCGATAATCTACCGGCCCCTCAAGTGGAATAATTTCAAGTTTTTCCTTGATTTGCGCAATGAAAGGCAGAAAGCGCTGGCGATTCAAACCATTCTTGTAAAGATCATCGGGGGGGCGATTGGATGTGGCGACCACAATCACGCCTCGGGCAAACAGTTCCTTGAACAATCGTGTCAGAACCATGGCATCGGCAATGTCAGTGACTTGTAATTCGTCAAAGCATAACAGTGTTGCTTCACTGGCTATTTGCCGTGCGATGGATGGCATTGGGTCATCATCATTAGCACGGCTACCGTGTTGTGCGCGTTCCCGCACGGAAAGATCATGCCATTCCTTAAGCCGGGCATGGATGTCCAACATGAATTCATGAAAATGCACCCGTCGCTTTGACGCAATCGGAGCGACGGAATAAAACAAATCCATTAACATAGATTTGCCGCGACCGACACCGCCATAGAGATAAATACCTTTTGGGGCAGGTTTGTCATTGCCTGGCCAACGAAAGATACCGGCAGGAAACCAGCTTTTGAACGTGAAGCCATCGCGTTTATTTCCGATTGCCGGGTAATTGATGAGCTCGCGGTGTAATCGTTCTAATACAGCGACTGCTTTGACTTGATCGTCATCTGGTTTTAATTCGCCCGCTTGCATCAGCGTTTGGTATTCTGCTTCCGGGCCTGTTTTGTCTAAATTCTGTTGCATGGTCGATTATTTGGCAGAAGTTGCAAATTTTGCTTGCCCGGCAAGCCAGACCAGTATCAGAACAGGTAGGCCCAAAAGCGCCGTGGCGATAAAGAAATTTTCATAGCCATAAGCGTCAACAAATTGGCCGCTGAAACCGGCGATGAATTTGGGCAGCAACAGCATCACCGAGCTGAATAAGGCATATTGGGTGGCCGAGTAGGCGGAATTGGTTAAGCCCGACAAGTAAGCAATGAAAGCGCACGAAGCAATACCGGCAGACAAATTATCCGCTGAAATGGTAAAAATCAATCCGCTGACATCGTGACCGCGTCCCGCCAGCCAGACAAACAACAAATTGGTTGCAGCGGACAACACCGCACCCAGGAACAACGTGCGCATAATGCCGATTTTCAGGGTCAGCACACCGCCAATCGCCGCGCCGGCGATGGTCATGATCACGCCATACACTTTTGAAATCGTGGCGACTTCATCTTTGCTGTAACCCATATCCACATAGAAGGGATTGCTCATTACACCCATTACCACATCGGATATGCGATAAATGGCAATCAAGCCTAAGATCAGCAAGGCTTGCCGGCCATGGCGCACGATAAAGTCGCGAAAAGGGGCGATCAGTGCGCCGTACAGCCAGATCAACATGGCCCTGATGCGCGGATGAAGGTTCCAATGTGCAATCGCTTGTTGTGCAATTGCTTCATTTTCTGAAATGAGTTTGCTGTATGGAACATCCGGTTCGCGAATGATCAACGTCGAGATAATGCCGACTGCCATGCTGGCAGCCATTATCAGATAAGCGAAGCGCCATGGCGCATGGTCGTAGGCATCAGCAGAAAGATCCACCGCCGCAGCGATCCACAGCACACCCGCCGAGGCCAGGATCATTGCGATGCGGTAACCGGCTTGATATGTGGCGGCCATAGCCCCTTGCAATTCAGCTGCAACGGCTTCGATACGATAGGCATCAAGTGCAATATCCTGCGTGGCGGAAGCAAAGGCCACCGCGAGTGCGAAAAATACCATCTGTGTCAAATTCACAATGGGGTCTGTACTGGCCATCCCTACCAATGCAGCGGTAATGATAATTTGTGACAGCAACAACCACGCACGGCGCCGTCCCAGCAGTTGCGTCAACAGCGGCAGGGACAGCCGATCCACTAACGGCGACCACAGCCATTTGAAACTGTACGCCAAGCCGATCCAACTGAGATGTCCAATTGTAGTGCGGTCGATGCCCGCTTCGCGCAACCAGAATGATAGTGTGCCGAGTATCAGCAACAGCGGAAGCCCGGCAGAAAATCCCAGCGACAGCATGCCCAGTACGCGAGGATGGGTATAAACGCGCAATGCCTGCAACCAACCGGAAAATCCTGTGGATTTCATAAGGTGTGATCGTAGTCGATAATTAACGGCGCATGATCGGAGAAACGTTCCGTTTTAAAAATGGAAACATTGCGCGCTTTTTGCGCAATTGCTGGTGTGGCGATCTGATAATCAATTCGCCAGCCCACATTCTTCGCCCAGGCTTGTCCGCGATTGGACCACCAGGTGTATTGATCGGCTTCCGGATTAAGCTGCCGGAACACGTCGACAAAACCGGTATCATCTAAAACATTGGACAACCAGGTACGTTCTTCGGGCAAGAAACCGGAATTTTTCTGATTGGCGCGCCAGTTTTTCAGATCAATTTCCTTGTGTGCGATATTCCAGTCGCCGCACAAAATAATTTCCCGACCGCTGGCGATCAGTGCTTTCAGTACCGGAAAGAATTTTTCCATAAAAAAGAATTTCGCGACCTGACGGTGCTCGCCGCTGGACCCGGATGGCAGGTAGAGTGAAATGATGCTCAAGTTACCAAAATCCGCCTGAATAAAACGGCCTTCCGCATCAATTTCCGGGATTCCGACGCCTTCGATGATGTTATCCGGTCGCTTGCGGCAATAGATACCGACACCGCTATAGCCTTTTTGCACCGCGCAATGAAAGTAACCGTGATAACTGTCGGGCGACAGCATATCCCCGGAAAGATCGGGCAATTGCGCTTTTAATTCCTGCACACACACAATATCCGCCGATTGTGCGGCCAGCCATTCAAAAAAGCCTTTTTTTGCCGCCGCGCGAACGCCGTTCAGGTTAAGCGTTATAATTTGCATATCTTTATTTTTGGATTGATCAAGTTTATGTCCGATTTCCGGCAAGCATTTATTCAGTTTGCTATTGAACGCAATGTGTTGTGCTTTGGTGAATTTAAAACCAAAGCAGGGCGCATGTCCCCTTATTTTTTTAATGCCGGCTTATTTAATGATGGCGATTCACTGCGTAAGCTGGGGCAATTTTACGCCAAAGCGATTGTCGCTGCAGCGCTTCCGTTTGATATGCTGTTCGGCCCCGCTTACAAGGGAATTCCGCTGGTCAGCACAATTGCGATCGCGCTGGCAGAAATGGGTCACAACTATCCATTCTGTTTTAACCGTAAGGAAGCCAAGGATCACGGCGAAGGCGGCGTGTTGGTCGGTGCGCCGCTGAAAGGACGGGTGTTGATTGTTGATGACGTGATTTCTGCGGGTACTTCAGTGCGCGAATCGGTCGATCTGATTAAAACCTCGGCTGCAACGCCAAGCGGTGTCGTGATTGCGCTTGATCGGATGGAACGAGGGATCGGGGAGCTATCAGCGGTGCAGGAAGTGCAGCAAATGCATGGTCTTTCGGTAACTTCTATTATTAACCTGGATGATTTAGTTGAATATTTACAAAATCATCGAGAGCTTGAATATAATCTCCGTGATGTGGAGCGCTATCGTGCGCAATATGGAATCAAATAATCGTTGGCTTTGCCAGTAGTACTCTCTCGAGGTCTCGAATTACAGTCACGTGAAGATTACAAACAAGGTTGGCGCTAACAAAAGGCATTGCGCTACATCTACGCTCGGTGTAATCCCGGTGATTGTGCGCATTGGCGTTATTGAGTAAATATCAATTGAAAGGATCGGTATAGAACCTTTCACTTCGAAGTTCAGAATGCTTGAAAACTGATATCGAGAGATTTTGGTTTTCAGTTATTACCATTCAAACGAGGCGATATGGAATGAGAGATATCAATATCTTATGGATAGCATTGTGTAAAAATAATAAAAATGCGCAGCCTATTTTTTCTAGGAAAAACGAAATAGCTGTCCACAAAATTTACTCGGTCGATACGAATCAAATCACATGCACCATTACAAAAAACAAACCCAATCTGATTTGTTTCGATTACGATTTTCCTGACGTGCCCGGCTTACAATTGCTCAGGCAGATTCGATTGGATCACCCAGGCATCCCCGTCATCATGTTGACTCTTCAACACAATGAGAATTTAGCGGTTTGGGCATTCAGAACCGGTGTTAGAAACTACCTGATAAAGCCTCTTGAAGCAGAATCGGTCATCGAAGAAATTAACCAACTTTCCATTCAACTCAGATTTCGGTCTACTAAGCCGCGAGTAAATCTCCTTAGACGTTGTCAGATCCCCAAAGAATTTCATGGTAGTCCTACAGCGCTTCTATCGAAACGCACAATTCAAGCCATTAATTATGTACAAGCGCATTTTCAGGAAAAAATCATCGAGAAAGAAGTGGCATCCATCTGCGGAATGAGTATTTTCACTTTCAGCAGAATTTTTCGCAATGAACATAACATTACTTTTCGTGAATTTCTGATAAAACATCGAATCATGCAGGCCAAAGAATTCCTGCACAATCCGGAAATAACCATTACCGATGTCGCGCAACTAAGCGGATTTGCTGATGCGTCCAGCTTTGCACGCTTGTTTCGTCGCTATATTGGCATGGCACCGTCGTGCTATCAGAGAAAACATATTAACTGAATGAGCTACATCGATAGCTATTTGAAAAATGATGGGTATTCCAAGCTTCATGTAGATGTCTGCAAAAAAATCCTAGTAGAAAAGCAAAAAAATCATATTCACTCAATTCGAACAAGTATAGAGTGAACCTGCTTTAGCGCTTAATCAATCTATAGTGGACCCTCCTTTCAGGACAGTAAATTAAGATGGTATCCTGCTAAGAAGGAGCAGGAAATGACGGGAATAAAGCGAAAGAATTTTACGG
>NZ_JAYUWI010000067.1:0-14267 GCF_043753625.1 Nitrosomonas sp.
AGCAATTTTATGCGCTGCCAGAATAAATCCGTCTAGTTTAAAGGGATGGCATGCCAGCTCATCCAAAATATGCATTTTTGCGCTTAATGCGACAGAACCCTCTTCCATTACTGACCATGTGCTGAACCAATGCCGTGCTGATTTGGATGCTCCAAATTACTTCATTCAGATGGCTAGTTTTGCGACAATACCTGTTACTTACAATGATGATCGGCGATGTTGCACTCAATGTACAAACTTAACCAAACGAGGATCATGTCTTGCTGCTCGACGAGGTCGAGATTGTGGCAAGTCGAAGCTATGAGCCGATTCCTAATATTCCAAGACGATGTGAGGTTATTCACCTAAAGCGGACGATTTAGAAAGAAGGACTGGCCGGGAAAGATGGTTTAACCTAATTTCCTCAGTTGGAATTTAGGATAAAAATGGCTGCAATCTAATACTATCAATGATTCCAGACCTAAAATGTATACTGCTCCTCAGTTACAGAAAACAAGCTGAGATCAAGACATGACAACACTTTCAGTAGATTTTGATTATTTCACTAAAATCTCACCTGATTGATGATGCTATGAATCTTTCAAAAAGCTTTAATCTATGAAATTCTTGAGCGATTTAAGTGATTTCAACTGAGGAATTTAGGATTAAAAACGCTTGCAAGCCATTTTGTGCGCTCATGTTTCTGCGATCATTGACTTTTATCAACTTTCCAACGACCTGCTACATGGAGAACTGAGCTGAATCGGCTTCCATTTTGCTTGAAGAAAAACAATATTTGGTCGTTTAGCTTAATTTGATATTTACTTCGACGGAAGTAAGCACACATTTTGTTGCCTGCCTAGAGTCTGTTGACGTTTCAAAAATAGGTATTTAAAAACAACCACTTACAATCGTGATGATAAATCGTAACCTACTGATACATCAAGTGTTTTTATCAAATGTCAACAGACCCTAGAGCAGTTTCAGATTATTACTATTTATCTTTTAAGATTAAGGAAAGTATTATGAAAGATCCAATTGGAAAATTATTTATTCGAGAAGGCCTTATATCAGCGGCACAATTGGTTCAAGCAAAAATCAAGCAGAAACAAAGTGGCATAAAATTAGAAGATAGCCTAGTTTCACTAGGCTATCTAACTACTGAGCAAATAAAAAAATTTCTCCATCCAGTCCCGCCTTTACCGTTAAGAATCATTGATACTGGATTAAGCGAAGCTTTTCTTAGCGAACTATCTCTAAAGATAGCTTATCAAGAGGCTGGCACTTTCACCATGCAGCGTATTATTAACAAGCTCTGTCTGACTTTTAACATCATTGATGAATTAATTGAATTGCTAAAAGCAGACCAGTTAATCGCTATTCGCTCAGCGACAAGTTACGGACGTGAAACCCAGGTATTCGAGTTGACCCAGCGTGGTCGGGAAAGAGCGGAAAAGGCTCTCGGCATCAGCCTTTATGCGGGTGCAGCACCAATCCCTCTGAAAGACTACACGCGCATCCTGACACATCAGTATGTCGGGCAAATTGAAGTCGACATGGCCTGGATACGTAAATCCCTGAGCCACATGGTAGTGGGCGAAAAATTACTAAACCAATTGGGTCCTGCCTTCAGTTCAGGGAAGGCAATTTTTCTTTATGGTCCACCGGGAACGGGCAAATCAAGTTTTTCTGAAGCACTCGGACGCGCATTGCCAGATCATATCTTTATACCACAAGCAATTGAAGTGGGTGGCCAGGTCATCCGTGTTTACGACCCCGCGATACATTTTAGTGTTGAAGAAGATGCCGGAGAAGATATGCAACTCGATATCACGACTAATTTGAAACACGATCCGCGCTGGAAAAAATGCCGTCGTCCGGTTGTCATGGTGGGTGCGGAATTTACGACCGATATGCTTGATCTACAACTGGACAGCAACAGCAGGTTTTATGAAGCGCCGGTGCAAATGAAAGCTGCCAACGGCGTATTTATTCTGGACGATTTTGGCCGCCAGAAAATGACACCCCAAGAAATGCTCAATCGCTGGATTGTTCCGTTTGAACGTGGAACTGACTTCTTGTCCATGCATACCGGGATGAAATTTGAGATACCTTTTGATCAAGTTAGTATTTTCTGCACTAACCTGCGTCCAATGGATCTGGTCGATGAAGCATACCTGCGCCGTATTCGCCATAAAATCATGATACCGCATGCAACTGAAGCAGAATTCAGAGAAATTCTCCGCCGTGTTTGCGCCATGCAAGGCATCGACTACCAAGAAGGCGTGACCGACTATCTTTTGGATAAATATTACCGGAAAACTGGGAGAGCGCTAGCGGGTAGTCATCCGCGAGATATTATCGATCAGATCATTGATCTATCAAGATTCTTGAAAGAACCTGCGAAATTCACGGCTGCTACAGTGGATGCAGCAGCAGCGAACTATTTTGTAGAAATGTAGATATTGAATCAGGGCAAATTGGCATCGTAAGAATGAGATGCTAATTTACCTTATTGTATATCTGAGTTCCATGAACGCCATGACCAACCAGGACCACATCCTTTCCAGTGAAATGGCTGTGGTTGTTTTTATGAGAAAAATCACGCCCAAGTAGGATCTTTACCTGAACATCCTGGCGTAGCTCCATGCTTTCAATCAGTCTGGCTTGTTTGGTCAGCATCTGATTGATTTGGTGAGCTTCCTGGTAACTGTTTGGGCGATAATATATTTCAGTCTGATTCTGGTTAAATGACGGATGATTCGTCAGTCGTGCTTTCGCAAATCCATATTGCTGAAAAAAACCGGATACTTGCTTGGCCATTCCGGATATGCCATTGCCATTAGAGACTTCTATTTGAATATCCCTATTGCCCAATTGTCTGGTTATCTCGGGTAGCAAGGTCTCTTTAGATAGTACCGGATCTGGGACATATTTTTCAGCCATTTTATAAGCAGGTGCTTGTGTTGGAGTTATAGCTGGCTGGGAGATTAAAAACTGTGGGGGTGCTTCAGTGTCATCAAGTTTGTTGAAATCGGCCTGGGTAGTTTCAAGTGCGATACTTGAAGTTTCAGGGAAGGTTGAATCGGTCTGGGCCAAATTGGATAATTCAGTCTTGGCGGCCAGAGCAATTCTTTCATGCGCAATTAACAGATTATGATGCGCTCTTTTGTTTTCCGGATCCAGCAGCAATGCTTTTTCTAGCGCTTTGGCTGCTCCAGCTTCATTTCCATACACTAGGTAAGCGTAACCAAGATTATTGTATAAATAGGTTTCCTGGGATGAGATCTGAATGGCCTTGTGCAGGTGCTGCAACGATAATTCGTGCTGACCCAGGGCGGAATATATCACGCCCAATCCATTGAGAACTTCAACATAATCAGGTTTTGCTGCGAGCGCTTTTTCATATGCCGCAATGGCTCTTGGGTAATCTACTTTGCCCTGGTGGTACCGTCCTAACAAATACATAATTTTTGGGCTGGCATTGGCATGCCTTATATTCGTGACGGGCTTGATTTCAATACCTGCCATTGATTGATCTTTCTGGGTAAAAGCGCATCCATTCACAGCGAGTGCGCAGCCGATTACACAAGTGAGCCGTTTTATCTTGAACATGGTTTTTTCTCCTGATACTTCACATGATGATGCTTCTAAACAATTGCCTGAACTAATTTCAAGTCCGGCTGACTCTTAGGGCTGCCTAGGTTCTTGCCATTGTCCGCATGGCTCGTTCTGACTGCACCCCATTTGCTGGTATACAGATTTCAAGTTATTGCGCGCATGTATGTTTTCCGGATCGAGTTGCAAGGCACGTTCAAATGCGCCTGCCGCTTCACTGTTATAACCTCGCTTTAAAAACGCATAACCTAGGTTGTTGTGTAGGGAAGATACCATCGGCGCCAATCTGGCGGCTTCATTAAAGAACTGCATTCCTAATTCATCTTCACCCAATGCGAAATAGATTATGCCCAGATAGTTGTATGCTTCGTAATGGTCTGGCGCCAGTTCAATGACTCTTTCATAAGCATTAACTGCTTCAATCAATTCATTCTTCTTATAATGCTCCCGGCCCAATTGAAACAATTCCTGAGCTTGGGCCAGACGGACACCTTCCGGTTTTTGCTGCATGCCGGTCGTTTCTGTATTCTTTTGCTGAATGGCCGTGCATCCAACCATTAAGAATACACAGCTGATGAGTAGAAAGAATTGCCTTAGTTTACACATAAGTTCACGACTCCTTTAATTGCCTGACATGGTCGGTAATAGAACTCGAACAATATTGATAACCGCTGGTCCGACGATAACAACCAGCAACGCTGGAAAGATAAAAAAGATTAGCGGGAAAAGTAGTTTGAGCGCTATTTTTGCTGCGGCTTCTTCCGCACGCAGGCGTCGTTTAGTGCGGAGCATATCGGAGTGAATCCGCAATGAAGAACCAATACTGGTACCAAAACGGTCGGCTTGTATCAGCATGGCGACCAAGCCTTCTATTTCTTCAACTCCAGTTCGCAGAGCCAAATTTCGTAATGCTTGTTCACGGCTTCTGCCTGCACGCATTTCCAGATTGACCAAATAAAATTCCTCGGCTAATGGCACACATTTCATGCGCATTTCTTCGCCTACCTTTTTCATCGCTGCATCCAATCCTAGCCCGGCTTCAACACAGATAGTCATTAGATCAATAGCATCCGGAAAGTTTTCAAACAAATCGCGTTGCCGTACTTCTATAATATGCGCCAGAATTAAATTGGGAATATAGTAACCAATAGCAGCCAATACGAGAAAGGAGAGTAGATAAGCATTGCTGGTCATTTCTAAACGGCCAATCATTCCGAAAAGAAAGAAGACTCCAGGCAAAACCAGTGCCAATAATGTTTTTCCTCCAAAATAAAAAAATGGAACCGATTGCTTGCGATACCCTGCATGCATGAAACGGCTGCGTAATATAGAATTTTCCCAGCCTTCGTTTGGTAAGGACAGTGAAGCAAACGGGCCTGTGAGTTTATTGATTGCTCCTTCCCATTGACTGGTTTCGTTGACTGCTGCCTCAGAATTCTCTGAGGCAATTTGATCCAAGCGGGATTGTGCTGCACTGGGCGTCAATAACCGCATCAATACAAAAACTGAACCAGCTACGGTGATAAAAATGATGATTAAAGAAGCTATTTGAATCATTGTCATTATGGGTTGCTCCAGATTACACTGTAACTTCTATTAGTTACTGGACGAAATTGTTATATCAAACTTTCTATAGACATAGATTAAATATAATAAAAAACTTGTGATAGCTATACGCGGATCTTGATAATGCGCCACATGGCAAATATTCCGATGACCATCATCGTAAGTGAATAGCCAATGAGAAAATGCCCTAGCGGATCGGTAAATAATAAATTTAAGTATCCTGGATTAACAAAATGTATAACCGCTGCCAAGGCAAATGGTAAACAGCCAAGAATCCAGGCGGATAGACGCCCTTCCGCTGACAAAACTCGGATTGTTCCTAATAATTTTAAGCGCGCACGAATCAAGCTACTGATATTCTCGAGTAATTCCGCCAGATTGCCGCCACTTTCACGTTGAATTAGTATGGCGATGACAAGATAGCGCAGATCAGTAATGGGAACACGTGTGCTTAAATTCATGAGCGCATTCTGCATTGAAATTCCAAAATTGATTTCCTCAAACGTCATGCGGAACTCATTTGCAATGGGTTCAACACTTTCTTCTGCTACTATTTGTAATGCTCCTGATAGCGCATGACCTGCTTTTAAGGCTCGCGCCATTAAATCAATAGAATCAGGCAATTGCTCTTCTATTTTTAATAAGCGCTTGTGACGCGAGGCAAAAACTATCAGCAGAGGTATTGCTCCCATTATTACAAGACAAAGTAATAAAAAAACAAAATGTAGATTAAGCAGTGATGCGATCAGTAAGCCGCCTAATATGGAGATCACTGTATAGCCAAGAAAATTGGCGGCATTAAGCTGCAGTCCCGACTGGATCAATAAACGGTCGAGAGCATGAATTCTGGGTAGCTGTAGCAGTAATCGCTCCAGCTTTGCAGAGTCACTCAATAATCGCTGCTTAACAAGACCTTGCTCGGCACCGCCATGCCAGCCAGCCGATATTGCTTGCAGCCGCTTTTCAATACGAACAGCTTCTGGGCTTCTGTGCGCGCTCCAGGTTAGATAGAGGCCTTCCAGAAATAATACGATCGCAACAAATGCCAGCGCTATGAACAGATAATAAATATAATCCATTTCGGCCACCGACTTCGTTATCTAAGAATTCTGGTTGGATCAAACAATTCATCACGCAGAGACACGCCGAATTTTTTCAGGCGTTCGGCAAACTTGGGACGAATACCGGTTGCATGGAAGTGTCCCTGTATGACGCCAAATTCATCGGTGCCAGTTTGCGTGAATGTAAAAATCTCCTGCATCGTGATGACATCTCCCTCCATGCCCGTGATTTCTTGGAGACTGAGTAGCTTGCGCTTGCCATCGGGCATACGGGAAACCTGTACGACGACCGATATGGCGGAGCAGATTTGTTGCCGGATTGCTTTGGCCGGCAAGTTCATTTCCGCCATGTTGACCATGTTCTCGACCCGGCTCAGCGCATCTCGCGGCGTATTGGCATGCACAGTTGCCATTGAGCCTTCGTGACCGGTATTCATAGCCTGCAGCATATCCATCGCTTCCGCACCGCGAACCTCACCAATTATCACGCGATCCGGGCGCATGCGCAGGCTGTTCCGGACCAAAGCGCGTTGTGTCACTTCACCTTTGCCTTCCACATTCGGCGGGCGTGTTTCGAGACGAACCACATGAGGTTGCTGTAATTGCAATTCTGCAGCGTCTTCAATAGTGACTACACGCTCTGAATGCGGAATAAAGCTGGACATGATATTCAGCAAGGTGGTCTTACCGCTACCGGTGCCACCGGAAATCAGAATATTGGATTTACTCTTGACCAGCCCTGCAATTACTTCAGCCATCGCGGGCGTCAGCGATTTGTAATTGATCAGATCATCCATTTTAAGCGGCACCACTGAAAAACGGCGAATAGATAGCAGCGGGCCATCCAACGCCAAGGGCGGGATAATGGCATTGACACGCGAACCATCGGATAACCGGGCATCGACCATTGGACTGGATTCATCGACACGGCGTCCAATCCGGGAAACGATACGATCGATGATCTTCATTAAATGCCGGTTATCGGCAAAATGCACATCGGTCAATTCAAGCTTGCCGCGGCGTTCCACATACACCTGACTATAGGTATTGACCAGGATATCCGAGATGGTCGGATCTGCAAGTAAAGGCTCCAGTGGTCCCAATCCCAGTACTTCATGCTGAATGTCTTCAACCAGGCGGTTTCTCTCGTTCAGGTTAAGCGGGGTTTCTTCCTCGTTCAGTAATTGTTCTACCAGCGTTTTGATCTCGCTTATCAGGCGATCAGTTGGTAATTTTTCCATCGCCGCCAGATTGACGCGATCAAGCATTTTTTGGTGTATCCTGGATTTAATCTCATGATAGGAAACCTTTTCATGCGATATGTTTTTTTCCATGACCAGTGTCATGGCTTCGTCCGTATTCGTATTTCCCCAGCTCTGCAAGCGGTCGCGTATAGACATGATGGCTGATTCCTATGACAAAAGTTAAGTAGTGGTAGAGAACTTTAGTGCGCAAATAATTTTTTGAGCCAGCGTCCTTGATCCTTGGTGCTCTGGTTTAATTCACTGCTAATTTCCAGCAGTGCTTTGGCAATCGGGCTGCGTGGCGCAAGTTTGAACACCGGCACGCCATGATTAACCGATTCATCGACTACGGAAAAATTGTTGGGAATCGATTTAAACACAGGAACTCTCAAAGTATTTTCAATGTCGTCCAGCGTGATTTCACTGTTTCTATCATGCCGGTTCACGATAACCTGTAACTTGTTATCGCGGTACCCTAAGGAATGGAATATAGTAATCAAACGCTTGGCATCGCGGATAAAGGGCAGTGTTTGTTGCAAGACCGGGAAAATAGTATGTGCTTTATCCAATGCCTGAATTGATACCGCATCCATACGGCGGCTGATATCCAGAATGACATAATCGTAATTGTTCATAGCAACCTGCAATAACGGATTGACATGCTCCGGCTTAATCTCCGTAGCTTTTTCCGGTTCATTGGGAGCCGGTAAAATACCAAAATTGGGCAGAATCTGAATCATGCTAGAAGCCAGAAATGCGCCATCCAGACGATGAATCTGCCGTGTTACATCAGCGATGGAAATAGACGATTTGCTGTCGCTTAGAAATAATGCGGCATCACCTAACTGCAAGTTGAAATCAATCAGGGCAACCCGTTTATTTTCCTGCGCAGCCAGCATATAGGCTAAATTCGTGGCTATGAATGTAGCGCCGCTGCCACCCTTGCAAGGAACAAAAGCGAGCACTTTGCCTTTGCCAATGGGCATGCTGGCTTGCTTGATCCGTTGCTGGAATCGTTCCACGGCACTCAGTAATGATTCGCGGGAAGGTGGTGTTGGCAGCGCTTCACGAACCCCCACTCGCATGGCTTCGATAAGTCTTTCAGGAGACTGGATAGAGCAGAACATAATGATGCCTAGGCTTGGAAAGCGCGCGGTTACATTGCCGAGCACCTGCAGTTCACTGGTTTCATTGATAGAGCTTTCCAGCAACAGCAAATCAGGATGCTCCTGTTCAGCAACTGCAGGTACCTGATGTATGTCACCATTGATGGTCAGAATCTTGTGCGGATTTTCTGCATTCGAATTGTGAAAGAATGGATGATTAATATCCGATTCCGTTAAAAATTGTCTTATATTGTCTAGAACTTGCTGGCTTTGTGAGATGGCGGCAATAATCACTTTTCTTCCTTTAATCTTGGTTAGTTTCTAATTGCAAACAGGGTTGTTGAGACTCGACATGCTTTCTCGCGGCAAGGTTGTTGAAAACGCGGGCATGTTGAAATTAATCGGTATCAACGGCACAAGAGCTTGAATAGGTAAGCCCGTCACACTTACAGTGACATAGCTGCACGTATCTGCATTGCAACCACCCGGGCTATATGTGACGTTAATATTGGCCGGGTTCAGGAAGCCTGCCAATGATGTCATCCTGGTTGTGATTATACTGTCATCCTTATCACAAACTGCCGCCAGACGGGCACCCAGGCGGGTGGCTTCCGTCGTTGTGTTCATCATGAACACAACCCGGCCAAATTCCATGATGCCGAAAAGCACTGTAAACAATATCACGGCGACCAAAGCAAACTCCACGGCGGCTACGCCGCGTTGAGAAGCTTGAGGAGCGGAAAAATTAAACCGTTTCATATCTGCCTCATGGTTGCATGAATCGGACCGAATGGAATGCTTGTGTCGGTATTGCCAAAGAAAACCAGCGGATTGAAAACAAAATTAAAGGTGTAGCCTGTCACGGTAACAGTGACCAGGTTAATGCTGTTACCCGATCCGGTTGTCATCGCTGACGTTGCAACGCTAACCATGCCAGTTGTCAATCCAGACAGAAGCTCAGGCCCTGAACAATCGGCCGATCCATGCACAACCAAACATTTAGCTTCCGAAACATGGGTCGAATAAATGATATCGTCTGCGTCATGTTGTGACAGTAGGCGTACCGCATCACGGACAGTTTTGGTGACGGTATTATATTGATACATAGCGCGGCCAAATTCAGCGACACCGGCTGCCAATATAACTAATGGAATCAACAGCAATGCCATTTCTACAGCGACAGCGCCTTGCATTTTGTTGCGATTCAATGAAATGTTCGGGATCGTCATGATAGTAGCCTCGAGTTCTGGATTTACTGTACCAAAGCGGGCACCAATGGACCTATACTGCCCGGTCCACCGACCATACCCGATGACGCGCAAGGACTCTGTGGATCATTGGATTGCCCCAGATATTCAACATACATCCGGCCTGCTCTAGTACCACTGCCGCCTGAATTAAAATTGATCGGATGCAACATCAATATACATGCCCAGGACAATACGGGCGCAGTGGGTGCACCGGCATCCAGCACATTACAGTCAACTACGGCTACAGTAGCGAGCCTGCGATCTGCCCCATTCAGTTGGAGAAACCCTGAATCCTTGGTTACAGAACCACCTCCTTCGGCTTTTAAACCAGTTGCTTTATCACCTTGATAGGCAGCCGGAGGGCTTCCTCTATGTGTTACAAAGTCACTAAATGCATTGAATCGACTGGGCCATGTGACTTCTGTATAGGCAAAACCTGTTTTATCAGGCACTGCAAATCCCGGCTGCCCAGGGCCATCTACAACGGGGTTACGGTAAATTCCAAAACGGCTATTCCAGGCCTTTGACAATGAAGAAATCACACCGCCTTGTCCTACAATACTTCCAACTGCCGGAAGATTACAGGCTCCAGTCCCCGTCAATAAATCGCTTAATTCGGATGCGCCTCCACCCGGCGGAGAGTAATCGATCCATTTGAATCCGCCTGTTAAATCACCTTTGGGTCCAAGTGCGCCTTGTATCCAAGTACCCGGTACCGCTGCTGCTATATCTGCTTGACAAACCCCGGCAGGAACCGCGCAAGTTGTCTGACCAGGAACAAGGCTAGCTACAGCCGTTGCATTGACTTGCTGATTGCCAATTCCCAACACCTGAATAAACCAATTGGCAATATCAGACCGCTGAACCGTGCAACGAGCAAATCGCATAGTTAGGGCGTTTGCCACTGCGTCTTTGGTCAAATAAGTACCGTTGAGCGTATCACTGAAAGTGACATCATCGGCATTGACCGTGACGGGACTATTCTGAAATTGAACATTATTACTAGTACCCGTTGCTATGCCCGCCGCTTCGGCAAGCGTCAATTGGTTAGTACTGGCGCCTGTCAGTTCCCTTGCAGCCGCCAATGCGCAAGCATCGGCGCTGTTCTGCAGTTCCGTTTTGGTCACGAAAAGCTTGCCCAGATCCAGTGCAAGCCCGACAAAACTGACCAGAACCACCATCGAGAGCGCCACGATAACGGCAACGGCGCCGCGCTGTTGTCCGATATTCAAGTTGCCTTGAAATGTTTTCGAGTCAGGAATACTCATGTTGCTCATAAATGATTCCTTTCATGATGATGATAATAATTAATTTCAACGATGAGATCTCTACGACTATTTCTTACCGTGATGTACCGCCGCTGCTGCCGCCACTGGTTCCTACATCCAGTGCACCGCGCGCCGGTGCCGGGCGATTGATGTACGACTCACGGTAATTATCGATCATCGCATCGCCTGCCTGGCCATCCACGCCGCGTACCGGCGCGGTATCCAATGAAGCATCCGGATTGGCTGTCTGCTGCGCTTTTGCCATGTCCAGGGCATTACCGAATCTGGCATCCAGACGTTTCGGCGGAGAAGTCACGCACGCGGTCAGTACAAGCAAAATCACAGGTAAACATAAGATCATTCGAGCAGGTAATTTTTTCATGGTCATTCAATCCTTATTTCATTTGAAATCCGCTGGGTTCAACGGTACCGTTTGGGCTATTCGATTTCTCGATCATGTTCAGTGGCGCATCTGCGTTGTCTGATGGATCGGATTCTTTTTCCAATCTTCCTTGCAACAGGAATTCTCCGCGCCCTGGCCGTATGAATGCATCCGTAGGCACGCCATGGTCCGGTTGCAGCGGTTGCACCAGGCGTGGCGTGACGATGATCATCAATTCAGTTTTGTCCATCAGGAAATCGCTGCTGCTAAATAGCGAGCCCAATACGGGTACTTCGCCCAGTATGGGAAAACGTTTGATCTGTTCCTTGAAGTTATCTTGCAGTAAGCCGCCAATTGCCAGTGATTGACCATCGCGTAATTGAACAGTGGTCGAGATCCGCCGTGTCTTGAAGGTCGGCACGGCGACAATGGCGCCAAGACCTGTCGAAGCTACTTGCTGGAACGATACCAGCTCGGATACTTCCGGATTGACGCGTAAATTGATGCGACCTTCCTCCAGTACGGTAGGTGTAAAAACTAACCCGACGCCAAATTGCTTGGATTGCAGCCGCACTGTACTACCGACACCTGACGACACCGGGATCATGATTTCGCCGCCGACCAGAAAGCTGGCTTCCTGCCCGCTGATGGCCACGATGGTGGGTTCGGCGAGAATCTTGATGACGCTATCCTTTTTCTCTGCATCGATCAGGAAAGCGCCGCCTTCACTGGAGGCAAATGGTAAACCCGTGGAAACCGGATTCTTTCCAAGCAGCAGGCTGGCCGGGCTACCTCCGATTAAACCGCCCATTATCTGAGTCCAGGCGCTGCCTGATTTTCTCAGGGCGCCTTGAAAATCAAAGCCCAGTTTTTCGGCTTCGGTTCGATTGACTTCGGCAATCTTCACTTCGAGCATGACCTGTTGATTGTCACGCACTTGCAGCAAATTGATCACCTTGAAATTGCCTAGACCTGCGCCAGCTCCAGGTGAGTCGGGGTCATTCTGCATGCCTTGTCGCAACATTTGCATCCCTTGCATGCCGCCTCCTTGTCCTGCACCGCCGGATTGCCCGCCGGAGCCTGATGAACCATCTTGCATATTCATCATCATATTCAACACGGAGGTGCGGACAAACGCATCTGCCAGCGCGATGACCCGATCCGCCTTCAGCGTGTTGGTGGCAAATCCGGATACAATCAATGAATCACCGGCGGCGGTGAATTTGATATCTTTTTCATCCGGCATAATAGCTTGCAATTGATGTTTCAGCGCTGTCACATCCATGAGCACGGTAACATCGATGACAGTTGATTTGCCATCCTGGGTCCATAACGTGATATTGGTCATACCAACGATTTTGCCTAAGATATAAACTTCCTTTGCACTGATCATCATCACGTCAGCAACACTGGGGCTGCCGACAGAGATTCGTTTAATCGCTTGGGGTAGTTTCAGCAGGGTTGATTTGCCCAATGTGACATCCAGCTTTGAGACGCCGGTTTGTGCTATAAACTGCTCGGGTAATAGATTCCGCTCCGCAGCTACGGGAGCGGATTTTGCAAGTTTTACGGTTTGCGCGACTGCATGTGATTGCACGCTCATAAACAAGATTAAACCAACAGAAAGGAAGGAAAAAAGGTGATTCTTCATGATTGCTTTGATAGTTCTTCGAATGAACAGTGGTTTCATTTATTTTTTCCTTCTGTCAATTTGCTTTCTGATTTGCTGGTTCCCCGGATAATCGCAATCGATTGATAGCCGGGCTCCTTGGAGCGGTAGACCATTTTGGGTTCGGCGGGTTTTGCCATAACAGGAGCGGGTTGCTTAAGCAGGTCCTGGATGCGTCTTCCGTTGGTGTTAATATGATCACTGTCGACTTGATTGCGTAGCGCCAGGGAAAGAGTGCCGATACTGCGCGCGAGATCCAGAACTTCGGCTTGCTCGGGCGTGACCTCCAGCGTTACTGCAGTGACGACCTTGGGCTTGGTATCATCACGCCCCACATCCTGCGCAATGGCGAGCACCAGGATTTGTTCCAGCACCAGTTTGGAGAAAGGCTTCTGGTTTTCATCCTTGGCGCTGACCAGAATATCCACCAGATTGCCCGGCAATGCAAAACCTGCGACACCGATGACATCATTGACCCGCACCGTAATTGCCCGCTTGCCTTCGGCGATGACTCCAGAAAGTCCGCCGGATGTACCGATCGGCGCCAGCTTGGATTCCAGAACAGGCTCTCCGGTTACCAAATGCGACCTCAACACACGATTTTCCAGCTTCTCGATTTCCTGGAAAGAACCGGCAGGCATGCTACCGCTGGGCCAGTCGGTTTTTTTCAGCATGTCGAAAGTCAACCGTGTGCCGGCATCAATGTCCCGCGTTGCGACAAACACTGCTGATGCATCAATGCGCGTCTGCTCACTGATCCATTTCGCAGCAACTGCCACAGCGATCAATCCCAGCGCCAGTGAAACCAATATCATCAAAAGTGCTCGAGTATTTTTCATTTTTGCATTCCTAAAATCTTTTAATCATAGATTCAGCTACACTGCTGCCGGTAGCTTTAATTTTCTAAAGCCACGGAATAACACGGTCAAACTTTACAGAATTTGTTAATTGACAATTCCAACCAAGTCATTCATATTGGCTATGTCATCGTTAGTTAGTGGTGCTCATATAACCCAATGAATTTGAAGAAAAATATCAATTATTGGTTTTTTTGTTAATGACTTGTTTATAAATGATAAATTGTGTTTATTTGCAGCGACCAACAATTAACGATGACATAGCCT
>NZ_JAYUWI010000068.1:0-14229 GCF_043753625.1 Nitrosomonas sp.
TATCGACGCTATCTTTGTCTTTTATTTGAGAGGAATTGGTAACTATTCGCTCTCCAAAAATAATTAGAAAGATACCTGACAGGTTTTTGAGTGAGAAAAAATAAACCACCACGTGGTTTTGCCATGGGGTTGTTTATTCTCCACAGCATGCTGTGTTGTGGGGATTTTTCAGATTTTACTATCTAATCCATTTTCGGCGATTTCTGCAGCACGTAACAATGCTTTGGCTTTATTCTGCGTTTCTATCCATTCATTTTGCGGAATCGAATCGGCAACAATTCCTGCACCTGCCTGGACATGCAATTGGCCATCTTTGATGACACCGGTACGGATTGCAATCGCCAGATCCATATCACCATTGAATCCCAGATAACCTACCGCGCCGGCATACACACCGCGTTTGGATATTTCCAGTTCGTCGATGATTTCCATTGCACGCACCTTGGGAGCACCACTGACTGTTCCTGCCGGAAACGTGGCACGCAGCACATCGATAGCGGTCAGTTCGGGTTTTAGCTTGCTTTCCACGTTGGATACGATGTGCATGACATGCGAATAATTCTCTATTTGCATTTTTTCCGTTACAGTTACCGTTCCGGTCTGCGCAACACGTCCAATATCGTTGCGGCCTAAGTCCATTAGCATGACATGCTCTGCCAGTTCTTTCGGGTCGGCGAGCAAATCCGCTGCCAGTTCGATATCTTCCTTTATGTTCTTCCCACGAGGCCGGGTCCCTGCAATCGGGCGAACTGTAACGGTATCGCCTTCCAGACGTACCAATATTTCCGGAGACGCCCCCACGATATGAAAATCATCTAAATGATAGAAAAACATATAGGGCGAAGGATTGAGGCTGCGAAGCGCACGATACAGTGACAGTGGAGACGCATTGAAAGGTTTACTGGTACGCTGGGACAAAACGACTTGCATGATGTCACCATCATAGATATAGCGCTTTGCCCGCTCGACAGCAGCTTTGAAGTCGGCCTCTGGAAATTCAGAGACTGCAGCACCGGAAGTAACGGATTGTTCGGTTGGAATGGTTATCGATTGGCGAAGCTTGGCCAATAAAGTTTTTAAGCGATTGCGTCCGGATTGGTAGGCATTTTCATTTTCCGGATTGACATAAACGATCAGATATAGCTTGCCAGATAAATTATCCACGACAGCCAGTTCTTCCGACAGTAACAGCAAAACATCCGGGGTATTCAACGTATCCGGTTTTGCATGGCCCGCCAGTTTGTGCTCGATGTAGCGTACGGTATCGTATGAAAAGTAGCCGACCAAACCGCCACAAAAACGGGATTTTCCAGCCGGGCAGGGTGCTGCCTTGAATTGCGCCAGATAGGACTCGACAAATGCCAGAGTATCATCCACTAAGATTGTTTCAGACTTGCTGTCAACGATCGTGGTAACTTGATTGCCGCGGGCTTCAATCCGTGTAGTTGCCGGTAAACCAATAAATGAGAATCGACCGAAACGTTCTCCACCTTTGACTGATTCCAATAAATACGAATAGGGCTGGTTGGCCAGTTTTAGATAGATGGATAAAGGAGTATCGAGATCTGCAAAAGTTTCCAGTACTATTGGGATGCGGTTGTATCCTTTTTGTGCGAGCTTATTAAATTCGGCTGCGGACATCTCAGTTTTCAAGACAGTCTTTTAACCAATTTGGATGCGTCGAACAATGATTCGACAATCGCATCGCAATCAAGCTCGTAAACATTACGTCCTTCGTTATAGCCATAAGTAACAATGAACACATGGCAATCGGCGGCTCTGGCGGCAATGGCGTCATTCAGTGAATCGCCAATGAGCAAGGCTTCGTGCGGTTGCACATCAAAATGCTGACAAATATGCGTTAATGGCATCGGGTCAGGTTTTTTCCTGGGCAGACTGTCACCGGATAATACGATTTCAAATTGATCGTATAACCCGGTTGCCCGCAGCAGAGGCAGGGTAAAAGCCTCCGCTTTGTTGGTGATGCAAGCAAGCTTAAAACCTGCCTGTTGTAGGGCTTTAATGCCTTCGAGAACGCCCGGATAGGGGCGTGTGTTGACACTCAAATTATTGGTGTAATGCTTCTCGTAGATAGGCAGTGCTTTTTCAAATAAGGCAGCATCGGGTTCACCATCCAGTTGCCCGGTCAATGTTCGCTTGACCAGTTTTTGTATGCCTTTGCCGATATATGAGCAAATCGTTGTTGTCGATTGCTCCGGCAACCCCAGATCTTTTAACATCAGGTTTGCAGATAATGCGAGATCGTCAGCGGTATTAAGCAGCGTGCCATCCAGATCAATCATGATCACTTTGATCGCTAGCGGAAATTCGATTTTTTTTGCAGCGGCACTTGCGCTGCCAGAAAGACTATGATTCATTTGAATATACGGAATAGCAATAAGCCAAATAGGATTGTTAGAAAATTATACTTTCGCTAATTCAGCGCGAAATGCCGCCAAGACGCTGTCATAACGATGCGGGTCAGTGTCTTTACCGGCCGAGTAAATGGCTGATCCAGCGACAAAAGTATCTGCTCCGGCACGAGCGATTTCAGCTATATTGTCGACTTTAACACCCCCATCAATCTCCAGCATGATGTTTTTCCCGCTCGCGTCAATACGTTTCCTGACGGCACGTAATTTGTTCAATGCTTCTGGAATAAATTTTTGTCCGCCAAACCCAGGATTAACCGACATGATGAGAACCAGATCCAGTTTGTCGAGCACATGATCCAGATAATGCAAAGGGGTAGCCGGATTAAACACCAAGCCCGCTTTGCAGCCTTGCTCCTTAATTAATCCGATAGTTCGATCAATGTGGTTGGAAGCTTCAGGGTGGAACGAAATGATATTGGCACCTGCTTTGGCGAAGTCCGGAATAATACGATCAACCGGTTCGACCATCAGATGTACATCAATCATGGCATCAGTGACAGGGCGAATGGCTTCGCATACCAAAGGACCGATGGTGAGATTGGGAACATAATGATTATCCATAACATCAAAATGAACAATATCTGCACCTGATTCAATAACGGCGGTGATTTCATCGCCGAGTTTGGCGAAGTTAGCGGACAAAATGCTCGGTGCAATGCGGTACATGGAGACCTCTCTATAAACAAAGTTGTTATTTTAACCTCAATTAACCAACTACGCGTACAAGAGATAGAGATTTATGAATAATTATCCGAGTTAATATTACTTAGTTGCGCTCTAGAAAGCTTCTTTTTTCAGCCGACTGTTGCAGGTAGCATATTGAAAACCATAAATAGACTGCGATTAATCGCGGAACGGGCACATACTTAGACCAGATATTGATAGGGATAGAGGTAAATCAGATTGGCTAACGATGAATATCAACTGAAGCCAGCATTTGATTTTGATTCAAATGAATCAAATGTTCTGCATCATAACGTTTCGGCATCCGTGTGCATAAATGGGGATCCATATCCTGGAACTAGTGAGGTGAGGCTAGATTTATTGCCGCAAGCTGTTATTCGATTTTACGGATCGTTCAAAAACATTCCATTTATCAAATGTGTCGATCCGAATGTTAATATTTCTTTCTATATAAACGATCTTGAAATTAAGGGATTTCCTGCTCGAGGAGGTGACCCTGAAGTTGGGGAACTTCGTGTTAAATTGTATCCAGAATCGGAGCCAATAGCTGTTGTTGGAGATAGTGCGGCACAGATGACGCGAATCGTTTTCCATTTGTTTAACTTTGTCGACTTTATGGGAAACAGGCGATCCTCCGAACCGAATGGGACAGTGATTGGGACGACAATTGAACATATGGATTTGATTTGTGATGAATGGTCAGTTAAACTGAGATCACTGTCTTCGACACAACAGAATATTGAGTTTCTAAAAGAAAATGGGGGATATCGATTAACCCATATTGGCGGCATTCAGAAGCTGGATGGATGCTCATTCACCAGAAATGACGCCAATGAATGCTTAACTGCACTTCGTTTTTTCCTTTCGTTTATTAAAGGCGGATGGTGTGCTCCAATTTGTCCGGTGGGGTTCGATGAAACTAATCATCGTGTTTGGGAACAATGGTCATCACCGAGAGAAGCGTGGCACAGACCCCTTTCTTGGTTCGATGCTCAAAATACAGAGCAGTTGACTGTTTTATTTGCAGGTTTTATGAAGATGTGGGTAAATGATGAGTGGCAAGAAGCACTCAAGGAGACCATCTATTGGTACTTGAATGCAAATTTTTCATCGCGAGGTATTATAGATGCCGGAATCATCTTGACCCAAGCAGCGATCGAGCGCCTTTCTTATGAATATGCAGTAAAAGACAAGCACCTCGTTACTACAGATGAATTTAAGAATCTCTGGGCATCCGACAAGTTCCGGTTATTGTTTTCCTCTTTAAAAATCCCCTTGGATATTCCGCCAGCGACTTTGGAACTGAGAAAACTTGCCAAACAAAAGATGAAGTGGTTAGATGCTCCTCGCGCTTTAACAGAAATAAGAAATTCTTTAATCCATCCGGAACATAAAAAACGTCACCAGTTTGACTCTGCTTACTTTGAAGCCTGGAATCTGGGTTTGTGGTACTTAGAGATGGGGATTCTTGCTATCTGTGGATACAATGGTACTTAAGGTAATCGGTTAGATCTGAAACGCAGGGGGCAAGTTGAAAATGTACCTTGGAGTTGAGAAAATTTCTGCCTCAAAGGCTTTACAAGACATATTTCCTATTGATGTACAATTACCGTTTAGCAATATGATTACTATTATTTATACTATTTCTTGATACACTATCAAAAAATGTATGGAATAGAATGATGACCGAAGAAAAAAAATATGAAATTGATGTCAATATCCGCACGGTTTATCTGCCTGATCAATCCGATGAAGAGGCTGAAAGGCATGTATTCGCTTACACGATAACCATTGCGAATACGGGAACTGTAACCAGTCAATTAATCAGCAGGCACTGGATCATCAATAATGGGGATGGAACCACCCAGGAAGTGCGCGGGCTAGGCGTCGTGGGGGAACAGCCATTACTTAAACCGGGTGATAGCTTTGAATATACCAGTGGAACGGTGATTCCAACATCTGTGGGATTTATGAAAGGAAGCTATCAGATGGCGGCTGAAGATGGTGTGCATTTCGATGTCGCGATACCGGAATTTATACTTAGTGTACCCAGAATTCTCCACTAGGAAATCTGGGTATAGCCTCGACTTTATGGTACATGCCTTCAAATCACCGGTATTCTAATGTCCGGAAAACTCTACCTGATCCCAACACCTATCAGTCAGGAAAACATTGCTTGGGCATTGCCATCGGCGGTTCAGCAGTGCATCGCTGAAATTTCGCATTTCATTGTTGAGCATCCCAAAACGGCAAGGCAATTTCTGAGGCAAATTGATTGTAAGCATTCATTACAAGAATTAAGCATGCAAACCTTGAATGAGCATACTTCACCAAAAGATCTGCCGGCATTGCTGGATCCAATATTGGCCGGGCACGATGTGGGATTATTATCGGAAGCGGGTTGTCCCGCAGTAGCGGATCCTGGGGCCGAATTAGTCAGATTGGCGCATAAAAATAACATCACAGTCGTGCCATTAGTCGGACCTTCATCCATATTGCTGGCACTGATGGCATCGGGCTTAAATGGTCAGCGTTTCGCCTTTCATGGCTACTTGCCGGTTGAGAGTACGGCGCGAGCAAGCAGACTAATGGAGTTGGAGAAATTATCAATCAGTCTGAAGCAAACACAGATTTTTATCGAGGCGCCTTACCGTAATCAGAAATTACTGGAGCAGTTGGTTAATGTCTGTTCTGACAGCACGGATTTATGTATTGCAAGTCACCTTACTTTTTCCAGTGAAATGGTTACGACCAAATCCGTTAAAGAATGGAAACGTTCTTTACCGGATATCAACAAGATACCGACAATCTTTTTACTGCATGGATAGCTTGCAAGAAGCGTATCGCTAAATCGTTAGTCGTTGGTATTGGAGGGAGCAGGCTGTTTTTTCTGAATAAACTCGATTTTGTATCCGTCGGGGTCTTCCACAAATGCAATAATCGTTGTGCCATGCTTCATCGGACCAGCTTCACGCGCTACTTTCCCACCTAGTTTTTTGGTATTCTCGCAGGCCTGATAGGCGTCATCGACTTCAATAGCAATGTGACCAAAGCCTTTCCCAAGGTTGTATGCCGGGGTATCCCAATTGTGGGTCAGTTCAAGGACAGTGCCGCGCGCTTCATCCTGATAGCCGACAAATGCAAGTGTAAATTTGCCATCGGGATAATCTTTGCGACGCAGCAATTTCATACCCAATACTTGCGTGTAAAATATAAGAGATTTTTCGAGATTACCGACTCGAAGCATGGTGTGCAGAATACGCATTTATATTTTTACCATTTCAAAATCTTCTTTTCGCGCACCGCATTCCGGGCAGGTCCAATTGATCGGCACATCTTCCCAGCGCGTGCCTGGTGCAATGCCTTCATCCGGAGATCCCAAGGCTTCATCATAAATAAAACCACAAATTAAACACATGTATCGATTGTAATCACGATTCTCTTCGGTAGGCATGATAGATAGCAATTTCCTTTTAGGTTAAAATGATATTTTACGGTATTAATGCATGTTACAGCCACCCCCTATTGTACTTTCTTTTGCAGCCAATGACCCCAGTGGTGGAGCCGGCCTACAGGCTGATATACTCACCATTGCCAGTTTGGGGTGTCACCCATTATCAATTGTAACGGCCATAACTGTTCAGGATACGGCTGGTGTCGACGATGTGATGCCGCTCGATCCTGAATGGGTCGCTGATCAGGCACGGGCAGTATTGGAAGATATGCCTGTTCATGTCTTCAAGATTGGTTTGTTAGGCAGTGTTGAGATTATCGCTGCCATTGCAGAAATTATTTCAGATTATCCGCATATTCCTTTAGTCATGGACCCGATATTAACTTCGGGTCGTGGGGACGAGTTGGCAAACGACGAAATGATCGATGCAATGCGTGAATTATTATTGCCGCAAGTTACGATATTAACCCCCAACAGTCTGGAAGCCAGGCATCTTGCGCATCAGGAAAATGATGCCAATGAAGTCAAGCTGGATTTAAGTCTTTGTGCACAAAGATTACTGCACATGGGATGCGAATATGTCTTGATAACGGGTACGCATGAAAATTCGGTGCATGTGGTGAATACATTGTTCGCAGCTGATGGTGTTGTGCGCACAGATGAATGGGAGAGGCTTGAAAATACTTATCATGGATCAGGCTGTACTTTGGCATCAGCGATAGCAGCTTCATTAGCCAATGGATTGTCTGTCAGCGAAAGCGTCATTGAAGCGCAAGATTACACCTGGCACACTTTGCAGGGCGGGTTTCGTCCCGGAATGGGGCAATATATCCCGAACAGACTTTTCTGGGCTAATGATATAGAAGAAATAGAGAACGAGAATGAAGGGTTAACCAGTGAGAAACCCAAAAATTAACGGGTTGTATGCAATTACCCCAGAGCTTGAAAATACAAATAATTTGCTTGATAAAGCGCGACAAGTATTGGAAGGCGGGGCACAGCTCTTACAATACCGTAATAAATCAGCAAGCAGGATTTTGTTGAAAGAACAGGCCGGATTATTATTGCAGTTGTGTAGAGGATTCGGAATTCCTTTGATTATCAATGACTACCTTGACATAGCCATTGAAATTGATGCGGATGGATTACATGTCGGCCAGCAGGACGAATCCCTATTAAATGTAAGAAATCAATTAGGATGCAATAAAATTGTTGGTGCTTCCTGCTATAACAATCTGGATTTGGCACTTCAGGCTGAAAAAGAAGGGGCAGATTATGTTGCCTTTGGTGCTTTCTTTCCCTCATTGACTAAACCCAATACAGTTCCTGTTACTTTAAGTTTAATCGGTGAAGGCAAAAAGAAAATAACTATTCCCATTGTCGGGATTGGCGGCATTCGATTGGCTAATGCCAGAACGGTTATTCAAAGCGGATGTGCCGCAATAGCCGTTTGCAATGATTTGTTCCAATCCGAAAACATTAAAATAAAAGCAGCACAGTACGCACAATTATTTACAGAAACAAATTGACGGTTTTATAACCGATTTTTATTAAAAATATTAATATGAGTAACTAAATGACTTCACGCAATCATCAATTATTTGAACAATCCCAGCAATATATTCCAGGCGGGGTTAATTCCCCTGTTCGCGCTTTTAAATCGGTAGGTGGCGAGCCTATTTTTTTTCAGCGCGGGGAAGGCGCATATTTTTGGGATGCTGATGGTAAATCGTACATCGATTATGTGGGTTCATGGGGCCCCCTGATTCTCGGTCATGCGCATCCGGATGTGGTGAAAGCAGTTCAGAGTGCCGCACAAAATGGCTTAACCTTTGGCGCGCCGACAGAAGCAGAGCTGGACATTGCAAAATTGATTTGTCAGTTGGTTCCTTCCATCGAACAGGTCAGATTGGTTAGCTCCGGTACGGAAGCGGGAATGAGCGTAATTCGGCTGGCGCGCGGGTTTACCGGCAGGAGTAAAATCATTAAATTCGAAGGCTGCTATCATGGTCACGATGACTCTTTGCTGGTTAAAGCGGGTTCAGGCGCATTAACTTTTGGCAATCCGAGTTCTGCCGGTGTGCCGGCCGAAACAGCCGGACATACGATAGTTCTGGATTACAATGACATATCCGGCATAGAAGAAGCATTCAACAAATGGGGAAAAGAGATTGCTGCGGTAATAGTTGAACCGGTTGCCGGCAACATGAATCTGGTTGCTCCCAAGGTCGATTTTCTTGCCAAATTACGGGCGTTGTGTACGCAATCTGGCAGTGTGCTGATATTTGATGAGGTTATGACGGGATTCCGTGTCGGTCTTGGATGCGCGCAAGGCCTTTATCATATTAAGCCCGATCTGACTGCATTAGGTAAAGTTATTGGTGGTGGTATGCCGATGGCTGCGTTTGGCGGGCGCCGCGATATCATGCAATGCTTGGCACCGCTGGGTCCGGTTTATCAGGCTGGGACACTTTCCGGTAATCCGGTGGCAGTTGCGGCAGGATTGGCTACACTCAAACAAGTACAAGTACCCGGGTTTTATGAGAAATTAGGAAAGAGAACGCAACAGTTGGTCGACGGTATGACAGCGGCAGCAAAAAATCATGGCATAGATTTTTGTGCACAATCAGTAGGCGGTATGTTTGGGCTGTATTTTAGAAAGAATATTCCCACTAGCTTTGCTGAAGTAATGCAATGCGATAAGGAAGCATTTAACCGGTTCTTTCACGCGATGTTAGACGAAGGAGTTTATTTTGCACCATCGGCATTTGAAGCCGGCTTCGTATCGTCAATGCATGGCGATAATGAATTAGAGAAAACCTTATCCGCTGCAGAGAAAATATTTAAAAACTGGTAAGAAAATAGTCTGAGTAGTCCTGATTGGCGTAAATCTAATAAAAAGGCGGCAAATGCCGCCTTTTTACCTAACCTAACCAGCGTTTGTTAAAAGTCTAACGCATCGTAGAAATATAAGCTGAAACTGCTCGTTTTTCATATCCGTTTAAGCGAGTAATCACTTGTTGCATAACATCCTTATCATTTGCACGATCCCCTGCACTAAACAACTGCAATTGTGTCAACGTGTATTCGGCATGTTGTCCAGCAATTGCAGGATAGCGCGGTGGAATACCCGATCCATTGGGGCCATGACAGCTTGCACAAGCGGGAACGCCATTTGCGATACTGCCGCCATGATAAAGGAGTTTTCCAGTCTCAAGTAGTTTCTGATCTTCAACAGCCACTTGGCTTGGAGTTGCTTTTTGTTTGGCGTAGTAGGCACCCAGTTGTTTCATGTCTTCCGGCGAAAGTGCGGCGACCATCGAAGACATGACAGGACTGTTACGTTTCGCTGGAGCACTTTCAGTCGCTTTAAAATCCATCAACTGCTTGGTGATATATTCAGCTTGTTGTCCAGCCAAAATAGGATTCATCGGAATGACACTGTTGCCATCGGCACTGTGACAACCTGCACATACGCCAGATGCGATTTCTGTAACAGTTGCCGGAGCAGCATTCGCGGTGGCAGTTGTTTCGGCCGCAAGTGGTGCAGCCATTGTGAGTGCTGCAAGCATTACCATATTCTTAATCATTTTCATATTTCTATTCCGTTTAAAAGGCAATCAAAAGTTGGTAGGTTTGAGAATTAACGGTATATTTTAGCAAGGCACAAGACCGTTAACAACAAAATTAAGTTAATCTCCACCATTTAATCTTTTATTTTTCAATGAAAATAATATTTATTATTTTACTGATTATTAATATCGCCTATCAGATTGGCATACGGCTTCAATTTACTGAGCAAAATGCAATCAGTGCGCCGGCATTAGTTAATCCTGAAAAAATAATATTAGTGCCAGCGCATGAGGATTGTCTGGTGTGGGGTAACTTTTATGAAGAGCAAATACGTTATGCTGAAAAGGTACTTGCAGAATTATTTCCGGATTTGTTTTATAGTCAGGAAGAATCCGAAGATACCATGATGTATTGGCTATATATTCCACGATTTCCGAATAAAGAGGCAGCTAATCGCGAGATTAACAAATTACGAAATCTTGGTATTGTCAGTTTTCGTGTAAAAGATGACAGCAAATGGGAGAATGCCATTTCGCTCGGCATGTTTTATGATCAAAAGGATGCGCTGAAACAATTCAGAGAGATTGAAAAAAAAGGAATTACAAATGCTAAGATAGAAGATCGTAGCGTTATACTCAAAAAAATTGTAATTCATAATCCAACGCACCGGATTAGAGAGCAGATGCAAAAATTAGTCGAACAATTTGATGACACGCAATTGGCGCAAGGTAAATGTGAACGTTTATAATGTGCAACGCTTTGTGAAGCAGGATAAACAGGACTTGTTTAATTTCTTAGAAATCGCAGCTATTTTCAATAGCTATCACTGAATAATCAATAAGACAATAATGACGGTATCGATAAAAACACCGCAAGAAATTGAAAAAATGCGTATTGCGGGACGGCTGGGTTCAGAGGTTCTTGATTACATAACTCCCTTTGTTTTGGCAGGCGTTACTACCGAAGAATTGGATGTGCTCTGCCATAACTATATGGTGGATGTGCAAAAAACCATACCTGCGCCGTTGAACTATGCACCTTCCGGGCACACACCGTATCCTAAATCCATCTGCACTTCGGTAAATAATCAGATATGTCATGGTGTTCCAGGGCAGAAAAAATTAAAAAACGGCGATATTATTAACCTTGATATTACTGTGATTTATGAAGGCTATCATGGTGATACCAGCCGGATGTTTTATGTCGGCGAGCCCTCCATACAAGCCAAACGCTTATGCGAAGTAACTTTTGAAGCGATGTGGCGGGGCATCGATGAAATAGCGCCGGGAAAACATCTGGGTGACGTCGGGCATGCCATCCAGAAACTGGTTGAAGGGGTGGGGTATAGTGTGGTCAGAGAATTTTGCGGGCATGGAATTGGCGCAAAATTTCATGAGAATCCTCAAGTGCTCCACTATGGACGTGCGGGGTCAGGTCTGGAACTTAAACCGGGAATGATATTTACAGTCGAGCCGATGATTAATGCCGGAAAAGCAGCCATCCGTCATCTTCCGGATGGCTGGACCGTCACCACCAAGGATGGCAGCCTGTCGGCACAGTGGGAACATACCATCCTGGTTACTGAAGATGGGCATGAGGTTCTGACAGTATCGGCAGGCGCTCCCGCTAAACCCGTCTACCGTTTTGTAAGTTAAGTTTTTCATTCCGGAATTTTATTGACTATGACACGAAGTTATCACCGCACACCCGCGCAAATCCGCCCCGTTAGAATCACACGTCACTATACCAAGCATGCCGATGGTTCCATTTTGATCGAATGCGGCGACACCAAAGTCATCTGCACAGCCAGCATCAGTGAACAAGTTCCTCCATTTTTGAGAGGCCAGGGGCAAGGATGGTTGACTGCCGAATACGGCATGCTGCCTTGCTCGACGCACTCACGCATGCAACGCGAGGCGGCCAAAGGCAAACAATCGGGGCGCACGATGGAAATTCAGCGTCTGATTGGACGGGCTTTGCGCGCCGTTGTTGATCTAAAGCAATTGGGAGAACGCACCATTCAAATTGACTGTGACGTGATACAGGCTGATGGTGGCACCCGGACCGCCAGCATTACAGGCGCTTTTGTGGCGCTGCACGATGCGGTCGAGAAATTAATTTACCGGCAACTCATTGAGACCACGCCGATCATTGACCATGTGGCGGCGATTTCAGTCGGCATTCATCAGGGAATCCCGGTGCTGGATTTGGATTATGTTGAAGATTCTTCGTGTGACACGGATATGAATGTGGTGATGACTGGAAACCTGGGGATGATCGAAGTACAAGGAACAGCGGAAGGGGCCGCATTCAGCCGCAAAGAATTGGATAGCATGCTGGATATGGCGCAGCAGGGCATACAAGAACTCATCGCTTTACAGAAAAAAGTTTTGGCACAGGACACAACGAGTCATGGATAAGCTGGAAAAGCTGGTAATCGCGAGTAATAATCAAGGCAAGTCACGTGAAATAAATGCCTTTCTGGCACCTTTATCCATCGAAATCATACCGCAATCGGATTTTAACGCAGGTGAAATTGATGAGCCGCATCGTACCTTTGTAGAGAATGCGCTGGCCAAGGCACGTCATGCCAGCCGCTGTTCCGGATTACCGGCGCTGGCTGATGATTCTGGGATTTGTGTGAGCGCCCTAAACGGTGCACCCGGCGTGAATTCCGCGCGCTATGCCGGAGAGCCAAAGTCCGATGAACGCAATAACCTGAAGTTGATTGAAGCGCTTAAAAATAACTCAGACCGGCGTGCTTATTATTATTGCGTGATTGTGTTGGTGCGTCATGCCGATGATCCGCAGCCTATTATCGTCGATGGTTCGTGGTATGGTGAGATTATTGATCAACCGCGGGGAGAGGGTGGGTTTGGTTATGATTCGTATTTCTTTGTGCCCGAATTTGGTAAAACATCGGCTGAGCTTTCTGCTGAACAGAAGAATTTAATCAGTCATCGAGGTAAGGCGCTGGCACAATTGGCGGAAATTTTACGTGCTGGGAAATTCTAGGAACCAATAACCTACAAAATTTTCTGGGTTCATCAGGGTGATTCTTCACATTAACAAAAAATTCTTAATTCTAGTCGTGTAGGACGGATAAGCGTAGCGCCATCCGTCAAGATTATAAATTTTATTGAGCAAGAAATTTTTTATCCGTATCCAATTTTGTTAAAAAATATACCGCAATGATGTGGGTGAAATGCGGTTTTATAAATTTTATAAAGTGTTGGAAGTTAAGGAATTATTGATGATGGTGACGGATGGCGCTACGCTTATCCGTCCTACCTTCTGCGATTTATATTGGATTCGCGATTCCGTACCTGAACCTCAGAAGCTTGTGTTCCATTTGTGTGTGCGACTTGTTTACATAAAACATCACTTAAGTTCATTGGGATCCTTTAAACCAATTCTTATTAGATCACCTGTTCTTAACTGATGGTTGCTGTTCCCTAGATCTTTGCGAATCTCACGGTACATGGTGTCTGCTGCATTGAGTATGTCGCCGCCACTTGTTGCAGTTGTTCGAAAATTCAGATAAGCCGTAATAACTCCTGGAGATGCCCACAATATCAAACCACGATTAAGTTTCTGAAAATCTTTCTTCAGCCACTCAGGAATATTTTCGTCACTAAATTCGTCGATTTTGTCAGTTTGATATTTCTCTACAAGATTAAAGAAAACGTTATACACCTTGATCTTGTTGGCTCGGTGACTCTCCGCAATATCTCTTGTTTTTGATTGCCACTGCGCATACCAAAGGCCTATTAATCCTAAAAAAGCTGTGATAAGCGCAGCTGCGACGCTGGCATTTAGGGACTGGAACCATTGCAATGCCGCATAAAAAGTCCACAGACCCAGAATAATGGTTACTATCACAGCTATTCCACCGAGTATTATCTGTTTCTTTTCCATCAGCTCGTGCCTTCATTAGCACTCAATTAACGCGCGGCAAGGGGTCAGCACGCGAATCAAGAATATTGGCCACATTCAACCTGCAAGTGCACCACGCGCTAACCTAAACATCTCGTAGGGTGTTTTGTAATTTAAACATTTTCTGGGGCGATTGTTGAGTCGTTT
>NZ_JAYUWI010000069.1:0-4715 GCF_043753625.1 Nitrosomonas sp.
GATGTGTTTGTTACGGCCAATCCGGGCAGCGTTTAGTTGTTCCCAAGGAATCCTGTGAACTGGCTGTTACCTCCGGATGGGATCGTAAGAAAGCATAATAGCTATTGAATACGATTACTTGTTTCAAGTTGTGGACATACTAAGGAATCATATCGGCGAAGTAGAAGGGCTTCGAGTAGGGTTTATGGTTATTGGTATTGAGCCGTTACATAAGCTTGATCAGAAATTAATAGAAGAGTCGCTCAGTCCTATTAATTAATAAAAAGGAAATAACCAATGAACACTAGCATTAAGAGAAAAAGAGGGAAGCGGCATATAAATTCCCAAGCAAAGCGATTGGTTAAGCAATACCGTAATCTTCAAATCTTTCTTTCTGCACCGGATAGTCTTTCAACGCTTGCCCGGGCGTTGCTTGCTATGTCTATTTTTAATTATGCAACTCGCTTTATTCAACGAACAATTAAAAAATCACAGTCTGTTTAACCTACATTACCTCCAAGGGTCGCGCCGCCGACCGGCGCGAAGGGTATGACCCCGAAAGGGGGCATGCTGCCCGAACCCTAACGCGGTTTATCTTTATCCTGAATACTCCATTTTGCCAAACGGTTTTGACTTTTTCTTTACTTGTAAAACTCATTTTCGCGCTGTGTTGTAGGGAATAATACTATGGTGCTATTCTTAGTGGGGAACTAACTGACCATAACAATGAGGACGTATAACTATGAGAATTTCGATATTATCGCTATCTGTTTTTGGTTTGTTCGGATTACTAACTTCCTGCGCACCTTTTGAACCTTATCAAATGGATATGACTGAAGAAATTCGGAATGCAAAAACTCCGAGTGACCATAATGAACTTGCTCAGCATTATGAGGATACTGCAAAGGAAATGCTGTCAAATGCAGAAAGACATAAAAAAATGCTTGCGGAATATGAAGCACAAAGACAATATTATGGAAAACGCGGCTTAGATATGGAATCGATGTGTCGCGCTTTGATATATGTGTATGAGCAAGCTACAAAGCAAAATATGGATTTGGCTAAATCTCATCGCTTAATGGCCGAAGCGTTTTAATAATTTTTTTGCTTTAATTACATTGCATACTAGTGCAAATGTTCCTGACGTAGTAGTATTAATACTCCTACTTATATAATGGATTTATGGGGATATTATGAAAACTAAAATTAGAGTTTTATTTTTAATCATTCTGGGTTTATTAGTTTCAGGTGTACAAATGAATGCTTACTCAATGGACTTGGGGCAAGCTGTTCATGATGCTAAAACCCCTGCAAACCATGAGGCAGTGGCTAAATTTTATGATGAAGCTGCTAAGGAAATGCAAGCAAAAGTGCAGGAACATAAAAAAATGTATGAGCAATATCAGGCAGAAAGTCAATATTACGGTAGACAAGGCCTAGATATGGCATCGATGTGCCAAGGCTTGATACGTGCATACGAACAAGCTGCAAAAGAAAATACGAATATGGCCGCCTCTCATCGGAAAATGGCTGCAGAGGCAAAATAATAAGTGGAGTATGTCGTTACTTTTAAATTAATTCAATCAAACAATATAACAATCAGTCGTATCCCTAAAGTTAGATCGGTTTTATACTATTTACTGCGCTAAAAACGATTAGTCTTTTAAAATCATATTTCTTGCATGATCGCTAAGCGATCATGCATTTCTTCTTTATAAATTTCTGTCCTTCATCTGACTTTCACCATTTTATTAAGCGGGTTTATATTTCCTGTTGCTTGCCGTCTTTGTATTTTTCCTGCTGTATTTCCTTCAAAATACCTATTATTATGTTAAGTTAATAAATAATATAGGTATGCATTGCAACTTACTAATACTAATATGTTTTCTAAACTTAATAATCTTTATTGGTTTATTAGATACAGCCGCAACAAATCGATTAAGCATCGGTATTATCGCTATGTTGCGGTCGAAAAAAAAACGCCTGATCGAGTCAGGTGTTGATAGTGAAGAATTGCGTCTTTACTGTAGGTCTCTTAGTGGAAGGTTAAATCATCACGCCGAAAGACGCTTAGAAATTTATCGAAAAAATTTAAAATAGTATCGCTTTTTCTTCTATTCTTTATTCTTCTGCAATTGCCAATAATTTGTATTATGTAAAATGATAAGAATAATAGTATTAATAATCAATTACTTACGAAATGGTCTTTTCGGTAACGTTCGAGCCTTCTCTCAGCGTGTGAATTTAGCCGGTTACTAAGCGCACGACAAAGCAAACGCAATTCCTCTTTATCAACGCCTGATTCAATCAGGCGTTTTTTTTCTTTCAAAACATACCTGTAATATTTGCGTTTAACTGATTTGTTGCGCGTGTAGCGAATATGCCAATAAAGATTATTAAGTTTGGAATACATGTGGGGTAAAAGAAATTGATGAACTTGTAGCAATTACGTAAAGTTAGAATAAATAATTTACCCCTTAAAAGAAATGGTTTTGCAATCTGAACTTGATTTCATTAAAGGTATCTAAATGATTTGGAAAACGAAAGAACTGCAAGATACAGTACTTGCAAAATACGGAAATAAACAAGGCATGTCGCTAACACAATGTTTAATAGCAATTGAAAAACGGCAAAGATTTGCGAGATATCATTTTTCAGAATTTAAAAGATTGTTGGAAGATAATATAAATGACCTAATATTAGGTAATGATGATAATGATCCACATGCTGAAGCTCATATTTTTGCTCTAATGCAATGCATGCATGGGATTCACGATACTTTAGCTCATGCAATTTATTATGCGCTCGTAATGGATATAGACTCAGAAATGCAATTTACTGATAAAAGAAATATCAATATAACTAATGTCAAAGGAAAATTGCTACTTAATAATAAGTACAAAGATTTAGTAAGATTAATTACAAAGTTAGTCTGCAATGATAACTATAAATTTCTTAATGCATATGTCAATCATTCAAAACATAGAAGTTTAATCAACATGGTGCGTCTAATTGATGGTAAAAAGAAAGAAAATATGTGCCAGCTCGTTTTTAGTAAATTTAACCATAATCATGACAGCTTTGATGAAAAACCAATTACAGAATACATCGAGTTAGAATATCATCGGCAAGCCAAATTAGTTGTAGACATTGGAATTGAAATAAACAAAGTTGTTCAGCAAAAGGGATATGAAATATAAACCGGAATAGCAATATGGCGAAAGCAGATGTTTTAAACTCCATGTTACCATCATATATTTATAGCCCTCTGAGAGGAATCACGATGAGTTCATTGCTAAAATTACTGAGTGTGCTGGGCATAACAATATTTGCTTGCTCCCAGACGATGGCCGCTGGCTATTCTTCGCGCACCCACAATTACGCTATTGAGTATCTGAAGCCAAAGGCGGGCATGGGCGATATATCCATCATAAACATAACAGTAAATCGGAAAATCACTGCGAGCGAAGCCGAGCGTCTACTCAAAGAAGAAATTCAAAAAGCCGCTGCTCTATTTCCACCCAAAGGCGAGCTAATGGCTTACGCATGGATTGAAACCAATACTGTTGCGGGTTCCGAGGAGATGATAAAGCTCCCAGACGGCTCAAACTTCCTTATCTACTCGCCGAAAACCAAAAAAGCGCAAACAGAAAAGCAGTACGACATCTCAAAGCAGAAGCCACCACAAGCAGGCAAAGGAATCAAAGTCGATTTTTCGCTTGAATTGGAGCGAGGAACCGATGGCCGAGTGCGCATTCTTGGAACAACGAATCTTCCTCATGGCATGACTTTAATGACTGGACTTCGTAAAGTAGGCGCCAAATACTTTGCACAAGACAATGTTGAAGTTATCAATGGCCGTATTTCAACCACTTGGTTTAGTGATGGCGGCAAAGCACTATCATCTGGCGCGTATGAAGTGAGAATCTCTAGCCCGCTTCCAGCATTGCAGTCGACCGCTGTACGCGATGTCATTGGCCAGATGGGAGAAAATCTTTCAGGTCCAATTACAACGTCAATGGGTTCAAAGATGATTGATCTCACTTTTAAAAAAGACACCCCCTGACGCTTGGAAAAACATCCTGATATGTCGGTGCGCAAGGCCCAACTTTACGTTAGTTGCATATATGCATGAATACCTAAGATATCAAACTGAAATCTCAATATACCAGTTACTAGATTGATCCGATTTGGTGAGCCATTAAGGGCAAGAACTATTAAATTCTGCTTGGCAATATGGGGAAGTCAGGATAAAGATAAATCGCATTAGGGTTCGGGCAGCATGCCCCCTCTCGGGTTCGGGTGCATACCCTTCGCGCCGGTCGGCGGCGCGACCCTTGGACGTGAGGTTGTTTTAAGTGGCGCCAGTGGAAAACCTCTGAATCTTGAAAGTTACAGCGTAACTACCAAGCAATAACTACCCTCCTCTTTCTTAAGAATTCCTACTGGTCATTTTTTTATTTTCAGGACATCTTCATCTTGAAAACCTTTTGAATCGCCGAATAAAAGCTCAATGAAACGCTTCTGCGATATCAACCGAAAAAGCCTAAGCAAGAAAACAGCAAAGAAATAAGTCCAGCACCATATAAAATCAATCACTTCAAGCAACTTTTTCATTTTTGAAACTCCTTTTTATAAATTATGCTTTCTTACGATCCCATCCGGAGGTAACAGCCAGTTCACAGGATTCCTTGGGAACAACTAAACGCTGCCCGGATTGGCCGTAACAAACACAT
>NZ_JAYUWI010000070.1:0-14022 GCF_043753625.1 Nitrosomonas sp.
GCAATTTTATGCGCTGGCAGAATAAATCCGTCTAGTTTAAAGGGATGGCATGCCAGCTCATCCAAAATATGCATTTTTGCGCTTAATGCGACAGAACCACCGCTTGCGTGGGCAGGGGCATCGCATGTTCCTTCCGCTTTTTCATCCGCTGGGCAGGGATGCGCCAAATCGCCTCATCAAGATCGAATTCGGTCCATTGTGCCTCGACGGCTTCAGTCGGCCGGCAAAGGGTTAGCCACATCAGGCGGAAGGCTGCGATGGTTTCATGGCGACCGCCGTGTCCTTCTACGTCCCGCAAGAGCTGGCCGATTTCGGCGGAATCTAGTGGCCTCTTGTGCTGAGTCTTGTTTGCGGGGAGTGCTTTTCGCACCGGATAGACCGGGTCAGAATCCGCCCGGAGGGTGGACACTGCAAGCTCAAAGACACCCGACATGGTGCGCTTGGCTTCCGCCGCGACCGTCAGGCCGTTCTTCTTTGCGGAAGTGTTCAGCACGTCTAGGATATGCGACGGAGCAATACTCTTGACCGGCAACGAGCCGATCTTCGGAAATACCACGCGCGTCAGCATATTAAGGCGTCTGGCCTTGGTGACTTCCTCCCAATCCTTCAAGGCCAGCCATTCCTTTGCCACGGCCTCGAATGTCGTGGCATTTTCCTGTTCGCGCTTGATGCGCTCAAGCTGCCGGTTGTGGACTGGGTTGATGCCCTGCTTGACCAGTGATCGCGCCTTGGTACGCTCCTCCCGCGCCTCGGCCAGGGTAAATCGGCGACCACCCCGCCTTGCCTGCCCCTCTTCCTGTGTTTCGCCGCTAGGTGCAATGGCGTAGTCGCCAATTGCAAAGATGCTTTCCTTGGCAACATCGCCCTCGCGCAACTCAAAGCGGTAACGCCACGCCTTCACCCCGTTGGGTTTGATTTCCAGATACAGCCCCTTGCCGTCTGATAGCTTGTAGGGCTTGTCCTTGGGCTTGGCGGTGCGGCATTGGGTGTCGGTCAGCATGGCCTGTTCTCCGGGTTCGAGCCGTACCCGGTTTTTTGATACCCGGCTTTGACTTTATACCCGATATTGTACCCGGTTTATACCCGGCTTGCAACGGATCTACCCGGATCAACAAGGAACAAAAAACCCAATAATCACCATGAAGTACGGGGTTCTTGTTGTCCGGCGAAGTGCGCCGGAATCCTAAGTTCTGTTTAAACATTAAACCGGAAATGCATGACATCGCCATCTTTAACGACGTATTCCTTACCTTCAAGGCGCATTTTTCCGGCTTCTTTGGCACCCTGCTCGCCGTTGTAAGCGATGAAGTCGTTATAGCTGATGACTTCGGCGCGAATAAAGCCCTTCTCAAAATCGGTATGAATGACTGCGGCTGCCTGTGGCGCGGTATCGCCTTTGTGGATCGTCCAGGCGCGGACTTCTTTGACACCGGCGGTGAAGTAGGTTTGTAGTCCGAGTAATTCATAACCTGCGCGCACCAGGCGATTCAGTCCGGGTTCTTCCAGATTCAGGTCGGCTAAAAAGATCTTTTTATCTTCGTCAGGCAGTTCTGCGATTTCTGCTTCCAGCGCAGCGCATATGGCGACTACCGGGGCGCCTTCTTGTGCGGCGTATTCTTCGACGCGGGTTAATAGGGGATTATTCTCAAAGCCGTGATCATCCACATTGGCGACATAAATAGCCGGTTTTGCGGTTAATAGACAGAGTGGCTGCAATAAGAGTTTCTGCTCTTTATCCAAGTCCATTGTCCTGGCGGGTTTGCCTTGATCAAGATGTGCCTGCACCGCTTCCAGTAAAGCGCAGAGTTTAATGGCGTCTTTATTACCGGATTTAGCCACTTTGGATTCGCGATGAATGGCTTTTTCTACGGTGGCAAGATCAGCCAGAGCCAGTTCGGTTTGGATAACTTCGATATCCGATATCGGGTCCACTTTGCCAGCGACGTGTATGACATTGTCGTCCGCGAAGCAGCGCACCATATTGACGATGCCATCCGTTTCACGAATATTGGCAAGAAACTTGTTACCCAGACCTTCGCCTTTAGACGCGCCGGCAACTAATCCGGCGATATCTACAAATTCGACAATCGCTGATTGTATTTTCTGCGGCTTGACGATTTCACTGAGTTTTTGCAAGCGCGGATCTGGGACTTCGACTATGCCAATATTGGGATCTATCGTACAGAAAGGATAATTTTCTGCAGCAATACCCGCTTTGGTCAATGCATTAAACAAAGTGGATTTTCCGACATTGGGAAGACCCACGATTCCGCATTTAAGACTCATGACCGGATTCTCATTAAAATTAATTAAATAACGATTGGTTGAAAACTTTTACAGTATTTTATACTTTGGTGTGTAATTTCAACATAGCAGCTTCACAAGCGCCTTGTGCAATGAGCGGCCATACTTCCAGGCTTCTGACTATGGCTTCATCAATTAATTGCGCTTCTTCCTTTCTGGGCGGGTGCAATACATAATCAACCACGGCATTACGATCACCCGGATGACCTATGCCGATTCGTAATCGCCAGAAATCCTGGGTACCCAATCTTGCCGCAATATCTTTGAGGCCGTTATGACCACCCAAACCGCCGCCTTTCTTCAGTTTGGCGATACCTGGCGGGAGATCCAACTCATCATGGATAATGATAATTTCGTCGGTCTGTATTTTATAGAACTGACACAAGGCAATGACCGATTGCCCGCTTCTGTTCATATAGGTTTGCGGTTCCAGTAGCCACACATCCAATTCTTTCTGGCGGACTTGTGTGCACAATCCATGAAATCGCGCTTCCGGCTTTAGCGATACCTGTAGCATTTGGGCTAATCGATCTACCCATTCAAAACCGGCGTTATGCCGTGTACCCGCATATTCTCTGCCTGAATTACCCAATCCAACAATAAGTTTCATGGTGAAAAATTATCCGGCTGCTGTAAAAACGGATTCAGAAAAGAAAAATCTGCCGGCATGTGTTTTATCCCAGCAGATTTGTCAAATTTCCAGATCAGTTAAATATTCTTTGCTGATCTAACTACTTTTTCTCTGCGCTTGCTTCTTCACCGGTAGCTTCATCGGAGAGTACGGAGCGCGGAATCACAATCGTTGCAACCGGTGAATTATCACCTCTGGTCAATGCAACAATTTCAACTCCATTGGGCAGTACCAAGTCACTTAAGTGAAGCGTGTGTCCTGCAGTCAGTTCAACCAAATCCACCGAAATGAATTCTGGCAGGGCATCTGGCAAACAACTGATATCCACTTCGGTAAGGATGTGCGTAACAATACCGCCGGAGGTTTTTACACCGGGTGCATTTTCTGCATTGATAAAGTGTAATGGAACTTTCATGTGTATTTTCTTGTTCTTATCAACGCGCTGAAAATCTACATGCAACACTTGATGCTTGAATGGGTGCATTTGTATATCGCGTAACAATACCTGCTCTTTTTCCCCTGCGACACTTAACGACAAGATGGATGCATGGAAAGCTTCCAGTTTAAGCTTGTGAAACAAATCGTTGTGATCCATTTCAATAGACTGCGGTTTTTGTTCACCACCATAGATGATTGCTGGTACTTTACCAGAACCACGCAGGCGGCGGCTCGCACCCTTTCCCTGCAACGTGCGCTTATCGGCACTGATTTCTATTTTCATCTTTACTACTCCATAATAATGATTTGTTCGCGACCAAACAAACCGGTTAAAAAAACGGAATCAACTTATTCCATAAATAATGAGCTTAATGAACTCTCATTACTGATACGTAACATGGTTTCTGCCAGTAGATTGGCGATGCTTAACTGGCAAATACGATCACAAGCCACGGCATCTTCACGCAAAGGAATGGTGTCAGTGACTACCAATTTATCCAGATCTGAGCTCTGGATGCGTTCTACTGCGTTGCCTGATAATACTGCGTGCGTGGAATACGCAATCACTGATTTCGCGCCATGCTGTTTTAATGCTTTGGCAGCTTCACACAGCGTATTGGCCGTATCCACCATGTCATCAATAATCACACAGGTGCGGTCTTTTACTTCACCGATGATGTTCATGACTTTTGCTTCATTGTGTTTTGGACGCCGCTTGTCAATGATTGCCAGATCGCATTCCAGCCGTTTGGCGAGATGCCGGGCACGGACTACACCGCCGACATCAGGCGATACCACTACTAGATTCTGATAATTATGCTTCCAGATATCCCCCAGCAAAATGGGCATACCATAAATATTGTCGACAGGAATATCAAAAAACCCCTGAATCTGATCTGCATGCAAATCCATGGTTAGTAATCGATCGATGCCAACAGTCGTTAACATATTGGCCACTACTTTGGCTGTGATCGGCACACGAACAGAGCGTGGTCTTCTATCCTGACGCGCATATCCAAAATACGGGATTGCAGCAGTAATACGGCCGGCAGAAGCACGTTTCAGAGCATCTACCATGACCAAAATTTCCATAAGGCTGTCATTGGTCGGTGCGCAGGTGGATTGCAGTACAAAAACATCTTTTCCTCGCACATTCTCAAGGATCTCCACCATGATCTCACCGTCACTGAAACGTCCAACAGTGGCACGTCCCAGATGGATATTAAGATGCTTGACAGCATCCTGTGCCAATTGGGGATTGGCCGTGCCGGTAAAAACCATCAGACTGTCATAAGACATGTTATTTCTCTGAGATAATCAGTTTGGGAAAAGGAGCGCTCGTCTTTCTTGTTAAAATGAGTTGTTTTTGACGATCCGGAGTTTGATGCAAGCTTGTTTCTGAAAAATAAACTGGCTGGGGAGGTAGGGATCGAACCTACGAATGCCGGAATCAAAATCCGGTGCCTTACCACTTGGCGACTCCCCAAAATCTTTATTTCACTGACTTGTGCATGGGATGATAATCTAATCCTTTCGCCACGAAGCCTTTCATATCATCAGGAATTTGTGCAAAAGCGGTCTGAGCTGCCAGCTCAGTCGCAAATTCAGCAAATACACAAGCACCTGAACCACTCATTGCCGCTATTGTAGTATTTTCTAGCCGCTTTAGCCACTCCAAACATTTCGCTACTTCAGGATATGTCCGGCAAACTACTAATTCCAAATCATTATGGCCTTGCCAGACAGAAAAGGGCGGTATTTTGATGGGTATCGTGTTGCGTGTCAATTCCTTACTTGCAAAAACCTCCGCAGTCGAGACTTGGACTGGTGGTATAAGAACTAAATACCACGCGGGCGGTAGTTCAATGGGTAACAGTTTTTCACCAACCCCCTCTGCAAAGGCATTTTGTCCAAAAATGAATACAGGTACATCGGCACCTAACTGAAGCCCTAATTCAAGCAATTGCTCCTGGCTTAAATTGAGTTCCCACAACTGATTCAGCGCTAACAAAGTGGTTGCTGCATCAGAACTCCCACCTCCCAAACCTCCCCCCATTGGAATCTGCTTCTGCAGAAAAATATCGATACCTTGTGCAATTCCCGTTTTTTGCTTTAGCAATTTAGCGGCGCGAACACACAAATCCTTATCTTCTGCAACACCGGAAATGGGATTATGTAATTTGATAATGCCATCCGCGCGCAAACTCAAATTTAATTGATCGGAGAAATCTATAAACCGGAAAACTGTTTGCAATAAATGATAGCCATCCTGCCGGCGGCCGGTGACGTGTAAAAAAAGATTCAGCTTGGCTGGGGCAGGAAATGTAAACATGAATAAATTTAAGAATTAGACGGCTATGGCTTTAGTGTAAGAATAATTTATTCGACTTTCCAGTCATCGACTACCAGTCTGATTCTCAGGTTTTGATAGACTAAATTCAATACCTTGGGAAGCGGTATCGAATTTATCTGCGCGGGAGCGAAGCTATTATAGTGAATGTGCCAGCCGTCTTGCCGGATAGCTACAATCCGGTCTTTGTTATCCAGATCCTTTTCCGCTGCGGTAACTGGCGAATGTGTGCCTTGTATCCAGTATTGCAAACCATTGATCGGCATACGCCAACCCAGAATTTCTTGCGTCAGACTCTCTACATCCGTTGCATAAAAAGCTTCAAGCTTTGAGGTAATCAAACGTACGCCCTCGTCATCTTTTGTAATTTCGGCAACTGCCTGACCCAGCGGGGTAAATAACAGAATTTCATCACTTGTTGCCAGATGCTGCCAGCGGAAGCTGCCGGAGAAACTTTGCTTTTCATCTTGGATGGATATCCTGCCAAGGATATTAAAATCAGCGGCTGAACCATTCTGGGTATTTGCAGCAGGCTCAGTAACAATGGTTCTGACAACCGCGTCAGATTTGGTTTGACTGGGTAGTGTTGCACAACCGGAAAAAAGAGTAAAAATACAGCTTATCAGAATCCCCAGAATAACATTCCACGGATTAATTTTGAATCCATTCACCGGTAATTTAAAATCTTTCAATTCAATGTTATAACTAGCTGATATCGGTCCATAAATTACCAATGCGCACGGGATAAGCCTCAGTTTAATTATTGATGGTCTTATTGGTTTGTTGATAATCAGGCAATACGATATTGAGTTCCAGTGTTTCCTGATTCTCATCTTGCTCAAAATTAACTGATATCGCGTCCTGATCCACATTTACATATTTGCGGATGACCGCTAGTAGCTCTTTTTGTAATTGCGGCAAATAGGAAGGTTGATTGCGATAACTGCGTTCGTGCGCAACAAGAATTTGTAATCTCTCTTTGGCGACCGATGCAGTTTTAGGTTTAGATGATCTAAAATAATCCAGTAAGCTCATTTTCTTCCTCCGAAAAGCCTCCTGAGAAATCCGTGTTTACTATCAATAAATCGATGTGGACGTTTCTCTCCTAAGTATCGCGCTACCACATCGGCATAGGCCTGACCTGCTTCACTCTTTTCATCGAGAATTACCGGAATGCCTGCATTAGATGCGGATAAGACTGATTTTGACTCAGGAATAATACCCAATAATTCCAGTGATAAGATTTCTTGTACGTCTTCAAGACTCAGCATTTCGCCTGACTTTACTCTGTCAGCATCATACCGGGTAAGTAACAAATATTCTTTGATAGGGTCTTCATTGCGTTCTGCTCGTCGTGATTTGCTGGATAAAATACCCAACATGCGATCAGAATCTCTTACCGAAGAAACTTCCGGATTGGTAACAACAAAGGCATCATCCGCAAAATAAAGCGCTAAGTTTGCACCTTTTTCAATCCCTGCAGGAGAATCGCAAACAATATATTCAAAATCTTTGGATAATTCGTCTAATACCCGGCCAACACCTTCTTCTGTCAATGCCTCCTTATCGCGCGTTTGAGAAGCAGGGAGAATATAAAGTAAATTGCAGTTTTTATCACGAATGAGTGCTTGATTGAGACTAGCTTCACCATTGATAACATTGATAAAGTCATAGACAACTCGCCGCTCACAACCTAAAATCAAGTCCAGATTCCGTAAACCTACATCAAAATCAATAACGGCTGTCTTGTGGCCGGCTTTTGCCAGCCCCATGGCAATCGCTGCGCTTGTTGTTGTTTTACCAACGCCACCTTTGCCTGATGTCACAACTATAATTCTTGCCAATTGAGCCTCCTTTGCTATTTGGTCTTAAGCAATCTCTTTAATGATCAAAGCATGATTCTGCAAATATATTTGCACCGGATTTTTGTAGGTCTGTTTGTTTAAATCTTCACTGGTTTTATAATCCCCGGCGATTGAAATAAGCTCTGCTTGCAAATCAAAACAAAATATCCTGGCTCCTGTGTTGCCATGCACACCTGCTAGCGCGCGTCCCCTCAGTGTATTATAGACATGTATATTGCCTTCGGCCATAATTTCGGCGCCAGCGCTGACCTGAGACAGAATGATCAAATCGCCGGACGCATAGATACGCTGCCCCGATCGAATCGGCTGAGTGATCAATGTTGCTGCTGCTGGAGTCGGTGGAGGAGCAACGATAGGACTGATAGATTCCTTGGCAACAGTTACTTCCGGAACGGCTTCTTGCTTTTGTGCTTCGCCAATTGTGATTGGATTGCCCTGTTCACGAACGGTGTCTATCGGAATTGATAATGTGCGTGCTTGCTTATTTTGTTGCTCATTTCCGCCACGGATACCCACTGGGAAAAAACCGATTCTGCGCAATAGCTGGGTTATCTGAACAAAATCCAGATCCTGATTTAACTTGTTTAATTCACGCAAATCGATAATCAAGGGCGAATCTCTAAAAAACTCAGGTGCCAGGTTAATTTTCTCTTGCAGTGTTTGCTCGATTGCAACCATATCATGGGTGTAAAGAATCAAAATCGGCGCAAAAAATGTACTGCTTTTGAATTCAAGTGCTGGAGGAGTATTTAGCATTTTTGAGAATCTATTGATAGCTGCACAGGGAGTTCTTTAATTATATGGATCAGTGGCATTACTTTATTAGGTTACCAAATAACTAGCCAAATCCATTAAAAAATTTAATCAATGACTTTCTTTTTTAAAATGCGCTGTAACGTCTCAAGCAACACATCATTATCGGGATCTTTTTCTAAGGCAAAGCGCCAAATATCTTTAGCATTGTCTTTAGCGCCTTTTGCCCAAAGCACCTCACCCAAGTGTGCCGCAATCTCTGGATCCGGGCGGGCTGCAAAAGCTAGATTTAAATAATTCAATCCTTCCACAAAATTACCCATACGATAGTACACCCAGCCCAGACTGTCCATAATATAAGGATCCTCCGGGGAAAGCTCAACGGCTTTTCTAATTAATTTCAGTGCTTCCGGCAATTGTGCACCACGCTCAGCAAGACTGTAGCCAAGAGCATTGTAGGCGTGCGCATTATCAGGTTTGAGCTTGATCAGTTTACGCAAATCCTGCTCAAGAATATTAAACTTGCCAAGCTTGTCGGCTGCCAAAGCATGATCATAGAGCAACTCGGGATAATCAGGTAGTTTTTTAAGGCCATTATCCAGCAAATCAAATACTTCTTTATGTGCTTTCGATCTTCGTAAAATTTGCGCTTCTGCCAATATTAAATGTGCAGCTTGTTGATCATTGGCTGCCGGAAGTTTCTGCAGGTGTTCGCGGGCCTCTTTTAAATGACCTTTTAATGCCAGTAAATCTGCGTAGCGTATCTGTGCTGGTAAATGGCGGCCACCGCTTTTTACCAGCTGATAGGATGCCATTGCCATATCGGGGCGTTTGGTTTCCTCATATATCTGGCCCAGGTGAAAATGCACAGCATTGGTATCTTTATAGCCCAGACTCAACGCCTTTTTAAAACTTGTTTCAGTGATATCGAAATCACCCATTTCAGTAGCTAACAGCCCGATTGCCAAAGTAATCTCGGCATCTTCTGGATTTTTTTCTGATAACCATCGCAGTTGCTCTTGTGCCAGATCCGTATGGTTGTCACCGATTAATACCCGGGCATAAGCAATTCTTACTTCATTGGCTGTCGGGTACTTTTTCAGATAGTCTCGATAGAATTCACTCGCATCGGTACTTGAGATGCGTTGTAATATTCTTCCGTTATGAACAGCTGCGATTTCCCAACCGGGACGTAAGGTGAGTGCCCGCTGCATTTCTTCCGAAGCAAGGAGGTGCTGATTGGCAAACCACGCTGCCTGAGAAATTGCAAAATGTACTTCCGGAACATCCTTGTAAGGTTGAGAAAGCCGCTGTATTAACTGCAGTGTCGCTACTTTATCTGTATTTCGTGACAATAATTGATTGAGTTGCATAAATGCGTTGCCAATACTGTTTTTTTCCGAAGCCAGCAACTTCTCAAGATGCGGTCGTGCCGCATCCAGTTTGCCTATATTTACCAACAGTGCCGCAATGGTTTGGCGGGCATCCGTCGAGTCGGGCTCTAGTTCAACCCACATTGCCGCAGCTTGCTCGGCTGCAAATGGATTTCCTGCGTGCAGGGCAATCTCGGTTGCGCGCTTGGCAATTCTGGGATCGTGTGTTGTCTTGGCCAGCTTAACATAGCGGTTGACCGCGATATCAAGATTGCCGCGCTGCAATGCAGTTTCACCGACTAAAAAATCAAATAAAATAGGTGCAGTCAGTTCTTGTTTGGGTAAATTGAGTTGACTGATATCTTTTTGCTCAGCGGATTCTCCTGTTTTTTCTACCTCCTCCTTAGTGGAAATCTGCGCGCAGGCAGTGAGTCCGGATAGCAATAACAAGCATAGAATTTTAAATTTCATGAGAAATCCGATTGATTTTCAAATATAAGATAAAAACAAACAACTTTCTTGCAGCACCTGTAGAAACCGTAAAATCATAGCGTGCATATCATGCTTGGTTCAACAAAGCGCTTGGTTTTTAGCTTGGTTTTATTCGACATAATTTGCATATTCTACTTTTATACCGGCAATAAAGTGAATAAATAATTATTTAGCATACAGTAATATTTAAGGACACTACGAAAAGTAAGATTAAAATTGTGCGCAAAGCGGCCACCGATTAATTTATGATAAGGCAAATGCTGAGAACAACATTCAATCATGAAAGTTCATGGTAGTTTTAGCAGGCCGTTGAAAAACGTTTTCGAGGCGGCCGATGCAAGGCAAAAACAGGCGAAAAAACGCAGTTTATACTTAATAAATGAGCATTCTGAGTCTGTTTTTAACACCGCAGCGGCAACGCAGATAGTTTTTCAACGGCCTGTTAGACTGCATGCGATAAATATCAGTTAGTCTGCAGCGTATTTTTACCAAAACCCTTATCCAAATTTGACTCAATTGAAGAATCCTTACCTCAAACTGATTATTGTTTTTTTACTGGGTATGCTGACTGTACTCGGTTTTGCGCCATTTTATCTTTTCCCCGTTCCAGTAATTACGCTGGCAGTATTGTTAGGATTTTGCCATAAAAGTCAGACTTCTCTGCAAGCAGCGCTACTTGGATTTTGTTTTGGTATGGGGCTATTTTGTGCAGGAGTGACTTGGATTTATGTCAGCTTGCATGATTTTGGCGCAATGCCGGTGTCGGCCGCTGTTACGGCACTGATTATACTCTGTGCTTACCTGTCGCTATTTCCCGCATTCAGTTTTTGGATCTTGACCAAGTTTCGCCGCACTTCGCCGTTTGTCTGGGCATCAGTCGCTGCTGCGTTGTGGATGTTGTTTGAATGGCTGCGCGGCAATCTGTTTACCGGCTTCCCCTGGCTAACGCTGGGCTATTCACAAGCGCCTTTTAGCCCATTGGCGGGTTATGCGCCGATCATCGGTGCTTATGGCATTTCGATGGTTGTGGTATTTAGCGCTGCCTTACTTTTCTTCTGGATTGATAAAAGGCTAAAAAATTGGCGGTATGGTTTGCCATTGATGCTGATTTGGTTCGGCGGTCTTGGTTTGCAGGCTATTGAATGGGTTAAACCGCTCGGTGAGCCGGTCACGGTTAGCTTACTGCAAGGCAATATTGCTCAGAATATGAAATGGCGGGATGATCATCTCGAGAACACCATGGAGACTTACGCTAAACTGATTTTGGAAAGTAACAGCCGGTTGATTGTGACACCGGAAATTTCCATTCCGCTTTTTAGCGATGTCGTACCGCCATCGTATTTGTCGTATCTTGCCGCGCATGCCAGAAATAACAACGGCGACGTATTGATTGGTTTGGCTGAGCGTACGACCGATGACGGGGATGACTATTATAATACGATGTTCAGCTACGGCTCTGCGCCGGAGCAGCGTTATCGCAAACACCACCTGGTTCCTTTTGGTGAATTTATTCCGTTAAAACCGATATTCGGTTGGGTTATTGAGGTGCTGAAAATCCCGCTATCGGATTTCTCGCGTGGCAGTTTGGATCAACAGCCGATGGATCTGGCGGGGCAGCGGGTTGCGATCAATATCTGTTACGAAGATGTGTTTGGCGAAGAAATTATTTATCAATTACCACAGGCAACAATGCTGGTGAATGTCAGCAACGATGCCTGGTTCGGGCGCTCGATCGGGCCGCAGCAACACTTGCAAATTTCCCAGATGCGCGCATTGGAAACCGGCCGCTATATGCTGCGCGCCACGAACACCGGGGTGACCGCGATCATTGATGAGCGTGGCAAGGTATTGCAAACCATCGAGATTTTCACTACCGCAGCACTGCACGGATTGGCGCAAGGCTTCACCGGCGCCACACCTTATGTGCGCGTGGGAAATTACCCGGTGCTTGGACTTGCCGGTTTGTTATTGTGTATCGGATTGATATCCGCCTTCCGTGCCAGACGGAAAACCCTGTAAAATCCGATTAATTTTCATTTTGGTGCTGGTTTAATCCAGGTTCTTCATGGCAACACTTACTTTCCAAGAAATTATTCTTACCTTACAACGCTATTGGGACAAGCAGGGATGCGCGATTCTGCAGCCTTACGATATGGAAGTCGGCGCGGGAACCAGCCATACCGCCACTTTCTTGCGGGCTTTGGGGCCCGAACCCTGGAAAGCAGCCTATGTGCAACCGGCGCGCCGCCCGAAAGACGGGCGTTATGGCGACAACCCCAATCGTTTGCAACACTATTATCAATTCCAAGTGGTGCTCAAACCGGCGCCGAAAAATATTCTGGATTTGTATTTGGATTCGTTGCGCGAACTCGGGTTTGATTTAACGCAGAATGACGTACGTCTGGTTGAGGATGATTGGGAAAATCCTACATTGGGCGCTTGGGGTCTGGGCTGGGAGGTTTGGCTCAATGGCATGGAAGTGACGCAATTCACCTATTTCCAGCAGGTCGGCGGTATTGATTGCAAACCGGCTACCGGTGAAATTACCTATGGATTGGAGCGCCTGGCCATGTATTTGCAAGGCGTGGAAAGCGTCTTTGATCTGACATGGACAAAGGGATTGACTTATCACGATGTGTATCATCAAAACGAAGTCGAGCAATCCAAGTATAACTTTGAACACAGTGACACCGAATTTCTGTTTCTGGCGTTCGGCAAGCACGAAGCGCAAGCCAATCACCTTATCGAAAAGCAGTTGGCGTTACCCGCCTACGAGCAAGTGTTGAAAGCAGCGCATACGTTCAATCTGCTGGATGCACGCGGCGCCATTTCAGTCACCGAACGTGCCGCCTATATCGGGCGCATCCGTAATCTGTCACGGCGGGTCGCCAAAGCGTATTACGACAGCCGTAAAAACCTCAATCCACCCTTCCCATTGGCACCGCGCGAATGGGTCGCGCAAATGCCGGATATGCAGGAATCCGCATCATGACCAAAAATCTACTGGTTGAATTATTGGTCGAGGAATTACCGCCCAAATCGCTGAAACAGCTTGGCAACAGCTTTGCGGAATTATTAACCGCCAGCTTGAAAGCGCAGGATCTCGTGTCGAAGGAAGCGCAGGTCACAGCGTATGCTTCGCCCCGGCGTCTGGCGGTCCATATTACCCATGTGGCAACACAAGCAGCCGATAAAGCGATTGCGCAGAAATTGATGCCAGTGGCTGTCGGGTTGGACGCGCAAGGCCAGGCGACACCGCCGTTATTGAAAAAATTGGCGAGCCTGGGTGCCGATGCATCGGTCGTGCCGCAGCTGAAACGCTTGATGGAAGGTAAAACGGAAACATTATTTTGGGACAGTACAGTTAAAGGAACGCCATTAACCGACGGCCTGCAAAAAGCATTAGAGGAAGCGATCGGTAAATTACCGATCCCCAAGGTGATGACATACCAGTTAGCGGATGGCTGGAGCAGCGTTAATTTTGTGCGTCCTGTGCACGCATTGATAGCCTTGCATGGCGCGGACATCGTTCCGGTTAATATTCTGGGGCTGCAAGCCGGGCGCGAAACGCAAGGGCATCGTTTTGAGGCAAAAGTAAATCCCATCGTGTTACACAATGCGGATAGCTACGCACAGCAACTGGCAACCGAAGGCGCTGTCATTGCCGGTTTTGCCGAGCGCCGCGCGGAAATCACGCGCCAGCTTGCCGCAGCCGCCACACGGGAAAATCTTACCCCAGTTGACGATGACGCGTTATTGGATGAAGTCACCGCATTGGTCGAGCATCCCAATGTTCTGGTCGGAAAATTTGCTGCA
>NZ_JAYUWI010000071.1:0-13995 GCF_043753625.1 Nitrosomonas sp.
GGAACGCTCAAAAATGAGCTGGTTCACCATCGGCGCTATCACACCCGAGCGCAAGCAATTCAGGTGATTACCGAGTACATCGAGATCTTCTATAACCGGTAGCGAAAGCAGGAACGTCTTGGCTACCTGTCACCCGCTGCTTTCACACGGCGATATTATGAAAATCTGCTTGCCGCCTAACCCGTTGGACTGCACGTTTGACAACCGACATCACTCAAGAAAGGTGAGCTTTCTCAGAAAAGATAACATTTCACATCTCTATTTACCCAATACACTTTACGGATGCTTTCTATAATGATGCATCTTGGCACCTACTCCAGTGATTCGATATTCATTGAACCTCACCAAATGTCGGAGTAGATAATTGTGCTGTGAAATACTAATTATTTGAAAATTTCTCATGGCAATATGTTGTGCCAAACCATTATTGTTACATTGATTATAGGTATCCGGCATGAGTAGAACTATACTAAGAGAAGTGGAATTTCCGCGGGAGGAACGCACTATGTCTAACAGCATTATCGATTTACAGCAATCTCTTGAGCGTATTAATACGCTGCCTGCTATGCCGGTCATTGCCCAGAAAATGCTTGCATTAGCGTTGAATACAGACGAAGGTGAAACACAATTACTCAAACTCATCGCGCAAGATCCGCAGATCTCCGCCAAGATCATTGGGCTGTCGAACTCTTCCCTGTTTGGAGTACCAGGCACAATATCCTCGATCAGCGATGCAGCCATGTTCTTGGGTCTGACTCAGGTGAAATCAATCGCTATCGGTATGGCCACCCTATCAGCCTTGGCTAAACCACCTGAAGGTAAATTTAAATCTACTGATTTGTGGGCTCACAGTATGGCCATTGCCACTATGATGCGCGCTATTGCCAGGCACATACCTGCACGAAACCGTCCGATGGATGATCAAATTTTCCTCTCAGGACTCTTGCATGACATTGGATACAACGTACTAAACTTTATTGCAAAAGATATCAGCGATACACTTTATGAAAGACTGAACACTGCTTCCGGAATATCACTTTTAGAAATAGAGCACGAGCTACTTGGTACACATCACGGTGAAATCGGCGCAAAACTGGCTGCACATTGGGGATTACCGGCGGAAATCATTGCTGTGATACGCTATCACCATATACCCGACCACACGAATGCTGAAGTCGGTCAACCCCTGGTCAAACTTGTCAATCTTGCAGAAAAAATGCTGCCGGATTTTGCGAACGCCGAACACACAACACAATCAATTACCGAACAGGAATGTACCGATCTTGGTATAGATCCAAGCAAGGCCGATGCTATTACCGAAGAGATTGGAATCGTTGCTGAGCAGACCAAGCAGCTTGCTAGCATTATTTGATAACACAATATAAAGCAGGGTTTCTGCCATTCTGTATCCATGCATTCAAAAGAAATTACGATAACAATCAATGAACTAGAAACTCAATCAAAGTGCGCCCAAGTATCTTTAGTGTTCCAGCACGATTCGACCGGAATTCTTGATTCAATCGGCACTTTCTTCCCCGGCCCAACCATAGTAACCGGATAAATAATGGCTGGTAGATCAGCAACTCATTAGGAATAATGAAATGAAAAAAAACACCTATCAGTTATTTACCATCCAGTTAATCTTCTTTGTTTTTCTCGTCATGGTGATCGCATTGACACATGCGCTTGTTCACGCTGCGCCACTGCAAATGCCTGTATCAGCCAGTTCCGGCTCCACGAAATCATTAAGTGTGCAATTGGATGTTGAGTCCGCCAAGTACACACTATTTGGCCCATCGCCGACTGCCAAGAACGGCCCCAGCAAGAATCCGGTGGTAAGTGTGCGCGGAGCAAAACTCACTCATAGCAAGCCAGCCGCTTCCCAATCTGCCAAACATTTACTGGTTGGGCCTACGTTACGCGTTCGCCCCGGAGACAAGCTGAATATTCTTTTCCGGAATAACCTCGACTATGAGAAATCTGCAGGAGATGCAAGCCATAGCACAACTAATCCGCATGGATTTGATGTCATCAATCTGCATACCCATGGATTGCACGTTTCACCCAGCAGTCCGAGCGATAATGTATTGCTGAATATTTTTCCAAAGAAAACGCCCAAAGAACCATTGAACGAATGTTATGCTGAATTCGGCAAAGAAAATTGTGTGACAGAAAAATTTGCTTATGCTTACAAAATTCCCGTCAACCACCCTTCCGGCACCTACTGGTATCATGCGCACAAACACGGTGCGGTCGCAATGCATTTGGCCAATGGCATTGCCGGCGCCTTAATCATTGAAGATCCGGTGCATGGCTTGGAAAGCTTGCCCGCAGTGCAAAAAGCACGCGAACAAATTATCCTGTTGCAGGAAGTCGCTTACGGCGGCAATTATCCGGATAACACCGGTTCAGGCACTGAAAAAGATCCCTATCGCATCGACTGCATGAGCGTATACGGCAATCAAAATGGTTGCGCATTCGGTGGACAAAAACCACCCGCCCCTGGTATTACCAATAACGAATTATCCATCAACGGCCAGTTCCAGCCGTCGATCACCCTGTCGACCAACGAGGCGCAGCTTTGGCGCGTGATTAACGGTAGCATCGGCAATGTCGTCCCGATGTGCCTGATGCCTGTTAATCAGCCAAACGATAAACCTGCAACCACAACACCGGCGACGTATGTTCTCGCGGCAGACGGCATTCCTGTGCAGAACCCCAATGCCGGAAAAAACGATCTGCCGGTACTCTTGACCAATCCGGTTGTAAAACCAACCGATGGCGCAGAAGTATTGAACAATGAATTGCTCTTTCTAGCCGCAGGCCAAAGACTCGATTTAATGGTAAAAGCGCCATCCACACCGGGTACTTATGCTCTGTATGATGGCGTTGATCAGTCCAGCAGTGCGATTCCCAGAGATCAATTATGCCAAGCATCCACCTATGCGCGGCTAACCCCGATCCTCACCGTGAATGTCGAGGTCAGCACGAGTGAAATTGTCTACAATACCGATGTACCTACGCAACAAGCACTCAACAAACTAACGGCACCAGCAACGATCACAGTCGCTGAAAGCCCCGAGTTACCTACTCAGGGCGCTGTCTTTGGTTTCACCAATAGCGAATTCGCCCCAATCGACGGTGGTGCATCGGTCATCAACGCCAGAGTTTTCAATCCTATCCGCAGTCAGCGCGATCTCACATTGAAACAAGTCGATCTATGGTCCGCGCAAAGCGCCGTGGGTACGCATATGTTCCATATCCATATCAACTCATTCCAATTGGTTTCGCGCGGGCAAGTGAAATACCCTTTCCCCATCTGGCGCGATACTTTGTTGGTAGAAACACAGTCCGATAAGGAAGGAAATGCAGAAATCGGTGATATCGTGCAATTCCTGCAAAAACCGCTAGACTACACCGGCTCCTTGGTCATGCACTGCCATAATGTTTTTCATGAAGATAATGGCATGATGGAATTGGTGAGGATTTTACCGTCTTCCAGCAGCAGTCATAAGCCTGCGCACAAGAAACATACGGGAGTGCACTGATCCGGTTGCTGCTATAAAAACGGTTCAGGTTTTTAGGGAAAAATTTGGATCGCTTTATCTCTTTCACAACAAACAAGACCTAAGGAAACACTGATTTATTCAAACATATCGGTTTGAGTTTCTGAAGTTTTTAAAAACACATCTTATTGATAATATTTGATAAACATATGCAACCAAGCTTTTCTTAATTGGAATATGCGTCAAAGAAGAAACAGACGCGACGAGATCGTTTTCTGTCCGAAATTGAAGCCATCACTCCCCGGGCATCCCTGACGAATGTCCTTGCTCCATACTATCCATCCAGTGGCAAGCATGTTCGCCCGCCTGTCGGATGAAGGTACCGAAGATGCCGTATACGACAGTCAGGCAATTCTCCGTTTTGTTGGCATTGGCCTGAATCGCGAAGCCGCACCGGATGCAACCACACTACTCAAATTCTGCCACCTGCTGGAAGAACATCATCTGACCGAATCCATCTTTAATGCGATCAACGCCCATCTGGCTGATCGAGGGTTATTTCTTCGCGAGGGCACGATTGTTGATGCCACACTGATTGCCGCGCCTTCTTCGACCAAAAACAAGGAAAGAAAGCGCGATAGCGAAATGCATCAGACGAAGAAAGGTAATCAGTGGTATTTCGGTATGAAGGCGCATATTGAAGTTGATGCGCAATCAGGGCTTGCTCACACCCTAATCGGAACGGCTGCCAATACCCGTATCAACTTAAATTCAAGCAATGCGCCAGTTAATAAGTACGCCAATTCGAGAAGCATTCCTGTAGCGTTTTTACAATCCTTTGACCGGCGCCAGATTCTCCATATACAGGTGGAAATGGTTGATTGTGGCAATGTCGTTGCGAACGTACTCTGTCGCGGATAATTGTTGGAGAAAAACCGGTTAGAACATTGGCACCCGCTACGATGGTTTCCGATCGTTCCGTATTGTCTCGCACGGTCACACAAGGTACACCTAGAATATACGCTTCTTCCTGAATACAGCCGCTATCGGTAATAATTAATTCTGCAGATTTCTGATAAGAAAGTGATGTAATTGGATCTACGGAATCAATCACTTCTATTCGTGACAAAAGATCTAAGCTAAGTCCATGATCTTTCATAGTTGCCCGTGTCCTTGGGTGCATGGGAAAAATCATAGCATCGAATTCATCAGCTAATGCATTGAGTGTTGAAAAAACATCAATCATTCTTTCACGGCTATCGGTAAATTCTTTGCGATGCAAAGTGATATAGGCATAGGTATCGGAACGCAGCTTGACAAGCTCGTCAGAAAAATCCTGAATAAGATCAACAGTCGTATTACCTACATTGAAAATTCGTCCACGCAAATCCGGAATTTTATTTAAATATTCGGCATGCTGCTGGGTATAAGTAAAGAGATAATGAGCTGCACTATCCACCATGATCCTGTTGCGTTCTTCGTACATGCAATTATCAAAAGCACGCAGACCTGCTTCGACATGTACCAATCCAACATCAGAATAAACAGCAGCAATCCCTCCGATAATGGATGCGGCAGTATCTCCATTGACCAGAATCAAATCAATCTGGAGCAAGTGAATGAGGTCGCAAACCCAGTCAATGGCGGCGCCAATACGATATGATTGAGGAAAAATAAAGTCAGGCACATAACCCATTTGAGAGAATATGGCTTCTCGCAGCAGAGGATCTTGATGTTGATTGGTATGCAGAACGACGAAATCTACTTCAGCCGCGCGTAGCGCCTGAACGATAGCATAGTTCTTCATCACCTCGGGGCGAGTCCCGAGGACAATCCCAATTTTCACCGTGCGAGGATAGCTTGGGTAAATGATTCGGCTACAAGACGATTTCCTAATTCATTGAAATGAACAGAATCTACATAGCAATTACGACTGAGTTCATTGAAAGGTACCCAAACTATATTTCTATTTTCTTCTGTAACTTTCATGATAGCTGCATTGTATAAATTACGTTTCTCAGCGGTTTCTTTGCAGAAAAAGATATGCCCATCTGGATAGATAGGTGGAATCTCCCCGCAAAAAATTGCTTTGTATTTCTTGATCAGTAAGGTTCTGATAATTTGACGATAATATTCTTCGAACAAATCTAAAGGTGTTTCGTTGCCAACATCATTAGTACCGATAAGTATGCATGCTTGATAGGTATCACCGACAATTTCAATTTCGTTATTAAGTAAGAACCATAGATCTCGAGCGGTATATCCATTAACGCTGCGATTGATCGTTCGCCACTGATACGGAGTATGCTCAGTCAATATCCGAGCTAAATACAAAGGATAGCAACCATAAGTTCGAGCGCCAAAAGTCTGACTATCTCCGATGCAAAGCAAGTTTTGGTAATGCATATCACGACTTCCTAACTTATTGATGAATTGTAATAATTTAAAGGTTTTGGAGATTCTTTAGGATTTGTAAGAATACTCCGAGTTTATAACAGAATGATTCTATGATCCTGTTATTCCTTGAGAAAAAATCTTGGGTAACTCTCATTCTCCGGGATACTTCAGTCCGACTTTCGCTCTTATTTGATCCAATATCTCCATTCGAGCAAGCGTATCTGCAAGAGAAACGGTAGTGCTTTCCAGTTTATTTTCTCTGATGCATCGATTCACCTCAGCCGCTTCAAAGTGATATCCCGCCTGATTCCAGGTAATCCGAGGTAATTTCTTAGCGCGCCATAGCAAGGATAACCGGGCGCGCCAAAACAAAGGAATCCAGACTATCCCCTCCGTGCCAAAAATAAATGCATTATGCAGCGTGCGTGTACGAACAGCGCTTGACAGCAGGGCAAGTTGACCATGAGGATACTTCAGAACGATTCCGGCCTGCTCGTCAACCTCAGTTATACCCAGACAGGCAAGTGCCTGAATATCAGTTGGCTGAGAACCCAATAGTTGAGATGCCAAGGCAATCGGGTAAATACCGACATCAAGAATCGATCCGCCGCCAAGTATCTGATTAAGAATTCTATGTTCAGGATCCCAAAGAGCGCGGAATCCGAAATCAGCTTTCAGCATGCGCACTTCTCCAATCATGCCATTTTTGATCCAATACATGGCGCGTTGATAGGCAGGGTTAAATCTTGACCACATGCCTTCCATCAGAAAAAGTTTTTTTTGATGTGCGCAGGCAATCATCTGGCTGGCTTCTGCAGCATTCAGTGCAAATGGTTTCTCGCAGAGAACGTGTTTACCGTTCTCGAGACACAACAACGTATGCTCTTTATGAAGATTATGTGTTGTTGCCACATAAATAACATCGATATTGGGATCTGTCGCCAATTCCGCATAAGATCCATAGGCATGTGGAATATGATGCTTGGCAGCGAATTTTGTCGCACGCTGAAGGGATCTTGCTGCTACAGCCATAATTTCCGTGTCTGGAACTTTTCTGAGATCGGTAGTAAAACGATCGGCAATCCGTCCAGCACTTAAGATACCCCATCGAATGGGCACGTTCATGGAATTTTCCTTGGATCGATCTGACAAAATATCTCTCAATTTTGAGATGCCCGCATTGCCCGCATTCAGACTAGTATTCAAATTGGACAGCATTGTATCGGTGCGCCAAAGTTTCTCCTAGCTGTATTTCAACGAAATGGGTAACCCCCTCTTTGCTAAAGGGTTGCCAAATCTGTTAATTACTCTACACTCGTTGCAGCGATTTGCGTCTCGTCATGATTCAATCAATGTAAACAAGATAACCAACTATGCCAAGTCATACAAAGAAAGTTGAAATTAATCTGGGGTATGCGTGCAATGCGAAATGTCCTTTTTGCTATTACTATGATTCCGTAATCACCAGAACCAATGAAGATACGTTGACTACCGATGAAGCGATGCAGCAATTAAAACTAGCCAAAAAACTGGGCATCACAGAGATTGAGTTTACCGGTGGCGAAGCTACGCTGCGTAGTGATTTACCGGAGTTGATCACTTATGCCAAGCAAGAGCTTGGTTTCTCCATTGTATGCTTGATTACCAATGGTATTCGGTTGTCCAAAATGGATTATGCCGTCAGTCTGGTTGCTGCCGGTATCGATGACATTCTGTTCAGTATTCATGGTCATGATGCCCATACCCATGATAATTTGACGAAAGTACCGAGAAGTTTCCATCACATCATGCAGGCCATAGATAACGCCAACGAGCTAGGTATCCGTGTGCGCACTAATACGGTTGTTTGCAAATCAAATTATCAGCATCTAACTGAAATCATGCGGCTATTAATTGATAAGCAAGTTGATAATATCAACTTTGTGATGTTCAATCCGGTATTGCAGGCAACAAACATTGATATTGTTCAAGAAGTGTACGTCAACTATGCCGATGCAGGCCGGGAAATCATTCGCGCCATCCAGTCATGCGAAGCTGAGTTGCCCCACTTCAACGTAAGATACATGCCTTTTTGTTTTCTACCCGAATATGAGCGATATATCACCAACATGGATCAAATGACGTTTGATCCTGATGAGTGGGACAATTATGCAAGCTTTAGAATCAGAAAAGGCCGCTTAATATCCTGGCTGTGTGTGGCGATCGGCATTTTGAATCTACCCTACCTTCCATTTGTTACCCGACATGGCTGGAAAGCAATCTGTACGGCTGCGATCAGTCGACTTTATGTCAGGAAAGGTCGTGTCAAGACAAAACAGTGTAAGCAATGTGCCTACGAGAATGTATGCGATTACCTGTATCGCCACTATTACACTATTTATGGATCGGCCGATATGATTCCGATAGCAGGAAACAAGGTGAATAATCCCGCCTGGATTATGAATGCCGCGAAGATTCGCCAACCGGGCGTGTTGCCACCAAAGCGTAATCTGGCGGCAAGGATCAAAGATCCATTACCATGGAAGAATCAGGAAATCACGCGCCAAATCATTGGTGAGTGATGAGGATAATAGTGGTTACCATCTTGAGATCCAATGTTGATCGATGCACGCAATGAATGTGCAAATATCAGTCATGAATCTCAAGGAATTCAAGTATCGCATGGTGAGGCGGGCATCGCTTGTCGGTATGTGGATCAGGATGCGGATAGGATGCGGATTGCCATTCAAGAAAACGATTCTTGCAGATAATTATGGGTTCTGTAACAGCAGACAATCCTGTCTGCCGTCGCTGCCCTGGAGTTATCCGGATCTTGACGTATCAAAGCTCTCCATAGCAGATAATGAATCCCTGGCAACGGCCATTGTGACCATAGCCGGGGCGGAGGGCGATTGGCATAAAGAACCGGATACCGGACAATACTGGCCTGTTCAATTTTTTCCCCGAATCGCTTTCCAACCTGGCAATCCCGTTGGAGACATTCAGCGGGTTTGGGAGCGATCCCGATTACAAAATCTGATTACCCTTGGTCTGATTTGTCGTGTGACGCAGCATGCGAATACGCAACACTTATTGGTCAAAATGCTAGAAAAAAGATTATTGTCATGGATTGACGAGAATCCATGGCTTTGGGGCATACATTATATTTCCACCATGGAGTGCGCACTCAGGCTAATCAGTACTTGTCATGCATTTGATCTGATCAGAAATCAAAAGGTCAGTCTGCAAGCCTGGCAAGGGGTGGTGTATCTGGTGCATAGCCATGCCTATTTTATCCGGCGCAGATTATGTCTTTATTCGTACGCTGGTAATCATACACTCGGTGAATGCGCAGGGTTGATATATGCCGGCTTACTCTTTCCTGAACTGCCCGATGCACAAGATTGGTTGCAAACCGGATTGGATCACATGGAGCGAGAGGCCAACGTGCAAATTCTTGCCGATGGTGGCAATCGTGAGCAATCGTTTCGTTATCTGACCATGATGGTCGATCTTTGTGGATTGGTGATTGCGCTATTAAAACATTACGATAAATCTGCGCCTAATGGCATTGAGCAAGCTTGGATACGTGGCAGCTCTTTTTTACGAGCATTTGCCACTTCTCCTGATAGCCTGCCCGTTGTAGGTGACAGCGATGATGGATATGCGCTATCTCGCTACCTTCGGTTATCATGGCAACCCAATATTCAGTTACCTAAATCATTTTGCAGGCTGTTGGAAAACGTATTCGAGGCAGCCGATGTAAGGCAAAAACAGGAGAAAAAGCGCAGTTTATGCTTAATAAATGAGCATTTTGAGCCTGTTTTTAACACCGCAGCGGCAATGAAGATAGTTTTTCAACGGTCTGCTAGGGGTCGCCTACAGGTTTTTGAAGCATCAGGTTTTTCAAAGATCCAGGGTGAAACGGTGCATGGCAATATGCGTTTCACACACGGACAGCTTGGTACTGCGCGTGGATTCGGTCATGGGCATGCCGATGCCCTGTCGGTCTGCTGGAATCTGGGTGATAAACCGATCCTGGTTGACCCAGGTACCTATCTCTACGATCGAGATCCGCATTTTAGACGCTATTTTCGTGGCACATCAGCGCACAACACGATTATCGTCGACGCCCTTGATCAGGCGCTGCAAAATCCCCAAACATCCTTTGGCTGGCTACAACCGTATAAGGCCGAATTAGTTTGGCAGCAAAAGGATCTAGAGGGAAGAATCTTACTATTAGCCTGTCATAATGGTTATGCCGGAATGGGAGTCACACACTGGCGAGCATTGATCTATGATCGTCAGTTTGGTTGGGCAGTATGGGATCGAATCGATGGCATGGGAGAACACCATTTAGCAATGCACTGGCATGTAGATGCGCCGATTGAGAGATCTGGCGATGGATGGATGGTTGATTGTGCGAGTCAACCCTGGTTTATCCACATAGAAGGCGGGGAATCCGCCTTCTATCGTGGCAACGAGGAATTGCCATTAGGGTGGATTTCCAGAAAATATGCATCGCGAGAACCGATAAACACTATTAAAGCCGAGGTACGCACTCAACTGCCGCATGAATTCCTGACCATCATCAGTCCGCAACAGGTCATTCCAACGGAATTGTTTATTAATGACACATTGATCCAGAGGCTGCGGAATCATTGTAAGCGCGGAGTTGGTGTTCAGATTCAGAATTAAGAAGTTTATTTCTTGCTTACTCTCGCAAAAAATAACCATATCTGTTGTTGTGAAGCTTTGTTCGAAAAGATATGCCGACGGCGGAATTACATCCTGCCAATATTAAGGCGATTGTAATTTCCAGTGCTTCCTAACAAATCCTAACTCTAAATTTCGTTTTAACCGGCATCGTGTTAATCTTTATCCTGCACTTTTCAATTTTTTCTGCTTGAGCTTGCTACTTTCAAAACCCAATTACACTAACAATTTGCTATGAACCAGAATAAAAAAATAAAAGTACTATTTGTCTGCATGGGGAATATTTGCCGATCGCCTACGGCCGATGCGGTTTTCCGGCATTTAGTCAAAGCAGCCGGGGTTGATCATCTAATCCACGTGGATTCTGCGGGCACGCATGCATATCATATTGGTAATCCGCCGGATCACCGCGCCCAGAACACAGCATTGCAGCGCGGCTACAAGATGCATGATTTACGGGCTCGCGCAGTTCAACCAAACGATTTTGAAGAATTTGACTACATACTTGCGATGGATAAGGAAAATCTTTCTTTACTGCAACAACGGAGTCCTCAACAGCACCTCAGTAAAATTCAGTTATTCATGCAGTATAGTACTCAAGCTGATCCGGATGTCGAGGTGCCCGATCCGTACTTCGGCGGGCACCAAGGTTTTGAACTGGTATTGGATATGGTTGAGGAAGCCAGCCAGGGTTTGCTGGCGCATCTTCGCACTAATAAAAAGGAAGTATTCTGATGAAAACAAGAGCCGCTGTTGCTTGGAAAGCCGGTCAGTCGTTAACAATTGAAGAAGTTGATCTGGAAGGCCCGAAATCTGGTGAAGTATTGATAGAAATAAAAGCCACCGGTATTTGCCATACCGATTATTACACGCTTTCCGGTGCAGATCCGGAAGGCTTGTTTCCTGCGATCCTCGGTCATGAAGGCGCCGGCGTAGTGGTCGATGTCGGGCCCAACGTCAAATCGTTGCGCAAAGGCGATCATGTCATTCCGCTCTACACACCGGAATGCCGCGAATGTAAATTCTGTCTTTCCAAAAAAACCAACCTGTGTCAGGCCATCCGCAGTACGCAAGGACGTGGCGTGATGCCCGATAGTACCTCGCGTTTTTCTCTGGACGGAAAACCGCTGTTCCATTATATGGGTACGTCGACTTTTTCCAATTACACCGTTGTGCCGGAAATCGCGCTGGCGAAAATTCGTGAGGATGCGCCGTTCGATAAAGTGTGTTACATCGGTTGTGGCGTGACGACAGGCATCGGCGCAGTCATCTATACCGCCAAGGTCGAGGCAGGCGCCAATGTGGTAGTTTTCGGTCTGGGCGGAATCGGTCTGAATGTGATTCAAGGCGCGCGCATGGTCGGCGCCGACAAAATCATCGGTATTGATATCAATCCGCAGCGCGAAGCGATGGCACGTAAATTCGGCATGACGCATTTCATCAATCCTAATGATGTGCCCAATATCGTCGATACCGTGGTGCAATTGACCGATGGCGGTGCTGATTATAGTTTCGAATGTATCGGTAATACCAAAGTCATGCGGCAAGCCCTGGAATGTACGCATAAAGGCTGGGGACGCAGCATCATCATCGGCGTGGCGGAAGCAGGCGCTGAAATCAGCACGCGTCCTTTCCAGCTCGTTACCGGGCGGAAATGGGAAGGCTCCGCTTTTGGCGGCGCGCGTGGCCGCACCGACGTGCCTAAAATTGTCGATTGGTATATGGAAGGAAAAATCGACATTGATTCGCTGATCACGCATACCTTGCCGTTGGACAAGATCAACGAAGGTTTTGATTTGATGAAAAGCGGCGAATCCATTCGCACCGTGGTGATCTATTAATCGTGGCGCCACTGGAAACTCGCAGTCAACATTCGTGTTTTGGCGGCATACAAGGCTTTTACCAGCACCCCTCCACGGTTATCGGTTTACCGATGCGCTTCTCGGTGTATCAGCCACCGCAAGCGAAGCATCAACGCGTTCCAGTACTATTTTTCCTGGCCGGCCTTACCTGCACTGAAGAAACCTTCATGATTAAAGCCGGGGCGCAGCGCTACGCCGCTGAATATGGGCTGATGTTAGTATCCATGGACACCAGTCCGCGCCAAACCGGCATTCCGGGCGAAACCGATAGCTGGGATTTTGGTGCCGGTGCCGGATTCTATCTGGACGCGACGGTTGAACCTTGGTCGCGCTATTACCGGATGGAAAGTTACGTCACGCAGGAATTGCGTGAAATTATTATCGAACATTATCCCGCCGATCAAAACCGCATGGGTATTTTTGGTCATTCGATGGGCGGACACGGCGCATTGACATTGGCATTGCGTCACCCCGGATTGTATCGCTCGGTATCGGCATTCTCCCCGATCTGCGCACCGATGCAATGTCCCTGGGGACAAAAAGCCTTCCGCAATTATTTGGGTGAAAATCAGGAAAACTGGCAGCAATACGATGCGACCGCACTGATTGCCGCAGGTCATCGCGTTCCAGAATTATTGATTGATCAGGGGTTGAACGATCAATTTCTGGCCGGACAATTGCATCCGGATCGACTGGAAAATGCCTGCGCCGCAGCCGGACAGAAACTGACATTGCGTTACCACCAAGACTACGATCATAGCTATTATTTCATTAGTTCGTTTATTGGGGAGCATTTGAAATTTCATCGAGAGCAGCTTGGGTAGTTTGTGTACATTATTACATTTATGTCTATAAACAAATGAGTAGCTTTGGTTCGTTATGTTAGAATTTCGCATGGACTTTAAATTATCGGCGAAATCAAACATTCCGAAACAATTGCTCGCGGTTCCGGTATTAGGGAATTAAACCGGCTTCGAAAAATTCATGGTCTAGGTAATTGGCTTAAACGTAAAGGTTATGCCACAGTGCGTTTGCCTGATGGTTCAACTTGTATAGCTGAAATGCACTGGTACGAGGCTATAGGTATTGGTAAGCGTGAATTCAAAATCAAACGGTACATGGACATAACATCATGAGTAAACATGAGTTTGCAATTTGCATTGATAACCGCGGCTATGAAGTATCGCTAGAAACTCGCAAATTATATGAAGTGCTCCCCGATGTTGACGCGAAAAAACATGGACAGATTCGCGTCATTGATGAATCGGGAGAAGATTATTTATACCCGGTTACTGCTTTTACTTGCATATCGTTACCGGAAAATGTCATTGAACGGGTCATTTCAGCACATGCCTAGCACATACCGATACGCTAAGGTTAATTGGTCTTTAATTCTTTATTCTGGACCTGACACCGAGCTTCGCGATTTATTGACAACCCCATATTCAAAAATCAAGTGCACCACCGTATCCTAAGTATCATTAACTAACTGGATAACAGAGGTGCAACATGGCAATACACTATTTCCACCTGAA
>NZ_JAYUWI010000072.1:0-39525 GCF_043753625.1 Nitrosomonas sp.
GCTTTGCCGTATTATATTCAGAATGCTGAAACAAAATCGTGCCTATGAGATACGTAAAAAAATAGACGAAAACACTTGAAAATTCTAGCGGGATGTTCAGGTCTTCCCTTTTGAGCGACCAATAGCAATGGCCGTCTGTTCCAGATTTAGACCTAATTCAAGTGGCAGCAGCAAAGCCTGCGCACTACGTAGCTCATCGGCTGTTTTGGCTATCCGTACCGCATTTCGAGCCAATTCAAGATGCTCTTCTCCACTTGCCGGTCTTGCCATAATTGTCATCCATTTACGTGAGAACAGATGACTTATTATTACATCTTATAACGCGAAATAGAATTAATAAGATATCTGGTTTTATTGAATCACAACACATAGACCCGGAATTCTGATTTAGTAGATTACGGTTATGACCTGACAAGCTTACTACTAATGTAATCAATATATTACTGTTCGTCTTGAACCTGCCAAAGGACTTAATCAGAAATCCCTTAGGATTATTTGTTTTTCTTTAAGCGCAAGGTAACGCAGAGACCACTGGTTCGATTATTTTCAATTGCCAGTTCTCCACCGTAGACTTGAATGATATCTCGGACAATGGCCAAACCAATGCCGTGACCGGGTGTGGATTGGTCGGCACGCACACCACGTTCCAGAATTCTAGCGATTTCATGCGGTTGAATGCCGGAGCCATCATCCTTAACCTGTATAACAACTTGATTTTCATGATATCTCGAGGATAAATTAATGTTGTAGCGGCACCATTTAAAAGCGTTGTCGACCAGGTTGCCGAGCAATTCCATTAAATCGCCTTCGTCGATACGCAGACTGATCGCATCGTCGATATCGATGGTTATTTCCGGGCGCTTGTTGCTATAAGCTTTTGCAACGGTAGTCACAATTCTGTCGACCATTGGGCGTAAGGTGATCAGCCCCATGCCTGGGGAGCTGCCGGCGGTCGCGGCGCGGCGCAGCTGATACTGGATGATGTTATCCATGCGGTCAATTTGTTCTTGAATCGTTTTGTGCCGATTTTGTTCGTCTTCTTCGCCATGGACCGCTCCCTGAAGAACGGCGAGTGGTGTTTTGAGACTGTGCGCTAAATCGGCCAGACCGTTACGGTAGCGTTTCTGTTGCTTGTGTTCGTGGTTGATCAAAGAGTTGATGCTGTCGGTTAACAGCTTTAATTCACTGGGATAAACATCTTTCAGGCTTTCCTGTTGGCCGGATTCGATCGCTGCAAGCTCGGTGGAAACTTTGCGCATTGGTTGCAAACCCCAGCGTAATACCAGCATTTGCGTGACCAATAATAAAACAACCATGATACTGAGCCATCCCCACAGGTCCTCGCGATAACGTTCTATCTGCGCTTCGAACAGTAAGGTATTAGTGATGACGGTGAAGGTAAACGGATAGCTGCCGGATTGTGTTTCCCAGGCAACACCGTAGCTGTATATAAAATGGGGTTTGCCGTCGATCATAATTTGCGCAAATTCTTTTTTTCCTTTTTCAAGGAGAGCCACGGCCGGAATTTTTTCATTGAGCGATGACGTGGATTGCCAGGTAATGGCGTTGGTGCGGTCAATGATGAATGCATAAGTATCCGAATTTACGTGACCAAATTCTGCATCGAGCAAGTTGGTCGGTACATCCAAAACACCGGATTCTTCAACTTCCGAATCCCCCATTAACATGAGCAGCTTCGCGAATAGACGATCCTGCACACCCAGACGCGCGCTGTCATAAAATGCGCGATCCAATGCCAACGCAATTCCGACGATAAAAATTAATAGAACCAAGGTTGCGCTGAGCAAAACGCGCTGATTTAAAGACATCATGAAGATTTGTTGCATGTCAGAGTAAAGCGATAACCTCGTCCACGCATGGTTTCAATCGGATTCATCGTGCCTTGGGGATCCAGTTTGCGGCGTAAACGTCCGACCATGACTTCGAGTACATTGCTGTCACGGTCTTCATCGTGCGGATAAAGATAATCGGCCAATGTATGTTTGGAGAGAATTTCGCCATGATGGCGTACCAATTCTTCCAGCAGGCGGTATTCAAATGAGGTCAATTCGATGATTTCTCCATTGACAGTAACCGATTGAGTTGTGACATCCAATGTGATGGGGCCGCATTTTAATAATGTTTGCGGTATGCCGGTTGCACGGCGCAGTAGCGCTTTGACTCTGGCTTGCAGTTCTTCCATTTGAAACGGTTTGGTGAGGTAATCATCTGCACCCATTTCCAGGCCTTGCACCTTGTCTTGCCAGCCGCTTCTGGCGGTTAAAATCAGAATGGGCAACAGATTGCCTTGCTCACGTAGCGCCTTGATAATTTCCAATCCGGATTTGCCGGGCAATCCGATATCAATAATGGCGGCATCCAAAGGGTATTCCGTGGCAAAAAATAATCCTTCTTCGCCGTCGCTGCAGGTGTCAACCATATAGCCAACGGATTCCAGTTGCTGGCGAATCTGGTTTTGTAATTTGATTTCATCTTCGATGATCAGGATGCGCATTTCATTATTTTTGAATTTTAAAGGAAAGAGGTTTGAATTAGTGGGTGGATATTACCGATCCGTCCGTCGCATTAATCAGAATAGTGTGTACTGTGCCTTTATTACTGAGTATTTTAATGCGGTAAGTGTTGTCATCATGATTGATTGAGAGCGCACGGCCTTTGAAATGCTGTTGTGCAATCATGATCGCTTTTTGCTCGGTGATGCCAGTGAGCGGGTTGCTGCCAGTGCGATAATAGTATGAGGCACTACTTTGCCAATCGGCCATTGCTTGAGTGATTGGGCCAGTCATTAACATCACAATTACTAAAATTTCCTGCCATCTATTCATAACTCAACAGTCCTGAACACTGAAGGTAGAAGCTAAGCGGTAACAGGTATGTTTGAGGTACCTATTACCAGTTTTTCGTTTCAGAAGCGTAACATAAAGCTCGCATTTCCGGTATCAATGCCCATCATCCCATGAGGAGGAGCACCATAAACCGGTGCTGGATAGTAATAGTTATACCGTGGTTGTGGGTAGTGTGGCCGGTTATAGCCACGGGGTTGACTATAAATATAATTGTTTCCATTAAAATGGTTGTGGTGCTTATGGCTATGATGACCGTGACGATGGTGGCCATGATGACCTCTGCCCGCTTGCGCTAATGTGGGCGCTGCTAACGTAAATGCTAATAACACCATGATTAAAAGGCTAGTCAACATTGTTTTTTTTGGGGTTTCCATTTTATGTCTCCTGTCAGTTAATCGGTTTAGATTCGGTCTTGTTGGTGTTAATTTACACAGGAGGATATGAATGGAAACTGAATAAAGAAAGATGCCGAGATATTGCAAAAGATCGCGAATAAAAAATTGAGAGAGTAGTTTTTTTAAATTTTGTAATGTAGGCAGATTGATGATGATCGAAACAACAATTGATGCACATCAACCATTTGGGACATTGGTACGAAAAAATAAGGTTTGGGTATATACTGAGAATATGCTGAACTGATTAGCTTCGGAGAAGTGTGTTGCAGGTTTTTCCTCGAAGTTGCAGTCCGGCTGCTGGGATCTCCCCAGAAGTGTTCATATTATTAACATGTTGTTAAAGAAAGGAGTAATTATCATGCGAGCTATATCAACAACGATTGCAGCGGGAACATTGGTCTTTTTCATGAGCACCCAGGTTTGGGCATCTGATGCAGGGCATACCTCAGAAGCGATGGAACATGCAGGCAAAGCCCAAGCACATGGAGAAATGGGGCATACCAAAGACGCGCTCCAGCATGCCAAAGACAGCTTAGCGCATGCTAAGGCGTCAAGAGATGACCATGCGGCATCGCATAAACATATGGATGAAGCGATCAAGCATTTAGAGGAAGCGATTAAACATGCTGATATGGGGCATGGACCTGAATCTGCCAAGCATACTGAAGAAGCCATGAAACATATGCGCCAATCCGGTCATTGATTGTTCAGAATCAATAATTCCCTCGGCTTTGCCGAGGGGAAATCTCTAGTCTTTCGCACCCATTTCTAATGCTAGCTTTCTGGATAATTGCGCTGCTTCCTCGGTAACTGCGATATCCAGCCATCCTTGTAGATGCGTGCAGGTAATATCAGCTAGCGCCTGGATCCAGTCGCTACGTTCATTGAGGCAGGGAATGTAATGAAATTCCTTGCCGCCCGCTTGTATAAAAGTGTTTCTCGCTTCTATGGCAATTTCTTCCAAAGTTTCTAAGCAATCGGATACAAAACCAGGGCATATTACATCGACACGTTGTGTTTGTTCCTTGCCCAGTTGCTCCAGTGTTACCGCGGTATATGGTGTCAGCCATTTGGCTTTGCCAAAGCGCGATTGAAAGCAAACTGAATATTGGTTTGGGTCTAAGGCCAATGCTTCAGCCAGTAATCGCCCTGTCTTCTGGCATGCACAGTGGTAGGGATCACCTTTATCCAGGCTTGCGCGCGGCGTGCCGTGAAAGCTGATAATCAGTTTGTCAGGTCGGCCATGCGCATCCCAGTAATCCCTTACATTTTGTGCCAATGCTGCAATATAGCCTGGATGATCATGGTATTGCTTAACGGTACGAATCGAGGGCAAATTGCGCATCCGGTTTAATACCGAGAAAACATTATCCATTGCAGCGGCAGTACTGCTGGCAGCATATTGAGGAAAGAGTGGAATGATGAGAATGCGCTCACAACCCTGTTCTTGCATTTTTGCCATAACTGTTGCAACAGAAGGTTTGCCTATATTCATGGCGTATTCAACTATGGGCGGGTTTTGCAGCCGTGCTTGTAATGCTTCCCGCAATAATTTTGTTTGCCGTTCAGTATGAACCTTGAGCGGGGAGCCTTCCGGCATCCAGATTTTTGCATATTTTTTAGCCGATGCTTTAGGTCTAAAAGGTAATATAAAACCATGCAGGATAGGCCACCAGATCAGTCTGGGTATTTCAATCACCCGAGGATTACTGAGGAATTCTTGTAGATAAGGACGTAGTGCTTGAGCAGTCGGTGCTTCGGGTGTACCCAGATTAATGAGTAATACACCGATTCGATTTGGCGATCCGTGCTGATAGATGGATTTGGAGGGCATAGTTATAAGTGTAAGAGTTTAATCTGTTTAAAATAATAAATTTCTCTAAAGCAACGATGCTTCAATAATACCGGCGACGAGTGTATCGCTAAAACAGGGTAGATTAATGCTGTGATAAGCCGCTGGAAAGGAGTTTTGCGGTAATTTCGACAATCGGGATGATACGTTCATATGCCATGCGTCGGGGGCCGATAACACCGACTGTACCGACGATCTCTCCTTCGATTTCATATGGCGCCGTCACTACACTGAATTCTTCCAGCGATGCTATATCGGATTCCCCGCCAATAAAAATCTTGACGCCATGCGCTTGCCGGCTTAATTCGAGTAACTGTAACAGATTGGTTTTACGTTCGAATAATTCAAATAATTTTTTCAGACTGATTAGATTATCCGATAAATCTTCAACCTGAAGCAGATTTCGTTCACCGGCCAAGACCACGGTTTCACTGCTTTCATTGATGGCATCACCACCTGCCTGAATGGCTGCATTCATCAGGCTGATCATTTCACTGCGTAATTGTTTAAGTTCGTTATCCAGACGCCCGCGAATCTCATCCAAAGTACAACCTGCATAGTGCTGATTGATAAAATTCCCGGCTTCAATCAGATCGGACTGGCTGTAGGGTATATTGGTAAAGATAATGCGATTTTGCACATCTCCTTCAGGCGTTACGATGATCAGCAAAATGCGCTTTTCTGATAAAGCCATAAACTCAATATAGCGAAATACAGCGCCTTTGCGTTTGGGCGTTACGACAACTCCGGCAAAGCGAGTCAACTCGGATAGTAATTGCGAAGCGACATTGATCAAGCGCGATGGATTATCAGGGTGTAATTGATTTTCCAGATGACTCAGTTCTATTCTATCCAGGGCTTTTACCACCAACAATGTGTCGACGAAAAGACGGTAACCTTGCGGTGTCGGAATCCTTCCGGCTGAAGTATGCGGACTAGTTACCAATCCCATTTCTTCAAGATCAGCCATGACATTACGGATGGTTGCAGGACTTAAATCTAATCCAGAGGACTTTGAAAGAGCTCTGGAACCAACGGGTTGACCTTCGTGGATATATCGTTCTACCAGTGTTTTTAATAATATTTGAGCGCGTTCATTTAACATGGTGTAATTCTACACGAATCAACAGGTCTCATAGTTTGGTTGTAAGCAGTAATTTTGTCTCACCGCAACTATGCTAAACTTTCTGGATACCGGCATATCAGTTATGAATTTGAGTTTTAGTGTGAATTAAGGTGTTTTTCTAGGAAATTTAATATTTCAGGTTAAGTGTGTGTAAAAGGCCATTTATACAACTTTGCCTGGTTGGCTTGTTAACTAACCTATTTTTTAACGGTAATTTAACGTTTATATTTAATTCTAATCCCAATACAATCAATAATAGCCAACGATAACCCAAGTAATGAATTCGCCATTTACAACTATTGCGTTGATCGGTAAACATAAAAATCCGGAAATCGCGATACCGCTTCTCAATCTTGCCGAGTATCTAACGAGGAAGAATCATAAGATCTTACTTGATCATCTCACAGCATCACATATTTGTAGTGACAAATATCCAGTGCTGTCCCTGGAAGAGATTGGTGAGAAGGCCGATCTCGCCGTTGTTGTGGGTGGTGACGGTACGATGTTAAATATCGCCCGCATGCTGGTTTCATATGATGTGCCGTTAATCGGTATTAATCAAGGGCGGCTTGGTTTTCTCACCGATTTATCAGTGGACACCATGTTTGAAACACTTGATGAAATACTGGCAGGAAATTACACCACGGAACGTCGCATGTTGCTATATGCTGAAATTATTCGTGACGGCGCCAGTGTTTTCGGTAGCTTGGCACTCAATGACGTAGTGCTGTATCGCGGCATGAGCAGTGGTATGATTGAGTTTGAGGTGAAGGTCAATAACGAATATGTGAATACACTGCGTTCTGATGGATTGATCGTAACCACGCCGACCGGTTCAACAGCCTATGCGCTATCATCTGGTGGCCCCATCCTACACCCCAGTCTGGATCTGATTGCGTTGGTTCCGGTTTGTCCACATACACTCAGCAACCGTCCGATTGTCATCGGGCCGGATGCCAGTGTTGAAATCCAGATGCAAAGTGCGGTCAATGTGCGCATTAATTGTGACAGTCATTCTTGTTATGATCTGGAGCAGACAGATAGTGTTGTCGTGCGGCGTTTTCCCAAAACAGTGCGGCTGTTACATTCGGTGAATCACAGTTATTATCGGATGCTAAGAGAAAAACTGGGTTGGAGTGAATTTCCCTGATGACTCCACAGAATGTGCAATTATGCTAAAACACCTGGCCATCAAAGATTTTGTCATTGTTGACCGGATTGAACTGGATTTTATGCCCGGCTTCACGGTGTTGACCGGAGAAACGGGAGCGGGAAAATCCATTCTGATCGACGCACTGATGCTTGCTTTGGGGGAGCGCGGCGATACCAGTCAGATACGCCTGGGTTGTGAGCGTGCTGAAATCAATGTGACATTCGATATCAGCCGTTTGCCGGGGCTACTGCATTGGCTAGATGAAAATGACTTGCAAGGTGATCAGGATAGTTGTCTGATGCGCCGTATTATTGAAACCAACGGCCGCTCGCGCAGCTATATCAATGGGCACACGGTGACATTGCAGCAACTGCGGAGTGTAGGCGAATATCTGGTAGCCATCCACAGCCAACATGCACACCAATCCCTGTTGCAAAAAGACGTGCAGCGTGAATTGCTGGATGCTTTTTCCGGTTGCGGTGATTTGGGGCGCGCGGTCAAAGCGGCATATCAAAATTGGCAGGATTGCTATCAGCAAAGAATTGCGATGGAACAACGAGCAGCAGAATCACGCGACAAGCGCGAACAACTTGATTGGCAGCTGCACGAATTATCAGCGCTAAATTTTACACTTGAAGAATGGCAGATATTGCAGGCAGACCATAGCAGATTAACTCATGTGGCTGCTTTACAGGCAGCGGCGGAAATGGGAATGGATGTATTATCCGAGCGTGAAAATGCGGTACTGGCACAGATTAATACCGTGAATGGGCAACTGCAAAATTTGCTTGAGTATGATCGTCAGCTTAAAACAATCACCGATTTGCTGGATTCGGCGCAAATTCAATTGCAGGAAAGTGTTTACGAACTGAAACACTATCACCAACATCTGGATTTGGATCCCCAGGTATTACAGGATATTGAACAGCGGCTGTCAACGGTTCATACAACAGCGAGAAAATTTCGTGTGACACCGGAGGAGCTGCCGCAATTGCTCGAGACAATTACGCATCAACTGGAAACGTTGGGTTCAGATTCAGATATCAGTCATTTGCAAGTACTCGAAGCGGATGCGCAGGCAAAGTATCACAATCAGGCTAAAGAATTAAGCGCTGCACGTCAAAAAGCCAGTAAGGCGTTATCCCAGCAAGTGAGTGCTGCGATGCAGAGGGTTGCAATGATTGGGGGGGAATTCTCTGTCGTATTGACGTTACTGGCGCAGGGTAATGCGAATGGTTTGGAGCAGATTGAATTTCAGGTTGCAGCACACAAGGGGTTACCGTTGCGGCCTCTGGCAAAAGTAGCTTCGGGCGGTGAATTGTCACGTATCAGTCTGGCAATACAAGTCATAACCAGCAAAGTCGGCGTGGTGCCAACGCTCATTTTTGATGAGGTCGATGTCGGGATTGGCGGACAAGTTGCTGAAATTGTAGGTAATTTATTAAAGAAACTGGGAAAAGAGCGTCAGGTATTGTGTATTACCCATTTGCCGCAAGTGGCCGCAACGGGAGACCAGCAATGGCAAGTCGTTAAATCTGCGGGTAAAACAGAGAATCAGCAGATAATTAGTAAGATAAATATCTTAGACCCACAGGAACGTGTGGAAGAAATTGCACGGATGCTGGGCGGTGTCAATATTACCGAGACAACACGTCAACACGCGACAGAGATGTTGCAAAGTGGCCTAGCTGACTAGTTCGTACAACGCTTATCCGTTAGCGGATAAAGTGATTGGTTCCCACTAAATCAATGATCATTCGCCGATAGTGCTCGGATTTGCGGATCTGTAAGCGTTCAAGTGCACTAAGATTATCGGTTAGCGTCATGCCCTGCGATTGATCAATATTCACGAGCCGTTGTTTTAACCAAGTGCGGTGGCTATCAGGAAATGATTCATCGTTTAGGTTCATTGCGTGATTGGTGGCGAGAAAAATAAAATCATTGAAATCGGTGTCTGGATCGGCAATAAATACTTGTTGATGCGGAAAGACCTGGGCCAGTGTTTTTGCCACGGAAGCCAGCGTTGCATTTTGACCATTATCCAGAAATGAAACAAAATTAAGTGCAAGTATCCCCTGATTAGTCAGTAAGTCTCGTAATTGGGCTAACGCTTCAACGGTCAGTAAATGTGTTGGTTCTGAGCCGCCCGTAAAAACATCCAGGATGATTAAATCATAGGGGCCTTTAAGCTGACGTATTTCATAGCGCGCATCGCCAATAATCGTTTTACCTGTTGGTACAAAACCAAAGAATTTAATGGAGGCTTCGGCGACAGCCGGGTCTATTTCTAGTGTATCGGTTACTATGCCGTAATCTTTCAAGGTCATCGCCATATGTCCTGCTCCTTGACCAATCAATAGAGCGCGTTTCATCTCGGGAGCTAAAGCGGGTAATAGCGTCACAATTTTCTGATAGGCTAAAAGGTTCTCCCCGTGACTGATGCTGGCCGCACCGATCGTTGACGCATCCACAGTCAGTAGGCGTATGTTTTCCTTAGGTTTATCTATTACTCGAACCCAGCCGTATAGGCTTTCGCGTTCAAAACGGGTTTGAAAAGATTCATTAGATTCCGCTCGGTTCGAATTAGCGATTTGCGGATATAAACCAATACCAATAACAACTAATAAGGCGGTAGGTATTGTCGTCGCCGCTGATTTTAAATGCCGATGTTCAATATAAGCAACGATTATGGCCAGTAGCAACAGTGCAATACCCAGACCAATAAAAATTTCACGCGAACCGACCACCGGAAATAAATAAAAGCCGAGGAATAAGGTTCCTATTACACTGCCTACCGTACTGACCGCATAGATGGAACCCGTGCTGGCGCCAACCTTTGCTAAGGTGGCCGTTGATAACTTAACCGCAAAAGGTCCGACCATGCCGAGCATGATCAGGCTGGGTGAGAACAATATCAATGTGCTCACAAAGCTACCTAAGCGAAGTCCTAAAGGATCGGTGGCGAGTAAAACCGGCCCCGTTAGCCAGGGAATAATGATTGTCAACAATCCCGCTATTGCGATAATGAGTGACAATCCAGATCGGGCCCGATCTGCCCAGACTCCCCCCCAATAGTAGCCCAACGCCAAAGCAATTAGCGTCACCGAAATTAGTGAAGTCCAAACGTACAGGCTAGCTCCATAAAAAGGTGCTATCAAGCGCGTGCCCAGAAGCTCTATTACCATGACAGCCGCGCCGGTCAGAAACACGGTGCAGTATAACCAGCCTTTTCCCAGGATATTTGAAGGAGGTCGATTCATAGTTTACCTTGAATGGTTGTTCTTATTTTTCTTAAAATTACTTACGATCATATGGCCGCCCGAGATGACTATATTCGGATACTCCAATAATTTAAATCTTAGAAAGGGATTACCTCGCACGGCGATAATATCAGCTGGTGCATCCTTCAACAGGGTCCCCAATATCTTCCCCAGTATTTTCGCCGACGTGAGCCAATACTCGTTTTTTGAAGGCATGCGCTTAGGTAACGATTGCCTTAACAAGATCTACCGAAAGGATCGGCCAAGGTGTTTTGGGCGGGGTTCGCCGTGACCGTGACTGAATTGATTGAAGTTGTGGAATTGTATGCAAGAAAAACTGATTTGGTAATGCGGCAAATTGTCGCAGCATGAGCAAATGTAGCATCACTTAGTTTGAATGTTTAACAATCAGATCGTTATTAATTAATATGTTATGAAATGCATCACTGACTAGTGATATGTGTTGTATGAAGTGCGACAATTTGTCACATTGATGTTTTTGCTATAACCCAAGATAATTACATACGTTGTAATAAATGGATATTGGGCTTGTATTTGGTCGGTTCAAAAAATTGATGGGAGGATTGTATTGTACTAATCTGCAATCAAAGTTTCTGAGGAAAAGCTTGAGTGTGGTTTGGTTATGCATCGATTTTTAAATCGTTCTTACAATTAGAAATCTGGTTGTGCTTGGGTTTTTTGAGTCTAGTTATTAGCTGGAGTCGAAGTAACTAGGAAGGCATAGCGATTATAAAATTAATTAGTAGACTGAGAATAGGAAAAATGAATAAATACAGTAATAAATTTTTTGCAGTTTCAGTAATGGCTGTGATGACAGCAACTGCTGGGCAGAATGTGCTCGCACATACTCGGTTGGAAACGCCGGCAGTCGCTGAGAACACCCGGGTGACTAACAACGTTATCATTGGTCACGGTTGTGGAGAAAACGACGTCATAGGTACCAGTGTGGTATTTCCTGACGGAGTGGATTCCACGGTTACCGTTGATGGCGCGGCGCATGCGGGTGCTTTGACCGATTTTGTGCAAAATTGGGGAAACCTGATGCAGAAAAATTATAGTCGAGCTATTTTTAGTTTTGAAGGCGAGAAAACGGATTCGAATGATAATGTAGTTGGTTTCTGGGCAGGTGGTGGTAGTTCCTTGCCGCATAATTTGAATGGTTATATTCCATTTAGAGCCGGTGCTGTGATTATTGAGCCCACTTCCTGTGCGACAAGTGTGAAATTTTATGTATCCATTGCAGATATTTGTCAAATTACTCCCACCTCCGGTTTTAGCGCTGAAACGGTTAATCTCTGGACGCACACTGGTCTCGGTACACCGTATGACCGGGTGAGTGCGACAGATGATGGCCCAGCATCATTGACAATTACACGCACCAGCACTTTGCCCGCATCCTGTGGTGCAGGCGTGGCTGTTGAAGTGAAACCTTCCGCCGCTCAAATAAACCGTGATATGCCGATCAAAATTGACGGCAATCAAATTTGGCCTAAGTAACGTAACGCTAAGTGTTAATGCAGTTTGATTTTATGAAACCCTCGCTTTCCCTCTTGCTTCCTTAGAGCAAGGGTTTTTATAAAAAATTAATAGTAATAATAAATGACAATAGATAGTCAATTCAAAAATAAAATAGATTAAGGAGCCTCATAAATGTTGAAATCTACAGAATTTAAAACCCGTGCTTTAATTCTAATAACTGCTGTTGGAATGGTGGGAGCATGGCAGTCTGCGTTTGCGCACACACGATTAAAAACACCGGAAATCACAGAAAATTCAGCAAGGCATGGCAGTGATTATAATGCTGTGGTGATTTCGCATGGCTGTGAAAATCCAGCGACGGGCGCTGTTGATGCCAATACGATTGGATCAGTGGCAGTATTTCCAGACGGCAAGGATTCGATCATAACCGTTGATGGCGCACCGCATTCCGGTCCATTGACTGATTTTGTTACCAATTGGGGCAATCCTGTCACCAAAGTTCAGGATCGCAGCATCTTCGCCTTTGAAGGATATATCAAGGATTCTCTGGGGAATAAGCTCGGTTTTTGGACCGGTGGCGGTAGTGGGCTGACCGGAGGCTTTAGAGCAGTGGTGCCATTCACTACTGCGGGTGTTATTATTGAACCAACTTCTTGCGCTAAAAGCGTGACGTTCGTTCTTGGAATTGCGGATATTTGCCAGGTTACTGATAAATCAGGATTTAGTGATGAAACAGTTCAAATGTGGACACCGGCGGTCGGTTCTGATTACGATGGTGTCGGATTGCATGGTTTCGATTCACCCGCTACGTTGAAAGTTACGCGCAGTATTGCTCCCTTACCGGAATCGTGTGGCGCAGGGGTTGATGTTGTGGTTAAACCATCGGCTACTCAGTTAAATCGTGATTTGCGAATTAACATGGATGGCAACCAAATCTGGCCTAAATAATTTGATTTTGTTCTAAACAGTGACAAAGATGGCGGACACGAATGAGTTTTTCTGGTATGCGTGTCCGATCATCTTTCGGAGAAGGACTGTAGAAATCTTGATATTCAACAAAGCAGGCATTTCACTTGAGAGAGATACGTAATCATGCAGCACAAATTTTTTGATAAAGTAGTAAAGGCAGTTTTTCTGGTTGTTGCACTCGGTTATTTTGGTATAAGTAGTGCGGATGATGCCGGTGCTACCATGGATCCCAATGGTAATGTCGCGAGTTTTACCGGCTATGCGTTGGTTACTTGTACTGATGATGGTAATGGTCCGGCAGATCACTTGGTTGCCAGTATTCAAGATACTTCGCCGCCACAAGATAACTTGTTGGTTAATTTGCAAATAATTAAAGGGAATCTCGCGAACAGTACTACCGATCCAGTTTCAGGTGATGGTAAATATAGTCCCGAAGCCAGAGTGCATGGTGGAGAGGGTGTATATCAATTGCTAGTCAATAAAACTGGTGAGGGTGCTCGATCTTTTTTAGTATCCTATCATTGCCAAACTAATGATACGCCGCCTATACACACGGGAACGACAATTGTTGTTAGACAATTTGAGTAATGTCCATTTTTTGAACTACACACAACTTTGCTTTAAGATCGTTTAGGTAGCTACACAATGAAAAAAACAAAATTGTTATTTCTGATCACTTCAATACTGGGTTTGTTTGCAACCGCATCATTTGCGGAGCACCTGGATAAGATATCACCTTCCTGTGTATTGACGACATTGGATGGTAAACCTGCGCATAATTTACAAGAGCTGAAAGGGGAGGTTGTTTATGTGGATTTTTGGGCGTCATGGTGTCCGCCTTGTGTAAAATCATTTTCTTTTTTAAATCAACTGGATCATGATCTGAAGGATAAGGGTTTGCATGTGATCGGTGTCAATCTGGATGAAAAAATCAAAGATGCACAGGAATTTCTTGCTAAGTATCCGGCTAATTTTTCCATTGTTGCAGATTCAAGTAAAGAGTGTGCCAAGGTTTTTGAATTGATGGCAATGCCAACATCCTATCTGATTGACCGAAAAGGAACGATCCGTCATATTCATCAAGGATTCCGCCCTGGTGAAACGGAAGAGTTGCGTGCTTTAATTACGCAACTCGTGATGGAACGTCCATAGGAATGACAGAGACTGGCTTGATTGGCATGAAAAAGAATCAGCGTGTTTTAGTCAAATTAGTGCTTGTAATAGGTATCGGATTGTCGACCGGTTGTATTCATGTGAATGCCTGGGAGCGAGGAAATCTGGCAAAATCGCAGATGGAATTGGATCCGCATCCACTGCAAAGTGAAATACAGTCGCACAATTACAGTAGCCGCGAAGCGGCTCCAAGCCATAAGTCTTCTGCAGGGGGTGGTGGTTGCGGTTGTTACTAAACTGACCCCTGCTAGAAGTTGTTTTCTTTAGGTCAATAAAATTTGCAACGGAATAGTATGCCCCAACGCCCGGGCAGCAATCATCAATTAAAAAATCCAGAAATACAGTCTGCAAAGCCAAGAAATACTACCCTTCAAGCATTAACCTCGGCGGCGTTGGTATTGCCGGGTCTATTAATCACACCAGGGCATGCGGCAGGAACAGATCGGATCAATTTCCAGTATAGCCGTTACCAGGAAGGTGAGCGTAATCTTTATGGCGCCCCGAATAATTTAAAACCAATCAGTGCCGATGTCTTGCATGGCAGTGGCATTTTTTCTCTTACCGATCGCACCAAACTTTCTTTTGGGTATACGCAAGATACCTGGTCAGGCGCAACCCCCGTCACTACAACGCCATTGGCTACCAATGGCGGTAATCGTCCGTATACCGTTAATGGGGTAGTGGCCGGTGCCTCGCCTATTCTGAATAGCACAATACTTTTAGACCGAGATCTAAATCCCATTGGAACTGATCCCCTTACTAAACAATCGACGGGCGTTGTTGATAGCCGATCCGTCCTCGTCATGTCGTCTGCTTCTCCGGAAACACGCCGGCAAGCCAATTTTGGTTTGAGTCATGAACGGAATGAATCGGCTGTGAACGTGGGCGGTGGGTTTTCCAGAGAAAGAGATTATCAATCAAGCTTTGGCAACATGGGTGCCCGCCTGGATTTTAATCAGAAACTGACCAGTGTTAAATTTGGCGGCGGCTATACGCACAGTCAAGTCGGCGCAATTCTCGATGGCGACTCATCTCCATATATCACCAAAACCGCGTATGCACAGCAAATTGTTAATCGTAGCGGTTCTGAGATTTTGAAGGGTAACCGACAGGATTGGATCGCAAATGTTGGGTTAACTCAGGTTTTGAGCAAGAATGCATTGATTGATGCCAATATCGGCTATACGCATAGCAATGGATTTTTGGAAAACCCTTACAAAGCGACATCGATCATTTTTATTGATCCGACTAAATTAAACAGTAACTTAATTGCCGGTGATGTACGCGCGTTCATTGAACAGCGGCCCAACATTCGTAACCAAGTAGCTTTAAATGCCAAATATATTCACTATATCAATCCGTTTAATGCAGCATTGCACCTGGGCTACAGGTTATCGGTAGACGATTGGGGCGTGAATACGAACACCTTTGATGCAAGTTGGGTGCAACCGGTTGGAAGCGGGTGGACGTTGACCCCTCGGATTCGTTATTATTCACAAGATTCTGCAAGCTTTTACCAGCCTTTTTTGTTCTCTCAACAAGCTTTCCAGAGACATGAGACCGATAGTCTCGGACGAAAAGTCTGGCTTGATGGGAAAAACCCTGCTATCCAGTATTTCGGTGCCGATCCATTTAGTCTAGTTGATCAGAACGGTAATCCAGTCGATGGACTTTTGGTTAATCCGCAACCGATATTTAAGTCATTCGATGCTGGAAAATTACCCGATAATTTTTCCAGTGATCACCGCTTGGCGGGGTTTGGCGCATTAAGCGGCGGCGTGGTATTAAGCAAAATGCTTGGTAAAGGCGTCGCATTGGAAGCCGGTTTTGAATACTATACGCGAGCCAGTTCGATGCAGATTGGTAATGGCGGAAATAACAGTTTTGCTGATTTTGATTATTATGTAGCGAATGCGGCGGTTAGGTTTGATATTGAGCCGACCACTTCGTTGCCGATGGGTGGTTCAGGTGGATCTTCCGAATCACATCGTCATGCGTCCTCGCATCACCATCACAAAATTCCCCCTGCGGGCATCATGTTTGGTCATATGCTCGATAAACCCGGAGATTTTATGGCGGGTTACCGATTTATGTACAACTGGACCGGTGGAAATATGATGCATGGTACCCATAAAGTGAGTGATCAAACCATCATCGATCAAGGGTGTGGGAATAGTTCGTGTCAATTTACTCCCGCCTTCATGGATATGCGTATGCATATGGTTGATCTAATGTACGCGCCGTCCAAGTGGTTCAACGTGATGTTGATGCCAACCTTCATGGATATGGACATGAATCTGCGTCAGTTAGCTGGAGCAAAAGTCGATACTTCGGGTGCACATGGCCATCATGGCGCAGCGGGACATGAAACTGGTGCCGTAGGCGATACTTATTTTTCATCACTGATTAAGCTGTTGAATATTCCTGGACATCGTGTCCATGCGAATCTAGGGTTCAGTGCACCGACCGGAAAAGTGGATATCGAAGTACGGCGTACGCACCAAGCGGATGGCGGGTTGATTCATTTTGGTATGCAATTGGGTAGCGGTACCTGGGATTTCACCCCGAGTTTGACCTATGCCGGGGAAAGGAGCCGCTGGTCCTGGGGTACGCAGTTGAGTGGTGTCAAGCGTATGGAAGATCAAAATAAATCCGGTTACCGTTTGGGCGACTTATTTCAAGCGACAACCTGGGGCGGTTATGATTTAACACATTGGCTGACTGCATCCGTGCGTGGTGTGTACACTTGGCAAGATGCGATACAGCGAGACTTTAATCAATTTAGTGCGCGTATCGGTCCGATGGATTTTCCCGCGAATTATGGCGGACAATTCTGGGATGTCGGGTTGGGGTTGAACGCCAGGATACCTGGCGGTCGGTTCGCCGGTAACCGCTTCGGTTTCGAATGGATACAGCCGGTCAAGAGTGATTTTAACGGATTTCAGCTGGATCGGCAGGGCGCGCTTGCGGCTACCTGGAGCTACCAGTTCTAGGTGAAAATGAAATCTGTTTTTCCATAATTTTTACAGTTTTTCTAGCGTTACACAGAATGTAACTGCATGGCTCAGCTAAAGTACTATCACTACGATTTTAAAGCGATGGGTTCGCCTTGTTCGATTCAGCTTTATGCTGGCAGTGCTAAGAAAGCGAAGCGTGCAGCCAGAATTGCTATGGATGATGTGTATCGCCTGGAAGCCAAATATTCCCGCTACCGCACAGACAGTTTTTTATCCGAGATTAACCGTATCGCGGCACAAGGCGGTCATATTCGTGTGGATGATGAAACTGCCGGGTTACTCGATTACGCAGACACCTGTTATCAACAAAGTGATGGCCTATTTGATATTACTTCCGGGATTCTGCGTCGCGTTTGGGATTTTAAGTCGGGAGCCATACCTGCTCAGGAAGCGATTGCAGCTCTGCTCGGAAAGATAGGCTGGCATAAAATAAACTGGCAACGGCCGCTCCTGGCATTGACTGTTCCCGGTATGGAAATCGATTTTGGCGGCGTGGTTAAGGAGTATGCCGTCGATCGTGCCGCTTCGTTATGCCGGAATGCTGGGATTAATCATGGTATCGTTAACCTGGGTGGCGACATCAAAATTATCGGCTCGCATGATGACGGTAGCCCCTGGCGCATCGCGATACGCCATCCTCGTAACCCCGGCGGTTTATTGCAAACACTACTCTTGCATTCCGGCGCGCTGGCAAGCAGCGGGGATTATGAACGGTGCATTACTTTAAATGGCGTGCGCTACGGGCATGTGTTGAATCCAAAAACCGGTTGGCCGGTCAATTATATGGCGGCAGTCAGCATCATCGGTGAGTTTTGCGTCGTCGCAGGCAGCGCATCGACTATCGGTATGCTGAAAGGTGAAGAAGGACCTGAATGGTTGAATGCACTTGGGTTGCCGCATTTATGGGTCAATGTACAGGGAGAATCCGGTGGGTCGTTGATGGAATGAGTGTTGATGATTGATTTGATCAGAGAAACTTGGTACGTACTGGCGAATTTGGATAGAGGCAAATGTTTGTTAATTTATAAAAGAAGCCCCGCCAAGATACGGGGCCGTCCGAAATGCAACTAAGCTAAACTAAATTAAACGTTTTCTTTTCTGCAGTGAGCCTAATCCCGAGCAAGCCTAAGCCGGCCAACAGCATGGCATAAGTTTCTGGTTCTGGTATTGCTGCAGAAATCGTTAAGTCTCCAGCATATGAACCATTCGTATAGCCATCAAGTAAGTTGTCTTTTAGTACCAGTTCGTACGAATGGTTCTGAGGTAAAGGACCAGAAAACTTAAACCACTGTGATAGATCAGTAAATCCATCATCTGTAGCAATAAGTGTATTATCAGTTAAATCCCATAAGCTAAATTCAGAAAAAGTTAGATCGAAACTCCCCGCGAAACCTACTATCACACTATCACCACCAAAACCGCTATAGCCTACTGGCAAGTTGAAAGGAATATGATCTTCGAAAAGTCCGTTAATATCATTATTGCCAAAATCTGCAATAGCTTCAGTTGGATTGATTGGATTAAGATACCAAGCGCCAAAAGATGTGCTCGCACTAGCAGTTTCAATTCCAAGCCCCAATGAAGCTAATGCAATAATCGTTAATACTTTTTGTCGGGAACTATTTCGCATACCAAACTCCTAAAGTGATATTGTAAAAACTTTTTATCCATTCAATCAAAAGCTGAAAAAGTATAACACTTGAATTTATAAAGTCTCTCGATTTTTTATAGTTCATTTATACCAAAATTGTCATAGTATAAATGGGGTTATATTGTTAGATGGAATGGTAATGCAAGTGTAAGTGTAAGTCGGAAACATATCTGCTTGAAGTGGATTTTATCTCTGCTGCAATAGTTGATCCTGAAATTTCCTGTTTTCTCGATAGATCGATTCTTGCAGGAAAATTGATGAATATACCTTCGCTTAGTTATACCGGAATTTGTTACGGGATCGGAAATCTGAGGGTGGCACATCCCAAACTACTGCTACATTCCATATGGCTGGCAAAGAGAATCAAGCGGATCGCTGATGGAATGATGCAGTTTGTTTAGTTTTGCAATAATAATTGGCAATGTATTCACATAGGTTTTGATTATGATTAAACTGCTAAGACTTAATCAAACCACTTAATAGCGTGTAACTTATGAAAATCTGGAATTCGTATTTTGTCAGAATAGTCAATTTTTCTGTTCTGATGGTCGCTGCACCAATGGCGCAGGCATTGCCGGATGAGTGTACGAATCTGACCGCATCGGCGACTTTTCTGGAAACAAGTAGTCTTGTCTGCCTGAAAAAAATTATTGTGACCGATTCATCGGGTGATCAGTTATACAAAGCATCACTACAATGGATGGGAGTGGATAATCCGAACCGGTTTAAATTGTTGAGCGTGGAGTTTGACGATGTTTCCGAGACGCATAGTCCTACCTTCTCATTTCTCAATGGCGTACTGACTTTACCCAAGATCGATGTGCCGAAGCTTTATGGTACCGAACGCTACACCGTCAGTTTGACCTGGTTGACGGATACCGATGCGGATACCGATGATCCGGTCTCGGTGTTTGAACTGAAAACCGTTGCGCTGTTCAACAATCCCGGGTATGTCCCTAATACCACATGGAAACCTTACGGCATGTTACTTCCCGATGAGCGGCGTGCGGTTGATTTGCTGGGGCGGTCTATCTCCTATGCGAAACTTGCTGATGCAATATATGATTTTGATAATGTTGCGGTTGATTCTTGGGAGTTAATAGAATCCAACGGGAAAAATTCCGGAATGGATGCCGGTGTCTATAGAAACCGCGATACCAATGAATTAGCACTGGCATTTCGTGGCACCGAGACTTGTGATTTTCCTTGTTCATTTAAGGAATTGGAAGATACTGCTCGTGATGCGATTGCAGATGTCGCCATAGGAATCGGGACAGTCAGTGATCAATTTAAAGATGCGTTTAGATTTGCTCAAAGTGTGGTTAGTCGGCATCCTGGCATTAAAATTACTGTGACTGGACATTCTTTAGGAGGCGGATTAGCACAAGCTATTGGCGCTGTTCTGGGATTAGAAACATTTGCATTTAATTCTTCACCCGTTCCGGATCATTTTTTTGATACTTATACGATTACATTAACAAACGAAGAGCTTCAAGAAAAAATTTTTGTGATTGCCGATGTTCATGATCCGGTTTCTAATACCGATGAAACCGGAAAAATATATTTAGATTCTCATCATGTAACACCACTGATTCAATTTAATTTTAATACCAAAGAAATTTTACCTGAGCGTGAGGTAGACCTGGAAGATCTAAGAATTGACCGTCACAGCATCAACCGGTTTGCCAATAATGCGACCAATCTGATGAATACTTACCGGGATGGTTGGTGACCGGAAGTATTGCCTTCAAATCCATTCAGCCCAACTGCAAAATGATCGATGCGTGATTTAATCGATGCAAAACACTTTATCCATCTTCTAAGCCACAGGATAAACATTGGATGCGCTATCGCTGGTGGCTGAGTTTGGCGAACGATATTCGAAGCAATTGAGCATTCAACTGGATAACCTGGATGCAGCGGAAATCTACAAGTGGTTGCTTGTAGTCAGAGTCAAGCCTTGCTGGATCGTAATGTAGGGAATTTAAACCATTTGCACGCCGCTGCTTCGGGTTCGAATGATATATGCTTGCATCATCAGCGGCGTGCAATTAAGATTTTGAAATAGCAGATAGATTCCATAGGGCCGTTGAATGTGAGTTGACCAGATAGTTGCAATCTTTTTCTTGGTTTCGAGTCTTATGCCTATATCAATAAGACTACTGGAGAAGAAAGAACTATGACTACGATTCGTTCGCCTGCGGTGGCAGGTTTGTTTTACCCCGCTGATGCACGGCAGCTTGAGCAGGATGTTCAGCACTTGCTTGCAAAGGCGGAATTTCATGATTCCAAACCCAAAGCATTGATTGTTCCGCATGCGGGGTATGTGTATTCCGGTGCAATTGCTGCGACAGCGTATGCCAGCCTGCATTCTGCTGCGTCGGCAATTCAGCGCGTCGTATTGCTCGGTCCTGCGCATCGCGTTGCCGTGTGTGGTTTGGCTTTACCCGGAGTGGATGTTTTTGATACGCCGCTGGGCAGCGTGAAACTGGATACCGATTTAGCCAACGCGATTTTCCATTTACCCCAAGTGATCGTCAGTAAGGAAGCGCACGTCCTTGAACACTCCCTGGAAGTGCAATTGCCATTTCTGCAGAAGGTGCTGGGTGATTTTACCTTGCTGCCGTTGGCGATTGGCATGACATCGGCAGAAGCAGTGGCGGAAGTATTGGAGCTACTATGGGGCGGGGAAGAAACCTTGATTGTGATCAGTTCGGATCTGTCGCATTATTTACCTTATGCGACAGCGCAGCGTGTGGACAGTGCAACGGTTCAATCCATAATGGAGTTACGGCAGCCGATTGAACATGATCAGGCGTGCGGGAGTGCGGGCATAAATGGCTTGATTATTGTCGCTCGGCAACATCATCTGACGCCACATTTACTGGATTTGAGAAACTCCGGGGATACCGCAGGTTCACGCGACCAAGTGGTCGGTTATGCGGCGATTGCATTTAACTAATGGGGGATAGGCAGATGTCAGTTGAGAAAAATGAGCAAGGAAAAATACTGTTGCAAATTGCACGTACGGCCATTTCCCGTGCTTTGCATGTGCCTGGTATATCTGCAGCAGAGCTTGATGAAAATATGCCGTGGCTTTCTGAGCCGGGAGCAACGTTTGTTACTTTGACGCAGTGGGGTGAATTGCGGGGTTGTATCGGTTCGCTGCAAGCATGCGATCCATTGATTGAGGATGTGAGCAATAATGCAATATCGGCCGCGTTGCATGATCCCCGGTTTATGCCGCTGGCGGCGGATGAACTGGAGACGGTCAGCGTCGAAGTGTCATTGTTATCCGAATTGCAATCGCTTGATTTTACCAGCGAAGCCGATGCGCTGGCGCAGTTGCGGCCGGACATTGACGGAGTGGTGTTCGAGTATGGGTCTTATCGCAGCACTTTTTTACCGCAAGTATGGGAAAGCCTTCCACAGCCACAGCAGTTTCTCGCCAAGCTCAAGTCTAAAGCCAGATTATCTGAAAATTTCTGGGCTGAAGATGTTAAGTTATCTCGTTATACCGTGAGCAAATGGCGCGAAACCGATTATTCCAAGGAGTGTGCGCATGGATGAACCGATTAGTGCCGCTGAGCAATATCCAGCCAAATATTGGCATCAGCTTAGCGATGGCCGGATCCAGTGTGATTTGTGTCCGCGCGATTGCAAATTGCACGAGGGGCAGCGTGGCGCTTGTTTCGTCCGGGGTCGTGTTGGCAGTGCGATGGTATTGACGACTTACGGGCGTTTATCCGGTTTTTGTATCGATCCCATTGAGAAAAAGCCGTTAAACCAGTTTTATCCCGGCAGTAGTGTTTTGTCATTTGGCACTGCGGGTTGTAACCTTGCTTGCAAATTTTGCCAGAATTGGGATATTTCCAAATCGCGCAGCTTTGACAAGTTGTTAGATCAAGCCAGTCCCGAAGCTATTGCGCGCTACGCGGAAAAACAGGGCTGCAAGAGTGTTGCGTTTACTTACAACGATCCGGTAATTTTTGCGGAGTATGCGATGGACGTGGCGGATGCCTGCCATGCTAGAGGTATCAAGACTGTGGCCGTGACGGCGGGTTATATTCACGCGCAACCACGGCGTGACTTTTTTACCAAGATGGACGCCGCTAATGTTGATCTCAAGGCATTTACCGATGAGTTCTATGTCAAGCAAACCGGATCGCACCTGCAACCTGTGCTGGACACATTGAAGTATCTCAAGCACGAAACCGATGTGTGGCTTGAGTTGACTACTTTGTTGATTCCAGGTCTGAATGACTCGAGTCAGGAAATCAGCGCGATGAGCGAGTGGATCGTGAAAGAACTGGGTACCGATGTGCCGCTGCATTTCAGCGCCTTTCATCCGGATTACAAGCTGAATGATATACCGTCTACACCGGTTGAAACATTGATTCAGGCACGTAAGATTGCACTGGAAGCCGGGTTGCAGTATGTGTACACCGGCAATGTGCATAATCTTGAAGGCGATACGACGTACTGTCCGGCATGCGGAAAAGCTGCCATCGTTCGCGACTGGTACGAAATCAAACATTACCATCTGACTCCGGGGGGACGTTGTGAAGATTGCAATACCGTCATTGCGGGCCGTTACGGGCAATTTACCAGTCAATTCGGCAGGCAACGCGTCCCGGTTAAGATCGGAGCGATAGTATGAATACCGTAAAAATTCCAACCGTTTTAGTCCTTGCAATACTTTTGTTGCCCATGTGCTAAAGCGTAACAAGGCAATGGTACGTTGCAATTCGATTTGCTGACATGCGCCGAATCAAGATTATGCGTTTCGATATCGACCTGCTGACGCGCCACCTGCTTGCTGCGACAGCTTAGCTGCAGGCTAATTCGGAAACAAAGGCTTTTGCTTTGATGAAATGCGAGAAAGAATTAATGTTCGTACCTGGCGCAACGCATTTATTTGAAGAAGCGGGTACATTGGAACAGGCTGCACAGCTTGCAGTAAACTGGTTCTTGAAGTATTTGCAATAAAGTTGATGTGTTGTTTGGGGTTCTTTTATAACGGAATACAGCGCACTCGCAGCCTGGTTAACCGCCTCGGGCGATACAGCTGAAAGCTAACAACGAGTTGTTTTTATTTTTCTTTCCAGATGGCATAGACAAGTAAAGCCCATGCACTGAGGAACGAAACACCACCGAATGGTGTGATCATGCCAAGTCCGCGCATTCCGGTCAGACTTAATGCGTAAAGGCTGAAACTGAATAAAATAATCCCGGCCATCATCAACCAGCCGGATATCGGGATTAAGCGGGATTTTGGGAAATGCAGTAATAACAGGCCAATGATGAGAATTCCGAAGGCGTGATAAAAGTGGTATTGGATCCCCGTTTGATACACTGACAGCATACTTTCTGATAGTGTTTGTTTCAGCCCGTGTGCGCCAAAGGCACCCAGTGCGATGCATAAAAAGGCATTTATGGCGCCCAGAATCAGAAAAGTTTTTGGCATCGACAATCTAGTCCTTATTAAATAGAGTGGAATTAATATAAGATCCCTGTGCTTTTATGAAGAATCTTTTGTTTTGCTGACATCAGCTTCACACATTCCGTGCGCGAATTTTACCTGAATTCTATCGCCGGAATGAACTTGTTTGCTGTCACGGATTACGGTGTTTTGCAGGGTATAGGAGATGCTGTAGCCGCGTTCCAGAACCGATTGCGGATTTAGGTGTGATAACTGTGTTTGTAAATGCTGCAAGTTGATTGCCAGTGTTTCGAAATAGCGTGAAAATGAATAGCGGAAACGTGCGGAGAGTTCTTTTTGCTGCACCTCCAGCCGAACAATGCCCGGGCTTGCGGCAGCTAGCCGTTGATTAAATTCGAGTAATTTCCAGTGTTGTTTTTCGATCTGATGTGCCCAAGTCTTGATGTATCGATTCTGCAAATGTTGTAAATGAACATATTGCTGTTTGATCCGATCGCCTGGATGAACTAAACGATGCGTCAGGATATCCATTTTCTGCATTGCGTATTCAATATGATGCAAAGTGATGCGATACATGCGCTGGTGCAAGGTTTTCAGGTGGCGGCTTAATTCTTTATAGTCCTTGCTGGCCAGTTCAGCAGCTCCGGTCGGCGTGGGAGCGCGGATGTCGGCGACAAAGTCTGCAATGGTGAAGTCTGTTTCATGGCCGATGCCACTGATGATCGGTATGGAGCTGGCGGCAATCGCAAGCGCTACAATTTCTTCGTTGAATGCCCATAGATCCTCAATGCTGCCACCACCCCGGCAGAGTATCAACGCATCGCATTCCGCTCGTTGACTTGCTATTTTAATAGCATCAGCAATAGAATTGGCTGCTGTCTTCCCCTGCACCAGGGTAGGATAGATGATGACCGGCAACGACGGCATGCGGCGTTGTAATGTCGACAATACATCACGTAATGCGGCAGTATCCGGCGATGTGATGATGCCGATCTGTTTGGGGAATGCGGGTAACGGTTTTTTATTTGCGGGGTTGAATAACCCGGCTTTTTCCAATCTGGATTTAAGTTTCTCAAATGCTTCAAATAACTCACCTGAACCGGCACGGCGCATGGTTTCAATGTTCAATTGAAAATCGCCGCGCGGCTCATACAGTGTAACGAGTGCCAGTACTTCGACTTGCATGCCATCTTTGGGCTGCCAGTCCATGTATTGATTCTTGTGGTTGAACAAGACGCAGCGTATCTGTGCACTGGCATCTTTTAGGGAAAAATACCAATGGCCTGACTGATAACACTTTAAATTTGAAATTTCACCTTTAACCCAGAGTAAAGGTATGTTTTGTTCCAGGAATTGCTTGGTGTTGCTGTTTAATTCGCTTACCGTTAGCACTTTATGGGAAAGACTCGAGATTGGAAACAGATTCATTTTGATATTGTGTAATAATCCGCATCTATTGTTGAAACAGCGTGGCCCAATGTAATGGGTAGAGTACGTGCTGATCGGGAAGTGTAAATTAGGCTAATGTTTATTAATGTATTTGTATGAGATTAAAAAACAGTCAATCCAGAAAAGATGTTTAGGATTGATAACTTAATTCTTAAACTTGTTACCTATTCACAAACTTATCCACAGAAATTGTGGATAAAAAATTAACCATTTTTCCTGGCTGAAAATACGCGATCAAGATTCATTCGTGCCGAATTGGTTACTTAGTTATAAAATAAACAAATCAGGTAATATAATACGCCACAGAATAATACCTGGATCTACAGTGAGTGAGGAGACTATCACGTGTTATCTTTAATTCAAGCGGCTGGCTGGCCGATCTGGCCAATCATTTTTGCTTCCGTAGTTGCCTTTGGCATCATCGGGGAACGGATGTGGACATTGCGTTTAAGTGTTATTTCACCGAAAGAATTATTGCCTAAAGTATTAAGTGAGTATAAACGCGGTGGCGTCAATCCGGAGATGCTTGCGCATTTGCAGAAACATTCTCCATTGGGAAGAATTCTTGCTGCCGGGCTTAAAAATGTGAAAAGCTCGCGTGAAATCATGAAAGAGTCGATTGAAGAAGCCGGTCGTGTGATTGCGCATGATCTGAGCCGCTACTTGACTACATTGGGGACTATTGCTGCGTTGAGTCCTTTGATGGGTTTGTTTGGTACTTTGGTCGGTATGATAGAAATCTTCGGTTCGAATTCGCCTGCCGGAAGCAACCCAGCGCAGCTTGCATATGGAATTTCTGTCGCCTTGTATAATTCAGCATTTGGCATACTCGTGGCGATTCCCAGCATGATCTTTTATCGCCATTTCCGTGCAAAAATCGACGATTTTGTTATTGAAATGGAATTACAGGCTTTAAAATTAGTAGAAATAGTGCATGGAGAGCGAGAAGGTTGAGTTTTTTTCATAAAACATTGCGTTCATCACTTTTTGTGTGCATGGCCATCAAATCTGAATAATTCTGGATCTTAAGCGCTTTGTATGTCGCTTATAAGAATTCAAAGGTTCTGTCATTTGGTAGTTAATTCACTTTTATTTTCACCGGAAAAATGGTTTTAATCGCGTCAAATTTGGAAAAACTCGAGTTATTTTGCGGGGGTGGCGAAGCACGATATTGAGGGAGTAGTGTATACTGCGGCTGAATCAATTTTGACCGGAAATGCACTTAAGAACAGGCTGGTAGAAGCGAGTGTGAAATTAACGTTAAGATGTTTCTGACTGCCGCTCAAAAGTTTTTTAAAATTGTGTGCCATTTTACCTGAGTGTTCGCGCACTTGTTTATCAAATGGAATGGCTACTGAGTAGCGGGTTTATAATACGACGTCTGCATTGCTGAAGAAAGTTTGAAGGCTGATTGTTTTATAAGTAAATGAGTGAGAAGATCGGAATTTTGAGAAATATAAGTTCAATAGTAAATCATAACTATCTAATTATTATTGTATTATCTTTGTGTATCACAATTTTTCAAGGTTGTGCAACAACGGCAAAGAATAGTGATCAGCATTTAGATCCGATTGATCCGCTCGAAAATGTAAATAGAGCTTCTTATAATTTTACTGATCGCGTTGATCGTTTGTTGTTTGAGCCGATTGTGAATGTCTACATTGATTATGTGCCCAGCGATGCCCAGCGGTCTATTGGGAATTTCTACGATAATCTGTCTTATCCGAATGTTGTTCTGAATTCTTTCTTACAAGGCAAAGTCAAACAGGGCGCTGAAGACACACTACGTTTTTTTGTGAACTCAACGGTCGGTATGTTTGGCTTTTTCGATATGGCAACCCACATGGGGCTAAAAAAGAATGATGAAGATTTTGGGCAAACATTAGGTGTATGGGGTGTGAATACTGGATCTTATTTGTTTATTCCGCTTCTGGGTCCCAGCAGTGAACGTGACGTAACCAATATTCCAGTGGGACTTTTTACCAATGTACTTTTTTACACTGGTCTTGCAGTGGGTACAGCGTTTGCTGCCCCTTTAACTATTCTGGGTGCTATCGACAAGCGCGCCCGTTTATCCGGTCCAATGCGTATTCGTGATGAAGCCGCGCTGGATCCTTACTTGTTTGTACGTGAAGCATCGTTACAGCAACGTGAATTTCTAATTCATGATGGCAAGTTGCCATTAGACCTTTACTATGATCCTTTTCAGGACAATCCCTTTGAAAAAGAATCAGAAAAAACAAAAATAAAAAAAGAAAAGAAATTATGATTAAACAAGGCCTGATAGTCAGATGATTTAAACTAGATTGTCAGATATTTACAGGAAGAGGTCTTATGTGAAAAATCCATTTCGGCCAAACAAGATTGATAATAGGCATTAAATCTATTGGGATATTTGTAATAAATAGGGCGCTTAGGAATATGGACGGGTTTCAAAGAATATCGGATATATCGCAGCAACAGGGTGATTCTGCTCTTAAGGACGAGACAAATTTATCGAATGCGGCATCAAACCTGAATCAGGAATCAATTAATGCCAGTGAGCTGGAAATTAAATTTACCCAAGCTCGCGCAGCCATGTTGTCTTTACAAAATACGGACGGGCATTGGTGTTTCCCGCTGGAAGCGGATTGCACAATCCCTGCAGAGTATATTTTGATGATGCATTTCATGGATGAAGTGGATGTTTTATTAGAAACCAGAATAGCGCGTTTTATCCGTGATAAACAGGATCTGAGTCACGGTGGCTGGCCGTTGTATTATGGCGGTGCTTTTGATATCAGTTGTACCATTAAAGCGTATTATGCCCTGAAACTGGTGGGCGACTCTCCCGAGGCAGCCCATATGGTGCGTGCACGGGAAGCCATTCTGGAACGCGGCGGTGCAGCCAAGGCCAATGTCTTTACCCGTTTGTTGCTGGCAATGTATGACCAGATTCCTTGGCGTGGTGTACCCGTTGTGCCTGCAGAACTTGTTTTGCTGCCGCGCTGGTTTCCTTTTCACCTCAGCAAGGTTTCTTACTGGTCACGTACCGTGATGGTGCCTTTGTCCATTCTGTGCACGATGAAGGCGCGCGCTGTTAATCCGCGGCAAGTGCACATTCGCGAGCTGTTTATCATTCCACCGGAAGAAGAAAAGAACTATTTCCCAAAAGCGGAAACGCTGTTGAAACGCATTTTTATGTTGACTGAGCGCGTACTGTCGCGAGTGGAACCCAGACTTCCCCAGTCAGTACGTCAATACGCCATACGCCGCGCAGAAAGCTGGACCCTTGAACGTTTGAATGGAGAATGTGGCATCGGTGCTATTTTCCCAGCCATGGTCAATGCGCATGAATCATTGGCATTACTAGGCTATGCGTATGATCATCCTAATCGCGTGCAGTGTCGCAATGCATTGCGCGGATTGTTAGTCGATGAAGGAGAACGTGTTTGGTGTCAGCCTTGTACATCGCCGGTCTGGGATACCGTGTTGACAAGTCTGGCGTTACAGGAAGATCCAACGACGGATCAGAAACCGGTGCTGCAGGCGCTGGATTGGCTGGTGGAACAACAGATTCTGGATGAGCCGGGTGACTGGCGCGATAACTGTCCGGATTTGCCAGGCGGCGGTTGGGCTTTTCAATATGCGAATCCGCATTATCCTGACCTCGATGATACCGCGGCAGTTGCCTGGGCAATGGATCAGAGCGATGCAGAGCGTTATCAGAAGCCCCTGGAACGCGCAGCCAACTGGCTCTGTGGCATGCAATCGCGTAATGGCGGTTTTGCAGCCTTTAACATCGACAATACTTACCACTATCTCAATGAGATTCCTTTTGCTGATCACGGTGCGTTGATTGATCCGCCGACCAGCGATGTGACAGCGCGTTGTGTTGGTTTTCTTGGAAAATACGGTAAATCGCATCACCAGCATGCTGTGCTGCGCGGTATCAGCTATTTGTTGCGGGAACAGGAATCCAACGGCGCTTGGTTCGGGCGTTGGGGTACTAACTATATTTATGGCACCTGGTCTGTCCTGGAAGCATTCCGTTTGGTCAAGTTTGATATGCAACATAAATCGGTGCGCCGTGCCGTGCAGTGGTTGGAGTCCGTGCAAAGAGCGGATGGCGGTTGGGGTGAAACCAACGACTCTTATCTGGATATCCAACTTGCTGGTAAGTTTCCCGAGACCAGTACCGCATTTCAAACCGCTTGGGCTGTGCTGGGTTTGATGGCAGCCGGTGAGGTAAACAGTGAATCGGTACGCAGAGGCATTAATTACTTATTACGCAATCAATCAAGTGACCATTTGTGGGAAGAACCTTGGTTCACCGCGCCCGGCTTTCCGCGTGTTTTCTATTTGCGCTATCACGGTTACTCAAAATTCTTCCCATTATGGGCGCTGGCACGTTACCGTGCGTTGACCAGAACAGTCGCTGCGTGCCTATCGGACTGATAACAGCCTTACGGGCTGAGGCCAGTTGCGTGTCTTCGGCGCATGTTCCGTTCAATGCAACCATACTGGTTGATGACCTGGCGGTTTTGTGGCTCAGTGGTATGGGTGCTCAGGCCGCTCGGACAGCGGCTGAAGGATTACATCAGCATGGCGTAACGGCATTGGTGAGTTTCGGTGTTGCCGGTGCACTGAGTCCGGATTTGAAGCCGGGCGATTTAGTCTTGCCGGATGCGATACATGTGGATACCCAGTTATCGGTAAATATAGCCTGGCGAGACCGGCTGCAAAATTTGCTACCGGCAGATATTACCGTACAGAATGGTATCTTAGCGAACAGTGATATGCCATTGACAGGTACCAAAGCAAAGCTGGATCTGGCGCAAGCAACGGGTGCCTGTGCGGTGGATATGGAAAGCGCTGCGATTGCAGCAGTAGCGGCGGCGGCGGGCATTCCGTTTATCGCGGTGCGTGCCATCATCGATCCGCTTCAATTCTCACCCCCGGGAGCACTTCTCGGGGCCGTCTATCCGGATGGCAGGGTAAATCCCATTCGTCTGACGGCATTGATACTCAAGCGCTCTGTCCATTTAACTACGCTCATGCAAATGGGGGCGGGGATGCGTGCCGCACGCAAAACATTATCACGCGTGATTCAATTGGCCGGTCCGGGCTTAACAGGCTGTTGAAAAGCGTATTCGAGGCAGCCGATGCAAGGCAAAAACAGGCGATAAAGCGCAATTTATGTGTGATAAATGAGCATTTTTAGCCTGTTTTTAACACCGCAGCGGCAACGCAGATAGTTTTGCCTGTTAATAGTCAAGTAACCGACCAATCGGCATAAGGTTTCTTATTGCGGTTGTAATTGCAACGCAGCCAGCCGTGCATACAACTCGCTTGATTGTAGCAATTCGGTGTGCGTCCCCAATGCATCCAGACGGCCATGATCGAGCACGGCAATACGATCGGCTGATTGCACGGTTGCCAGACGATGGGCAATAACCAGTGTGGTACGGTTGCGCATCAGTCGTTGCAGCGCTTGCTGCACCCAAAATTCACTTTGCGCATCCAGCGCGCTGGTGGCTTCATCTAATAAAAGTATCGGTGCGTCAGCCAATATGGCGCGTGCAATGGCCAGCCGTTGCTTTTGCCCGCCCGAAAGCCCCAATCCGGAATCTCCCAACTGTGTTTGATAGCCTTGTGGCAATTTGCTGATAAAATCGTGCGCGTAGGCGGCATCGGCCGCAGCTTCCACTTCCGCATCACTGGCATCGGGGCGGGCATAGCGCAGATTGTCACTGATGGTGCCATAAAATAAAGCCGGGTTTTGCGCGACCAGGGCAAAGCACCGGCGTAAGGCAAAAATATCCAGGTGCCGGATATCGATACCTTCCAATTTGATACAGCCGGATTGATTGTCAAAGAAGCGCAGCAACAGATCAAACAACGTAGATTTTCCTGCGCCCGAAGGACCTACCAGGGCCAGAGTTTCTCCCGCCCGGATAGTGAGTGTCAAATGATCGATAGCAAGCACGTCAGGTCTGGAAGGGTAGGCAAAGCACAATTGCTCGATGTCGATATTTCCGGATACCTCCGGTAATGGCTGGGGTTTTTCAGGCGACTGAATCAGATTCGGTGCTTGTAATAATTCCATCGTCCGCTCGGCCGCACCGGCGGCGCGTTGTAACTCACCAATCACTTCCGAAATAGAAGCCACGGCGGAACCGACAATGACGCTATAGAACACAAAAGCAGCCAATTCACCCGCGCTAATACGGCCTTCAATCACATCAATGCCGCCCACCCATAACATTAATCCCACGGCACCCAGCACCAGCAGGATGACGATGGCGATCAGTAATGCGCGTTGCGTGGCGCGCTGTTTGGCGACAGCAAAGGCTTCTTCTACCTGGTCGTGAAATTTGCGCTGATCAATGGATTGATGATTGTAGGCTTGCACCGTTTTGATCTGACCAAGTACTTCACCGACATACGCGCCGACCGCAGCGATTTTATCCTGGCTTTGACGCGACAAATGCCGAACGCGGCGGCCATAAATCAAAATCGGAATGACCACCAGCGGCACACAGATTGTTACCAGTGCAGCCAGTTTTGTATTCGTAATGAATAACCAGATAATGCCGCCAATCATCATAATCAAATTACGTAACGCGAACGATACGGACGACCCGATCACGGTTTGCAGTAAAGTCATATCCGCAGTCAGACGGGATTGAATTTCGAGGCTACGGTTTTCCTCAAAAAACCCCGGATGCAGATGAATCAGATGGTTAAATACTTTACTGCGAATATCGGCAATCACCCGCTCGCCCAGCCAAGTAACCCAGTAATAACGCGTAAACGTGCCAATAGCCAAGGCAATCACCAGCAGTAAAAAGATCACCACATATTGACTCAGCAGATCTTTTGACTGCGTCGCAAATCCTTGATCAATGAGCAAGCGGATACCTTGTCCGATGGATAAGGTAATCGTTGCAGTAAATAATAGAGCCAGCAAGCTGTAGATGACCTGGCGCTGGTATGGGGCGATAAACTGCGCTGCTTTTTTGATGGACTGCCAGCGGGTTTGAGTGGTGTGTGGAAGTTCTGTCATGGATCGCTAGTGCTGAAAAGCTGGCTTTTTACGAACATGGCGATAGAGGTAACGGTATTGTTCTCACACCCCGTAGCGTTTGTTGTCGTCTGATGTTATGCATATCCTCCTCTACGCAAGCCGGCGTTGTGTAAGGGCGAATTACGCGTTTTTTGTAGAGATTCAGTTGTTGGGTTTCTCGCCGGATCGGGCGGAGCGGATATGCGCGTCGACGAAGGTGTTGACACTGAGGCGCCCGGAATGGATGCGTCCATCCGGATAGAGGCGCTTGAAATAGACCATCTTCTGAACCCGGCCGATCTCGCGTAGTCGCTCAAGGATGATTTTCGTCACATCGTTAGTTTCTGCCGCCCACGCGTTAATCAGCATGATCTCGCCGGCTTTGCTGTCTTCGAAGGAGAGTTCACCCTGCCCAGCAAGCCACATATCGCCCTTCTCCTGAGTGGTCAGTGCCCAGCCGATAAACCCGACGATACGCCCGCTATCTGAGGCAATCAGATAGTGGCCGCGATTAATTTGTCCGACCAGAATGCGGGACCAGTGTCCGAATTGCAGGCAAGCAAAGGCCGGTTTGGTCATTAAATAGCTGACAGCGTATCCCAGTGCTTGCGCGGGGTTGATCCCCGTCAAAAGCCGGATCTTGGTATTATCAATAGGTAATGATGGTGCAGTATCTGGCATGACCTTATCCTGATCACTGGTGGTTGATTGAGACAAATAGGTGCTCTAATCGCTACGTTTCGTCACTTCCAGCAAATGATACCCAAATTGGGTTTTAACCGGGCCTTGCACTTCACCCACTGGTGCACTGAAAACGACGGTATCGAATTCTTTCACCATTTGTCCGCGGCCAAATTCACCCAAGTCGCCACCTTGTTTACCGGATGGGCATAGCGAATGTTGTTGTGCCAATTGGCCGAATTCGGCGCCATTTTCAATTTCCGCTTTCAGGTTGTTACATTGTTCTTCAGTTTTTACCAAAATATGACGTGCGCTGGCTTTTGCCATAAGATTTCTCCTGTATTTTAAGAAGTGCTTAAAATTAATTTTTGTTACGTGGTACATTTAAGCATAAATCGATAGGTTTGTTAAAGCACGGTTGTATTCTTTCTACAGTTTATCCGGGTCATAGAGGTATGTTTCAATGAATTTAAAAAGTAATCCAACATCCAGCGGTGTCAGTGCAAATGCTTGAATTATGTCATATCAATAAAGCCTATGCGGAAGGGCGGAAGGTATTGACCCATTTAACGTATACCCTGAAAGCTGGCGAGTATGTGGCTATCATGGGTGATTCGGGTGTGGGCAAATCGACGCTGTTGAATCTGATTGCCGGGTTGGATACGCCGGATTCTGGCGAGATCCGCATTAACGGCATGGCCATTTCATCACTGGATGATGATGCCGCTACAAAATTGCGGCGTGAGCAGTTCGGTTTCATCTTTCAGGCATTTCATGTATTGCCGCATCTGACCTTGTCTCAGAATATTGCCTTGCCTTTATTACTGAATGGCGCGTCAACAGATCGTGTGGAAAAGATGCTGGCTGATGTGGGGTTGCACGATCGCGGGCATCATTTCCCGCGTCAATTATCCGGCGGTGAGTTGCAGCGTGTTGCGATTGCGCGGGCTTTGATACACCAGCCTAAATTGGTGCTGGCGGACGAACCGACGGGTAATCTCGACCCGGACACGGCGCACGAGATTCTCCAATTAATGCGCACGGAAATAAAAACCAATGGCGCTATGGGAATTCTCGTGACGCATTCGCACGCAGCGGCTGCAACGGCGGATTTTGTGTTGAATTTGACCAAGGATGGGTTGCATCCGGTGAAACCAGAGCGTAGCGAATGAGTTCGGCATCGTTATCCCGTTGGCTGCTATTCGGTGAATGGCGTGCACATTTTGTACAAATGATCGTGGCACTCGTTGCCATTGCCATCGGCGTTGCCATGGCATTTTCAATTCATTTGATTAATGCCGCGGCGTTCAATGAATTTTCTGCGGCGAGCAAGAGCCTTTCCGGGCAATCGGATTTGCAGATATATGGCCGGAAAGCATTTTTTGATGAATCGCTTTATCCGTTGCTGGCCAACACAGAAGGCGTAGCGTTAGCGAATCCGGTTTTGGAATTGGATGTGGTGGTGCCAGGTAAACTGCAAAACAGAAACGATCACAAACTGAAAATCATTGGTATTGATATGTTTCGGTCGGTACAGATTTCGCCCGATTTGCTGGGATTGACTGAGGAAGGGAAAACGCTGGATCGGCTAGCAAGCGATGCTATCTTTCTGTCGCCAGCCGCAATGGAATGGTTGCAAGTGAAGCAAGGCGATTTGCTGTCCTTGCATGTGGGATTGCAAGCCATTGCCTTGCGCGTGGCCGGTGGGCTGGTGCGGGCGCGGGCAGGGCAACGCATTGCGGTGATGGATATTGGTGTGGCGCAGTGGCGCTTCCAGCAGCTCGGTTTATTGTCACGGATCGAGTTGAAGCTAAAGAATGGTGTCAATCATGCAGCGTTTAAAGTTAAGCTGGCTGAGCAACTGGGCGAATCGTACCGGGTTACTGAAGCCATCGATCAGGAAAAGCGGATTGCCAATATGTCGCGCGCATACCGGGTTAACTTGAACATGCTGGCGCTGGTGGCGCTGTTTACCGGTACGTTTCTGGTGTTCTCCACGCAGGTGCTATCTGTCATTCGGAGGCGCCAGCAATTTGCGTTGTTGCGCGTCCTGGGTTTTACACGGCAACAGCTATTGCGGCAAATTATCACCGAAGGGGCGATCCTCGGGGTGATCGGCTCGCTGCTGGGATTGGGCTTAGGGTATGCCATCGCAGCTACGGCGATTCAGTTGCTGGGCGGAGATTTGGGTACTAACTTTTTTCCGGGTGTTAAGCCCAGCATTTATTTTGATCCACTGGTTGCGGTGACATTCTTTTCGGTCGGGCTGATTGTGACGATGTTGGGAAGTATCGCGCCGGCATTAGAGGCCGCGCGCGCAAAGCCAGCGCTGGCTTTGCGATCCGGCAGTGAGGATGTGGTCATGGCACAATTCTCACCGCCTTGGTTTGCTGTGATTTGTTTAGCGATTGCACTGCTGTTCACACAGCTACCGCCCATTTTTGGGCTTCCGGTTTTCGGCTATTTGGCCATTGCATTGCTGTTGATCGGCGGTATTGCGTTGATGCCGCGTTTTGCGGCATGGGCTTTTTCGAGGCTACTGACCCAATTGCAGCGTTACCGGTTAAGCGCTGTTTTTACCTTGGTGCTGGCGCGCCTGGCAAATGCGCCTAACCAGGCTGCTATCGCGCTGGGCGGGATACTGGCCAGTTTTAGTCTGATGGTGGCAATGGCGATCATGGTGACGAGTTTCCGCGTATCGATCGATGACTGGCTGGGGCATGTGTTACCGGCCGATTTATATGTGCGCGCTGCGGCAACCGGCGATCAAGGCAGTTTTCCACCCGATGCGCAAAAGGTGATAGCCGGGCTGCCCGGTTTGGATCGTGTGGATTTTTTCCGTACACAGCAATTAACACTCGATGTGAACCGGCCGGAAATCACCTTGTTTGCCCGCCCTGTTGATAGAATCGATGCGCGGAATACGCTGCCGTTGACGGATGATAGGATTGCGCTGGGGGCGCTACCTGAAAATGTGATGCCGGTCTGGGTGTCGGAAGCGATGGTTGATTTATATGGTTACCGTGTAGGAGAAAAAGTGACATTGCCGGTCGACGCAACATCCAGAGAATTTCTGGTTGCCGGTGTGTGGCGTGATTATGGCCGTCAATTTGGCGCGGTGCAGATGCAACTGTCTGATTATCAGCGATTGACCGGGGATTTGAGTGTCAATACGGTTGCTTTGTGGTTGCAAGCTGGAATGACGGCGGATGCAGCCATTGCGAATTTACGGCAATTGCCATTTGGTGCAGCGCTGGAGATATCCCGGTCGAGTGATATGCGCGCATTAAGCTTGGAAATCTTTGACCGGAGTTTTGCGGTGACTTATATATTGGAAATGGTGGCAGTCGTGATTGGATTATTGGGCGTGGCGGCCAGTTTCTCAGCGCAAACATTAGCGCGCGCGAAAGAATTCGGTATGTTGCGGCATATTGGCGTCATGCGACGGCAGATTTTTTCGATGCTGGCTGCGGAAGGTGGTTTGCTAACGCTGCTTGGGATTGTGTTAGGCTTTGTGTTGGGCTGGGCGATCAGTTTAATCCTGGTTTTTATTGTCAATCCGCAATCTTTTCATTGGACCATGCAATTGCATCTACCTTGGGGCTGGTTGACGATGATCGCCGGGATTATGCTGGTTTCAGCGGCATTGACGGCATTGCTGGCCGGGCGTCAGGCTGTGTCCGGGAATGTGATACGTGCGGTTCGGGAGGATTGGTAATGGCGGGGAATAAAAATACCGGCAGGCGTTATTTCTTGCATTTTGTCAGCATGATTATGCTGATTCTAAGCTTGGTTGCTGCGGCGACGATCGCTGAATCTTCCCGGCTGTTGCCAGTCGTGCCCGATCATAAACTGACCTTTCCGCATGATTATGGCGCGCATCAGGATTTTCGTATTGAATGGTGGTATATCACCGGCTGGCTGGAGACAGCGGATAAGAAACCACTGGGCTTTCAGGTTACCTTTTTTCGTTATGCGACTGACCAGAATCATGACAATCCAAGCCGCTTTGCAGCAAAATATTTAATCATCGCGCATCTGGCGTTATCCGATCCTGCCGCAGGCAAGCTGATGCATACTGAAAAATCTGCTCGTGAAGGTTTTGATCTGGCTTATGCCAGATCAGGCAATACCGATGTGAAGCTGGATGATTGGACCCTGGTGCGTGAAGAGGATGGACACTATCAGGTGGATATGCGGACCGGTGATTTTGGCTTGAAATTGTCATTGACACCGACACAAATGGTGATGCTGCAGGATCAAAACGGTTTTTCCCGTAAAGGCCCGAAACTAGAGCAAGCAAGTTATTACTATAGCGAACCGCATTTAAGTGTAACCGGTACGGTTTTTCGGCAAAATAAGCCGGTTGCTGTCACTGGCCGTGCCTGGCTTGATCACGAATGGTCGACCGCCTATCTGGATCCGGATGCCGATGGTTGGGATTGGGTTGGTGCTAATCTGGATGATGGTTCTTCTTTGATGGTTTTTCAAATACGTAAAAAGAATGGTGGAAAAGTTTGGGCGTACGCCGCATTGCGGGATGTATCGGGCGATATTAAATTTTTTAATCCAGAAGAGGTGGAATTTACCCCCATCCGCACCTGGCAATCGCCGCATACTGAGGCGATCTATCCTGTCGCGATGCATATCCGCACTGGTGCGATTGAATGGCAGCTTACGCCTTTGCTGGATGATCAGGAACTTGATTCACGCCAATCTACCGGATCGGTATACTGGGAAGGCGCAGTGACACTGACCAGAGATGATCAGCCCGCTGGACGTGGCTATCTTGAACTAACGGGTTACGTGAAACCTTTAGCATTATGAAATGTTATTTTCATCCGTGATGATTCTAAAATTAATGGATGAGTATGATTTTGAAAAGTCTGTAAGTAAAACAGGATAAGGGTTTCTGTGAAAGAATGTTGCTGGGTTGAGTGGATTTTTACAGTAAATAGAGGCATTGCTTAATTTCAATACTTTCATTGTTGTTAAATGTGAGTTAGAATTTGTCACCGCAGTAATCAAGTGATGCTAGATGATTGCGAAGCAAATACTCGGTTCCAATAAATAAGATTCACTATAATAGTGAATCTTGGGGACGGAGATAAAGTTTCACGATCACAACAAAAATTTTGTGATCGTGTAAACAGGGAGGTCGATTATTGTCGACTTTAATTCTTAATCAAAGAAATACCTTAAATAAGGAGATTAGTTATGAGCGAAACCAACAGAAGAGAAACAGATGCACAAGTTCTAAGATTGTTCTTCATTTCGACAGCTGTTTTTATTGCTATTGGAGCAGTTGTTTACGGCGTTTTCTAGACTGAAAAAAAATTATTGATGTCCTTAGTGGATTAAGTTCTTCTGGCAATTGGTTTTTTGGCGCTACCAGAACTTTTCCAATCACTGCAAGTGCAAGTGGTAGACAGGGCAGAGTCAGTCAAATGTTTCCAAAAACAAAAACCATAAAAACCCATCTAGCGGATAAGTAATATCCGCTAGATGGGTTTCTTATTTAAAGGCACATCAAGAATATTGATGTCCACGATCCTCACTTAATTCGTCGGTCCTGAAATATCCACAAGCACCTGATTCTATGCAGAAGAACTATTTATTTTAATCTCTGCGGGTTTAATTCTCCGCCCCTTGGGGCGAAAGCTGGTTGAAAACCAGCAGATTGAAGAGCGCAGCTAATACCCCGCTGCTTGCGGCGGGGTGCTTTATTGAGCATAACGCGACCAGGGATGTTAAAATAACATCCCTGGTCGAACTGGTGCTTAAAAATGCTAAGACGTAGCAGTGCGATTTATCAACCGAATTTGTTTGGAACAGATTTGCTGATGCAGTTGGATGTCAATGATCCATTGTTGAAGCTTGCAGGCGCGATACTGTGGCAAGAATTTGACGAAGCATTCTCGATTCACTACACGAAATCGAC
>NZ_JAYUWI010000073.1:0-4530 GCF_043753625.1 Nitrosomonas sp.
CAATTTTATGCGCTGGCAGAATAAATCCGTCTAGTTTAAAGGGATGGCATGCCAGCTCATCCAAAATATGCATTTTTGCGCTTAATGCGACAGAACCAACAAATTCGGCGTGGCGTCTTTCGCAGTGTCCCGGAGCTGATTGCGGCGATTGACACGTACAATCACCCAGCGCAATGCCCAGCCCACACCCTTTGTGTGGACCAAAACCGCGCAGGAAATCCTGAGAAAAGTAAACCAGGCCAGGCTCGCTCTGTATAAGACAAGAACTGTATGAATCACTTCAACAACACATCAAACGGTTCCTGTCCTCCACCATGCGATAACTCGCTTGTATAAACCCGTAAGCTTCGGACGTAATTCCTCCCATTCAATCAGCGAATCAATCTTCATCAGTACACCGTCTCGCTTCAATCGTTGCACCAGTTCCAGTGTTCAAAAACTCATCTGCATCTTTTGCTCCAACTATCTTTTAAATGCCTCTATTTTAGTTGGTTATTGCACTGGCAGGGGAGGTTGTGCAGGAGTCTTTTAATTACCCTCAATGTGCGGTTACGCACAGAACAACATGAGCATAAGGAGGATTATTGTAATCCTAAGCTCAATCTTAGGAAATGTCAGGGCTTACAAACTTTATGCCAAGGAAGGAACGCATTGGTGGTTCTCAGAAGAAAAGGAAGTCGCTTTTAGATGACAGCGTTTAATCGATTACGATGATTATGAAAAATTTAGAACCAGAAAATAAGCAGAACTGCGTATCGTTAGTTATTCGGCTGTTTACAACCAAAAACAAACGCAGTCAACATCGAAATCTGAGTGTTTATTTTATAGAAAGATTACTTAAAAATGTGTCCAGTCTTAGTTGACCATTACACTATGAATGGCCTCGTTTTTAATGGCATAACTCTATAAAAACAGAGCCTTTGAACATATACAATCATAAGGAGAAAAGTAATGCCTGATCCGATTTTTAACAACGCGGTAGCCAATCCGTTTGGAATGGACGATCCTATTTATGTGGATATCGATAGCGATAGCGATTTAGACGCGTTTGTTGGCGACAAATTTTACAAAAACACCGGCAGTAAAACCAATCCGGTATTTGCAGCGCCGGTTTCCAAGCCGTTCGGACTTGGATTACCTAACATAGCAAATAGACTGACGTTCTCGGATATCGATGGCGATGGTGATCTGGATGCTTTCTCTGGAACTTATGAAGGACAGACACTCTTTTATAAGAACATCGGAACATTTAGCAAGCCGTCGTTTGCAGTGGCGCTAGAAAATCCTTTTGGCTTGAGCGGTACGTCTGCATCGAGCACTCCCACTTTCGTAGATATCGATGGGGATGGTGATTTGGATATGTTTTCCGGCAGTGGGTATCAAGGTACCCACTTCTTCAAAAATACCGGTACTGCAACGAATCCTGTTTTTGCAAAACCAGTCATCGATCCCTTTGGTATTACATCAAGTAGGGGGTACAGCACCCCTACTTTTGTTGATATTGATGGCGATGGTGATCTGGATCTTTTTATCCAGAATGATCATTATCTATCCTCGGGGACAAGTTTTTTTAGAAATATTGGCACGGCGAGTAACCCTCTTTTTTATCAGGATACACCGACCCGGTTTGGAATCTCGAATGGCGGTAATTACGTGAATTTGACTTTTGCCGATATCGATGGGGATCGCGATATGGACGCTTTTATTGGTTCGCAGTTTTATCAGAATTCAGATACGGCCGTTAATTTGCCTGATTTCTCAACATATGTGAGTGACTTCGGAATCAACGATGAAACATTGACCTGGTCACCAGCACCTGCCTTCGTGGATATCGATGGCGATGGCGATATGGATGCTTTTATTGGTCTTGGCTATGATGGCAACGATCCCAACTCTTCGGATGCAGCAACAGGAAATGTGCTGTTTTACAAAAACATCGGTACAAAAAATCAAGCGTCATTTGCGCCTGCGGTTAAAAATCCCTTTGGTTTAAAAGATGTAGGGAAGGATGCCATGCCGACCTTCGTCGATATCGATGGCGATCACGATATGGATGCTTTCATCAGCAATGCGGCTGGGAATACGCTGTTTTTCAAAAATACAGGAACGATCACCAACCCCACTTTTGCGGCCCCAACCACGAACCCCTTTGGTTTGATCAAAGTCAGCGGCGGTTCTGATGCAAAATTCGTGGATATCGATGGTGATGGCGATTCGGATGCGTTTATCGGCAACTTGTATTTCAAAAATATTGGCACTCAGACAAACGCTAAATTCAGCACGCCAGTAACCGATCCTTTCGGGCTGGGCATATCGCCAGATTTTTTGGATATTGATCGTGATGGGGATTTCGATGCCATTTCTGGAGACACGTTGTTTCTTAATGAAGGTAATGCCGCCAATCCTTTGTTTCCAGTTGATGGGGTCGATCTTTATGGCCTACCCCAAGGTGGATATCGCATATCCGTGAGCAGTCGTAGTTTTGTAGATATCGATGGCGATGGGGATTTCGATACGTATACGACATCCGTCTATGAATATGCCGGTATCTACCCGTTTAGTGGTTTTTTCATCAACAACAAGGCGCCGAACGTTACCAATCTGGCAACGCCTGAACAGTATACAAAAGGTACTCCGTTAAATTTGCAAAATATCATTGTCGAAGATTCAGACAGCGCTAGCATCGCGGTCACACTCAAGCTATCCAATGCAGCTGTGGGCAAATTGACTACGGCTACATCTGGGACTGTCACGTCAACTTTCAATGCAACCACAGGAATGTGGACTGCATCGGGTAAATTGGCCAATGTGAATACGCTACTGGCTAATTTGCAATTCATTCCGGCTAATAATGGAACTGATAATTTTACTGTCGTTGCAACGGTTTCGGATAATGAAGCGGCACCTCTGGTGGCGACAAAATCTTTTAAAATCCCAGGTTCTTCGTTGTTGAATGCAACTGCTGGTAACGATATCCTAATTGGAACAACGGGCAATGATACGGTCACTTATGCTTCGGCTACCGGTCCGGTAACAGTATCATTGAATATCACAACCGCACAAAATACTGTCAATTCTGGTATGGATAAATTGATCGGCATCGACAATCTGATCGGTAGTAAATTCAATGATAAGTTGACCGGGGATAGCGACGACAATGTCATTCAAGGTGGTGCGGGTAACGATACCATTCGTGGCTGGTCAGGTGCTGATGCGATGCTGGGTGGTACAGGCAATGATACTTACTATGTCGAGAATGCAGGAGATGTTGTCACTGAACAGTTTAATGCGGGAACTGACCTTGTCAGTAGCAATCTTTCCTATACATTGGGGCTTAATTTGGAAAACCTTACGTTGACGGGATCAAATGCAATAGATGGGGTGGGAAATGGACTAAATAACAAACTCATCGGTAATGCCGCCAATAATTCCCTCAGCGGTGATGCAGGCTCTGATATCTTGAGCGCAGGCAATGGAGATGATTACCTCAATGGCGACACTGGTAAAGATACCCTGACGGGAGGCACTGGTAAAGACACCTTTTTCATCGGTTCAAAAGATGCCTTTGATACGATCACTGATTTCAACGTGACAGGTGGCGATATCATTGAGTTGGATGACGACGTTTTCACATCCCTGGGTTGGGGTGACTTGGCCAACGAACAGTTCCGAGCCGGATCGAAGGCGCTCGATAGTGATGATTTCATCATTTATAACAAGACTACTGGTGCGATTCTTTATGATGCAGATGGCAGTGGTGCGGGTGCTGCGCTGCAAATCGCCAAGGTAGGTATCGGACTTGCATTAACAAATACAGATTTTGTTGTATTTTGATTCTTGAAGATAATCACGGGAAACTAAACAACCACCGGCTAAAGCCGGTGGGTTTGAGTTACGGACTGAAAGTCCGGATACGCGTCGGCTAAACGACGCGTCTTATTCTGGTTCCATTTTAAAATTATCGTTTGGATTTGGTTCAAAGTGATGTTCCAAGTACTGTTTGATCATTTCATCTGTCATCTGCCCTACTGTCGCACAAAAATACCCGCGCGCCCAAAAATGCCTGCCCCAATATCTCTTCTTCAGGTGAGGAAACTCTGCGTACAGATAGCTCGATGTACGCCCTTTAATCCGCCTCATAATTTCGCTTGGCGCCATCTCCGGGGGACAACTCACCAGTATATTTACGTGATCCTTACTCACTACACCGCGTACTATCCTGATTTCAAATGCTTCGCACGTCTGACGAACCAATTCTCGCACTCGCTCTGCTACTTCTCCTTGCAGAACCTTGTAGCGATACTTCGTTACCCAGACAAAATGATATTCAATCTGATATACCGTATGACTTCCATATCTATAATCCATGCCACACCTCCTGTGCAGCATATTTTCTCAGCTAAAGCTGACCGGCTAAAGCCGGTGGTTTTAACTGTCAATCAGCGTTGAAAACTTTCCAGGTATCAGCGTCTAAAACTTTCCACCTGGTTTAGTTGGTTAATCAGTTTTTATGTTCTTTTTTCGATGCTT
>NZ_JAYUWI010000074.1:0-13532 GCF_043753625.1 Nitrosomonas sp.
CCGTCTCGGTCAGGATGTTACACCAACCCTTTGTTTCCTAATGTCACTTGGAAAAACAAGACAATTTCAACAGTTAATTACTACATAGCCAAAATAAAAGCCATGTTACTTCGGACCAACGGTATTTGTGAGCGATTCCAAAAAACCATCTTGCAGGCGTTCTATCAAGTGACTTTCCCCAAGAAACTCTATCATGATTTGGAATCCTTACAAAAAAATCTGGACAGCTGGATCGATTATTACAATAATGAAAGAATTCATCCGGGCAAAATCTGTAATGGAAAAACTCCTATGGAGACCTTGCTCGGTGGAAAATAGATTTGGAACAGCAAAAATCTGAACCAAATCAAACCTAACAGGCATCCAGTCAATTCGGTAACTGTACGTCTGATCTGAGCTAGTACAACTGAAACAAACACGATTATTCCGGGCAACTCGAATCGTGGATATAATTATGGAAATCATCTGAGGGACAAGCAAGCCGAATACTCGAATTGACAGAAGTTTATAATCTCTTCGTAATTTTTTAGTCGTCAGAAATATTTTATTAATTCTTTTGTGGTGTTATTTATCCAGAATTCCATGGGATTGTCTTAGATGATTCCTCATGGATGAAGTAACAATTCCTAAACCATAACTTACTAATTAGAAGGGGAGGATTTATGACTAATATCGCAACTAGCAACACCAAGGATTATCTAGCCGAATATGATAGTGCCGCCACGGCGGATAAATACCCCCTAGTGCGTCGCTGGATGATGAGCGAACCACTCCCATTTTTTAAACAATTACGTGCTCAACGTCCTATTCTTATTACCCCTGAATGTGTTTTAGTGAGTCGTTATACGGACGTGACTGATTTATTGCAAATGCCAAGAATATTTACGGTCGATCTGTACAAACCCAAAATGGGAGTGACAGCTACGGATCCTGGTTATTTAATGGCGCATGACGATAATGCCTTTCACTACCGCGAGAAATCCTTAATGCAAGGTTTGCTGAATCGTAATGATTTGCCAAGAATCCGAGCTTTAATCGCACAAGCCAGTCAAGAGATTCTTGCGAACGCTGATGGCAATATCGACATCGTATACAACTATTGCCGTATGGTGCCAGCCATCCTGGTGCAGCAATACTTTGGTTTGGGTAATGTGGATAAAAAGGATTTAATCGATTGGTCATTTTGGAATCAATATAATACATTCCACAATCAACCATTTGATTTAAATTCACCAGAACAAAACAAATTTATTTTAGATAATCATGCACGCGTATCTACTGCGCTCGCCAATTACATTAAAAAAGAATTGATCGAAAAGTTAGCCATGGTGAAGCTAGAGCAAGCCAAAGATTTCTTCACGATTGTTCAGCGCATTGTGAAAGGTATTCTTGACAAGCTAACTGGCAAGCCCACGCTCATCCCGAAAGATGATGTGTTCACACGTATGTTGCGTACCAGTTTCCCGCAACAAGTTGAATTTGATTTAGTACGCGTGGGTGCTAATGCAGGTGGTTTGTTGATTGGGTCGATCGAAACCACTTCACAAGCAACGGCTCAAGTAATCGAATTTTTTGTTAATCAACCAGAACTGCTGGCAAAAGCCAAAACCGCAGCACAACAAACAGACTTGCAAGAATTTGATAATATCGTGTGGGAAGCGCTGCGTTATGTGCCGATTAGCCCCTATATGTTCCGCCAAACTTCACAAAACTATACCTTAGCAAAAGGTACAGATTATGAGACGCTGATACCTGCTAGAACTAATGTGCTTGTGCTTACGCAATCGGCAATGTTTGATACTTTTGCCAATACCAACCCAGATGAATTCAATCCAGACCGTACTTTTTATCACAATTTTAATTTCGGATTTGGTTCACATGATTGTTTAGGTAAATATGTGGGCATGGAAATGATCCCGGAAATGGTCCGTCAAGTGTTGCTGCTAAAGAATTTACGAGCAGCAGCGCCGATTGATTTTAAAAATGGGCCATTCCCAGAATCCTACTCGTTAGTTTGGGATAAATAAGTTATTGCAACGAAACACTATTCTTCATATATCTATCAATGCCTTCGTATATAAAGTCATTGATAGAGTATCTCCAATGGGCATGATTTTTAACGCTATTCGAATAATAATGAGTAGCGTTAAAAATCATATTTGATATAAACAATAGCTTCATAAGGAAATTACATGAAAAAATTGTTATTGGGTTTGGTTGTAGTGGTAACTGGTGCAGGTTATTTTTTGTATTCCGCCGATGGAGGTTTTAGTAAACAACTGGCTGCACCTGAGCCCCCCGCTTTTGTAAAGGCGGTGCCCGATGATTGGAAAGCATTCAAACAAAATAAAATGACCGCGCGCAACGCGCACATTGCCAAATATCAGACTGCCTACAATCGCTTTGCGGATTTTGCTCAAAGTGAAACGGATGGTATTCCCTACATCATCTTAAAATTATTGCCTAAGGTTGCACCTGAGTACTGGGGAGAAGGTGATGATTTCTTAAGCGTCATGGGCCTGCTTTACGATGAGCGCTTGCAGGGTTCACCAGTTCCACGTGGCATGGGTTTTACTGGTATGTCGCGTGTTGATCCAGAAGGTAATATTGATTACGCCTCTTTCGCCTGCGGTGCGTGTCATATTGGGCGAGTACGTCTTGATGACAACAGCATTTATTATTTAGATGGCGGCATTAATTCTGAGCTTAATGTAATCGGTTACCGCAAACGCTTAGTACAATCCATTACTAAGTTGGTGGGTAAGGAAACGGACCTTGCTAAACAGACACAATTGATCAAAGAAAAAATTCTAACCGCATTGGATGAAGCGCGCACCTCTGATCCAAATTATTTTTATAAAAATTATACTTACGAAGACCGGAGATTTGACACTGCGTACGAGCAAGCGCAAGTTGATTTATTCAAATCAACCGCTGATAAAGTGATTGCACAGTTTATTCAGCATCATGTTAGTGAATATGAAGGCTGGAAAGCATTTGTCGACAAATACTACAAAGGTGCGGAATCACGATTGTATGATGGTTTGCCCGGAATGGAGGATGCAATTGGTTTCAATACCGTAAAAGCCAACATCAACTTAAAACAAAAGGCACTTACGAAGCCATTTGCATCACTTGCGCTGCCGCCGAGTCATGGTGTAACGGATATCATGGTGGTGTGGGAGCAAAACACGCACGACCCAATGTGGAATAGCGATAAATCCGATTTAATCAATGGTGGTGGGCAGTGGACAGGGCATATTCCATTACCTATCTATAAAAACATTGCGGCACAATTAACAATTGGTTATGAAAATGTAGATGTGCGCGTATCGGCATTTTCGGAAGAAGTACTGGATAAAATGCCTGCGAGCGTTTATCCGTTTGAAGTGGATATTGCATTAGCGAAAAAAGGCCAGGCATTATTTGCCGAAAACTGCACCGTCTGCCATCAACCCAATAATGGTGAAGTTTACCGCGATATTGGCACAGATATGGGGCGTTGCTAAGGTTGCCGGATTGTTTGTCACGCTCGGTGCAATCAGCGGTTTTAACGATGTGTGTGGCGCGGATACTGTCGTGCAAATGTATGGTAAAGATGCTAAACCTTGTGCACACTATAAAGGTGTCTCACTGGAGGACAAAAAATATTTAGCAATGACACCACCAAAATTACATGATGGTTACAACGCTTTACCCTTGGTAGGGTTATGGGCGCAAGCGCCTTACTTACACAACGGCTCGGTGCCAACGCTTTATCATTTATTGATGCCTAATGAACGCCCTACTGTGTTCGTAAAGAGCCGTTTGGATTATGACAAAAAGTTGGTCGGTTTTGCATGGAATAAAAACGAAACGACAGCAAATAAAGAAGGCTACGTTTTTGATACCCGTTTATCGCCAGCCATGAGTAATAAAGGTCACGACAAAGATATTCAGCAGGATGGCAAAACTTTCAAACTTAATTGGAGTAATGACAAAGCGGGAGCCTTGGCGATCATCGAATATTTAAAAACCCTTTAGTAACTCCTTCTGATTCGCCCCAGCATTTTGCTGGGGTAGTGAGATTTTTGAGTATTTTCAGTTGTCAATGAATGATGTGATAAACGATGGGGTCTTGCAGACAGTGAGCTTTCCCCTGTTTTTCGTCTTCCAATGGGCGAGCAGTTTTATGCCATCTGCTTTTCTTCCTGCTGAATGATTGGCTAATCGTTTGCGTTGGTATCTTTAATCAGTTCAATATCGCTTATACTATTAGGCCATGCACTAAACGGAAATGGGCATTGATCACTGTTGAATGACAGAAAGATTATTATTTGATGGATATAAGCACCTAAATTCTTACTGAATCCAAGTAGCAACACATTTGTTTGACCAGTTAGTATCAACGTAACATACTGAAAAAAGAAAATACTGATAATCAAGAAATTAGAGAAACCATAGATACACATAAAAAGAATCATATAAAAACCACGTTGCCAGATTTCTTTTTTTTGTAATCTTTGTTTGATTTCTTCATTCATTTTACTTTCCTACCAGAATAGAGTTTAGTCACCATGCTGCATTCTCAAACAATATGGTCGCACTATTTGTTTGCCAGCACTGTAACACTGTAGGTGAAGAACAAACAAACGTACAAACCCAAGCTTTTGCGTTTAAAGAAAACGAATGCAAACTTTCTCGGAATTATTTTTTATATACGAACTGATTTCCAATAGTTAGATTTCCAATAAACATTATCTAACCGGGATATTGTGACGCCTTGTTTTTGAGAGGCGTGTAGAAATTTATTTTTCTCCAGATAAATCCCTACATGTTCTGAAGCTGATCCGGTTTTAAAGAATATCAGATCACCGGCTTTTAAATCATCTTTCCTAATTTCTTTTCCTAATCTTGCTTGCATTCTGGTCGTTCTAGGCAGATGCAGTCCGAGTTTTGATTTAAACGTCAAATGCACAAAGCCAGAACAATCAACTCCCCGTTGACTGAGTCCGCCTCGTTGATAACGTACACCCTGCCATTCATTAAACTGGGAATAAAGTACTTTCTTGACATGACTGGGGTCAGTCGATTTATTAGCAATCGGATTAGGGTCAAACTTAACCGAAGTTTTTTCCTGGAGAGACCCGCAGCTCACTAAAAAGCTAATACCAATAAATACGATAAATCGAAGAATAATCTTTTTCATTGGCAATGTACTTTTTACCTTACCTCAAATCAAGAAATAAGCATGAGCATGAACGAAAGCTAAACGCGATTACCGTGTAACCCCATACTGGAAACTTTTGACAATACCGATCTGGCCATGTCTTTCAGTGAAACAACATCATTCACTCCACCTGCCGCAATTGCTTCTTTTGGCATTCCAAAAACAACACAGCTTGCTTCATCTTGAGCAAAATTATAAGCACCTGCTTTGTGCATTTCCATCATTCCAGCAGCACCATCTTTACCCATACCTGTCAGAATCACACCAATAGCATTCTTTCCGGCACAATTAGCTGCCGAGCGAAATAGTACATCAACTGAAGGTCGATGTCGACTAACCAGCTCACCTTGATTTAATTCAGTCATGTAATTTGCACCACTACGCTTGAGCAATAAATGTGAATGGCCTGGTGCGATATATGCATGTCCTGGTAACACTCTTTCACCACCTTGCGCCTCCATCACTGATATTTTACAAAGACTGTCTAAGCGATTGGCAAAGGACTTAGTAAATCCCTCCGGCATATGTTGGGTAACCAGAATCCCTGGTGAGTCAGGCGGCATGCGTATTAAAAATTCTTTAAGGGCTTCTGTACCGCCAGTAGAAGCACCCACTATGATTAATTTTTCTGTTGAAGCAATACGATTTGAAATGGCTGGCAAAACCGCATCTGCTGAAACACTCTTTGTGACCGGCATTGGTGCATGTCGCTTGAGTCTTGCTGACTTTGCAATACGAATTTTATTTGCGATCTCATTGCCATATTCTTTCAATCCGGTCGCAATATCAATTTTTGGCTTAGACACAAAATCAACTGCACCCAACTCAAGCGCGCGAAATGTTACATCAGAACCTTTCTCGGTTAACGTTGAAACCATTACTACCGGCATTGGTCTCAAACGCATTAATTTTTCCAGAAAATCAAGCCCATCCATTTTTGGCATTTCAACATCCAATGTCAGTACATCAGGGTTCAGCTCTCGAATCATTTCGCGTGCCACCAGAGGGTCAGGCGCAGAACCAATAGCTTCCATATCAGGCTGACTATTAATAACTTCACTTAATAATTTACGAATTAAGGCAGAATCATCAACAATCAGAACTTTAATTTTTTTCATGATAGGTTCTCAATTTAGTACGACGATTAAAATTGTTTTAAGTAAATAACTCAATATCTCCATCAGAATCAACTTTACGTAAACGCTGCCTATAATCTTTTTCTCGCTGAGAAATCGTATTGTTATGTATATTGCGCAATTTCTTCACCATGACTTTATTATTTTTTGGAAAAAAATAAACTTTCCGAGGAAAAATATCGACCAGATCTTTTGCGATAACTCTTATTTTTTCTGTTTGTAAGAATTTTAGAACAAAATCAGCATTCCTCGGACCGACATTTGCAACCGTTAATCCGTCCAGAACATTTCCACCGCCAAATACTTTAGCCTCAAGATTGCACCGACGGGCACCCAGTTTTAATAGCTGGTTAATCAGTATTTCCATTGCATAAGTGCCATATCGGGCTGAAGCGTTTAACGGACTACCTGCATCAGCTCCTCCATCAGGAAGCATAAAATGATTCATACCGCCGATACCACTGTAACAATCACGAATACAAGCCGCAACGCATGAACCGAGTACTGTTACCAAGAGCATATCCTTGTCTGTGACATAGTATTCACCCGGCAACAACTTAACCGCCTGGCTGTTAAAGCTCTTGTCAAAATATAAATTCGTTGCAACTTGCTCATCAATGACCTCAGCCATACGACTACCTCAGTCTTTTAGCTAGCTCATAAACCGTTTTTTCACGCAACTTAAATAAATCAACCGCATGCTGAAAACTCTCAGAATGGCCCGCAAACAATAATCCATCTGGGGCCAGTAACGGTACAAACTTCTTCAGAATATTGTATTGAGTTGGTTTGTCAAAATAAATCATTACATTACGGCAGAATATCGCATCAAATGGGCCACGTATCGGCCAACTTTCATCAAGCAAATTCAACTGCCGGAACGTTATCATATTACGTAATTCTGGACGCACCCTCGCCGATCCAGCATGATGTCCTTTACCTTTTAGAAAAAACTGCTTGAGTTTTTCCTTAGGTAGCTTCTCTAACTTATCGAGAGAATAAACGCCCAGTTGTGCTTTTGCGAGCACATTGGTATCCAGATCCGTGGCTAAAATATGAACAGGGGGTGTAAATGTTTTAAATGCTTGCACCATTGCCATAGCCATTGAATAAGGTTCTTCTCCAGTAGAAGATGCACTGCACCAGAGCTGGATTTTTTTCTGATTCTTGCGGTGCTCCACATGTTTCTCAAGAATCGGAAAGTGATGCTGTTCGCGAAAAAAAGCCGTTAAATTGGTCGTCAGAGCATTTGTAAATGCCTCCCACTCTTCAGGATTACCTCGCTCCAGAAAATTCAAGTATTCATGAAAACTATTTAGACCACTAACACGTACACGCCGCGCAAGTCGGCTATACACCATATTTCTCTTACCCGCGGAAAGTGAAATGCCTGCATGTTGGTATATCAGTTTCCTAATACGATCAAAATCAGCCTGAGTAAAAATGTATTCACGTGATCTGTTATCAGAGTTTTCCTCACGACCACCTAAAATCAATTCCATAATATATCCATCCGTATTAGAGTAGATACTGTTTGCGAGAGGTGATTATTTCCGGCAGTATCAAATTCCAGAGCTTTATCACTTCATTGTTAGAACAATCATGCAAAAAACATGAATAAAATGATGATCTAAAAACAACGAGCTTCAATAAATTGCTTCCATGAAGCTAATTATTCAAGAACCTGGTTTTATAAAAAATCAGAATTGCTAACTAATATCGGGCAGTCAAAAAATTGAAATAACATTTATATATCAATCATATACAATACCAAATGCACCACACTCCCACTAGGCCAACAATACAGTTCTCAGATAAACACCACCCGATTACCGGGTGGTGTTCGGGTATAACGATTTAGAATTCTTCCCACTCATCACCGCCACCGCCTGAAGCAACTTTACGCGGTTGTGCCGATGATCTAGATTCTGAGTTAGAACTGACCGCAGCTTTTTTCGTAGCAAGACCGCGATTAGGTAGTTTGGCAACTGTGGTAGGACGATTACTTCTTTTTACCGTTGTTGGTGTACGGCCGCCATCGCCAGCCAGCTTAAATGTACTGACTGCCTGGGTCAGTGTTTGCGCTTGTTCCTGCATAGATTCCGCCGCTGCAGCAGCTTCTTCCACTAAGGCCGCATTTTGTTGCGTGACTTCGTCCATCTGAGTCACGGCTTGATTGACCTGTTCAATACCTGAGCTTTGCTCTTGCGATGCGGCAGAGATCTCAGCCATGATGTCGGTCACACGCTTGACAGCATTGACGATTTCATTCATGGTCGTGCCCGCTTCATCAACCAGGCGGGTACCATCTTCCACTTTGCTAACTGAATCGCTAATCAATTCCTTGATCTCTTTGGCTGCAGCAGCTGAGCGTTGCGCCAGTGTGCGTACTTCGGTTGCCACTACGGCAAAACCACGCCCTTGTTCACCGGCACGCGCTGCTTCTACCGCTGCGTTTAACGCCAGGATGTTGGTCTGAAAAGCAATGCCGTCAATGACGCTGATAATGTCGACAATCTTCTTGGAGCTTTCATTGATTGAACTCATGGTTTGTACCACTTGCCCCACCACAGCGCCGCCTTTCACCGCAACTTCGGAAGCACCTGCTGCCAGTTGGTTGGCTTGGCGTGCATTATCCGCATTCTGTCTTACTGTGGAAGTCAGTTCTTCCATCGAAGACGCGGTTTCTTCCAGACTGGAAGCCTGTTCTTCCGTGCGTTGACTCAAATCCAAGTTACCGGAGGCAATCTCTCCGGATGCTGTGCTAATCGTGTCGGTACCGCTGCGTATTTCACTGACGATCTTAATCAGATTATCCTGCATTTCTTTAATTGCGAATAACATGCTATTCGGATATTTTGTGTTAACGGCAATATTGCTCGACAGATCTCCTGCGGCAATTTTTTGCATGATTTCCCCCGCATATTTCGGTTCACCACCCAATTGCGCCAGCAGATTACGTGTGATCACCAAGGCAAGCACGATCCCGATTGCAACGGCAATCGCCAATAATGCGATGATCAGCGTTTGCGACGTTGCGAAGGTCTGGTCAGCCATTATGCTGGCAGCAATACCTCCTGCGGTATTTAAATCCGATAATTTAACCAACTGATCGGACATTTCATCATAGACTTGCTTGGATTGGCCATTCAGATATGCCCGCGCTTCTTCGGTTTTATTTGCTCGAGAAAGCGTAAGGAGTTGACCGTGCGCAGTTAAATATTGCCTCCATCGTTCAGAAAATAAATCAAATATCTTTTGTTCCCCAGGAGAAGAAATAAGCCTTCTGGATTCTTCGCTAGATTTTTCTATCCTGGCCTGCAAATTGGCAATTTCTTTTTCATAATGGTTCATATCCTGATCAGATGTGGAAAGCACATGACTCATTTCGCCAATCCTTAAATCGGATGTAAAAAGATTTAAATCCGCCGCAGCTTTCGAGGCAGGCAGCCATTCCCCGGTAATTGCAGTGGCAACATTATTGAGGCTATTCAACTGGTATAGCGAAAAACCACCCAGAAAAACCATAAAGCCAAGCAACGCCATAAAAGCCCCCACCAACTGGGTACCAATTTTCATTTCATTCAACATGCTCATTACTCCTAGTAAAGACTGTTATTGCAACCTGTTTTGTTTCAAACAAACCCATACTCATTAATTAATGTTTTGATCAATCAAACCCATGTCGCTACTACTCATTAGCTTCTCGATATCAATCAATATCAACATCCGTTCCTCGACTGTTCCAAGACCCATGATATATTCCGTATCAATAACCGAACCGAATTCCGGTGTCGGACGCATCTGTTCGGCTTCCAGAGTCAACACGTCGGATACTCCATCCACCACGATCCCCATGACGCGACCGGCCACATTTAAAATAATGACCACGGTAAATTGATCGTAGTCCGCAGTGCCCAGCCTGAATTTGATCCGCATATCGACAATCGGCACGATGATCCCGCGCAGATTAACGACTCCCTTAATAAACTCGGGCGCATTGGCAATTTGGGTAATGGAGTCATACCCGCGAATCTCTTGCACCTTGAGTATTTCTATCCCGTACTCTTCGTCGCCCAGACGAAAGGTCAGAAATTCATCGGCCATATGACTGGTAACCCGACCGGATGACCTTGTTATTGGAGTTATTGCTTGCTCGTGTGACATAATATTACCTCCTTATTTCTTTATAAAAAGTATGCGATAAACATATCAGTGGTTCATACTGTCTATACTGCTTCTCGCTGTGACGTCATAATTAATGCAGCAGTATCAAGAATAAGTGCAACTTTTCCATCGCCCATGATCGTCGCACCTGAAACACCCTGTACTCTCCGGTAATTACTTTCAAGGCTCTTAATAACGACCTGATGCTGTCCAATCAGATCATCCACAAACAACGCCATCTTGTGACCTTCAGCCTCTAGAATCACAAGGATCCCTTCATGTAATTCCGTGACATTAGGACGTAAGTTAAAGATTTCGTGTAATGCAATCACAGGCAGATATTCACCGCGCACTTGCACAACCCGCCCATGGCCACTAACCGTTTTAATGTCAGCAGCAGTCGGTTGTAACGATTCGATAATATAATTGAGTGGCACAATAAACATTTGGTCACCAACTGCCACCGATAATCCATCAAGAATTGCCAGCGTTAACGGCAACCGAATGGATATGCGTGTACCCACCCCAAATGCAGATTCAATGTCAATACGTCCGCCCATACCCTGAATATTACGCTTTACAACGTCCATACCCACACCACGCCCGGATACATCAGTCACTGTATCCGCTGTAGAAAATCCTGCTTCGAAAATCAATAACCAGACTTCCTGATCGGTCATAGCATCATGTACGGGTAAACCACGCTCTCTCGCTTTGGCAAGAATTTTCCCACGATTTAATCCGGCACCATCATCACTGACTTCGATCACGATACTACCGCCTTGATGAAATGCACGCAGCGTGATTGTCCCTTGCGCCGGCTTGCCTGTTGCAGTACGCTTCTCTGGTACTTCTATGCCATGATCCAAGCTATTCCTAACTAAATGAGTTAGCGGATCAGCAATCTTTTCAATTAAACCCTTATCGAGTTCTGTGTTCTCACCAACGGTCTTCAGTTCAACACGTTTATTCAATTTTGCTGCCAGATCGCGCACAACACGAGGATATCGGCTGAATACAAAACTGATCGGCATCATTCGGATCGACATCACAGATTCTTGTAAATCCCGTGTATTTCTTTCTAATTGATTCATGCTGCTGTGAAGTTTTTCAAAGACTATCGGGTCAAACTGAGTAGCAGTTTGGGCAAGCATCGCCTGTGTGATTACTAGCTCTCCGACCAAATTAATCATTTGATCCACTTTCTCAATACTCACTCGTATCGATGAAGCCTCGCTGGCAGGAGCTGCTGCTGCATTAGCTTTACTGGAAGATTTATTCGATGTTGCTTGTACTTCATTTTTGCTATTGCTTGTACTTTCTGGCTGTGGTGAATTCAGACTCGACTCTGCCTCATCAATGTCCCTTGGTGCAGCAGGCGCTCCCGGAAAAAAAACATAACCTGGCGCAGGCGGCATATTAGCCATTGAAAGCTCATCTTCATCGACTATTGATTCTGCACCAATACTTACGGAATCCGTGATCTTAGGTTCTATCGCGACAGCCACAATCTTCTCGGATGTTGCGACTGCAATCTTTAAGGTTGCCGGATCGACTATAAACGCCAGCGTTTCCCAAATATCTTCTTCACTTTTATTGGTAGTGAGTTTCAATTTACACCAATCCATCTCAGAGGCTGGTGTAAGGTTCTCCAGATCACCCAACTGCTTCAAATTAGCAAATAGATTTTCTAAGGTAGCATTACCTATGCCGACACAAGAAAACTCGATACTGTAGTTAAGTTTCGATGAGTCATCTATTGTTGAGACCTCAACTTGTGCAACTTCGGCTTCTACTGGTACTGCTTCAGTATTGGTCGCAGTATTCGTTAACTCTGTAGCTGGCGTTGGCGCTTGTGTTTCATCACTCAGTCTTTTCAGTTCTTCACAAACTGCTGCAGCAACGGTTGGATCAGCTTGACCTTCTCCACGGTGTCCCGCCAATTGCGCTTTAATGACATCGCCAGCCTGTAGAAAGGCATCAACCATCTCACTGCGCACTTCGAGTTCTCCCTTACGCAATCTATCAAGCAATGTTTCCAACATATGCGTCATCTCCGTCATATCAGTAAAACCAAATGTACCCGCTCCACCCTTAATAGAATGCGCAGCACGAAATATTGCGTTCAAATCTTCCAAATCCGGAGAATTTACGTCTAGCCTCAGCAAACATGTTTCCATATTCGCAAGTAATTCCGAGGATTCTTCAAAAAATATTTCATAAAATTGTTCGAGATCAGTACTCATAAGTAACCCTGTTTCAAGTTGAGTTGTTAGGCTAGCACTTTAAAGAATCAAGCAAATTAGGAAACAGAAGCATAAAAATTATTTAATCTATAAACTCAAACAAGCTATCTGCAACTCATTAATACATATATTAATTATCAACCAATCACTTTCCCAATCACTTCTAGCAACCGCTTAGGGTCAAATGGCTTAACCAACCAACCTGTTGCCCCTGCCGCTCTGCCTTTTGCTTTTATTTCATCTCCTGACTCAGTAGTAAGCATCAAGATTGGAACAGTTTCGTAATGGGTCAATTTGCGCAACAATTCAAGCAATTTCAATCCATCCATGCGCGGCATATTAATATCGGTTAATACCAGATTAACCTTATGAATATTCGCTTTGTCCAATGCATCTTGACCGTCAACGGCTTCAATAACTCCATAGCCAGCACCTTTGAGCGTAAAAGCAACCATTTGCCGAATTGATGCAGAATCATCTACTGCAAGTATTGTTTTAGCCATTCCCCCCACTCCTCTTGCTAATGTTGTTAATCTTCTTGATAAAACTGTGCACTCAAAACCATTTTTCTCAAAAAAGTTCAGTGTCACCCATCTGCATACCTTGCTGCACAATCGGCTTTCTTTTACTTTTATTCTTCGCTTCATTGACTGCCTTCTAAATTCCTTCATGTATCGTTTGTGAATCGTCCCGGGATTTTCGGAGATAAAATGATTTGAGAGGATGAAGAGATGAAGAATCAAATCAGTTATTCACCGGAAGTACGAGAACGAG
>NZ_JAYUWI010000075.1:0-13403 GCF_043753625.1 Nitrosomonas sp.
TGGCGCAAGTTGAAATCGATTACAGAAAAATATGCCATTTAGTAATGTTCGTTCAACGAGTTATCATGCGACAATTCTCGAATCTCCGGACACTACTGACTTGTCATGTAACAATTCCGTTTAATATACACTCCGTGCCAGCCTTTTTGGCACCCATTTGACAATCGGACAGATGCCTTGCAGTATTGTCAATGTCCATCTCAAAGAGCAAAAATCGACTTATCACGCGTGTCTCGTAAAATAAAAAGGCTATGTCACCGTTAAATAGTGGTCTATACTGTTTTCTTATGAATCAACGAGATAGGATCTGTGATGAAAACTGAGGAGTTCCAAATATTGGCGGCAGCACTTGAAAGACTGACGCCGCACCAGAGAAGGTTATTAGCAGATTGTTTGCACAAGATTGGGCATATTCAGGCCGTCAGTACGTTGATTGAAAATCGTATACTGGCCACGCCATTGTGCCCCAAGTGCGGTCATAACCAAATTGCACGCTGGGGATCGGCTTCTGGGTTACAACGCTACCGTTGCTGTGCCTGCCGTGTCACCTTCAATACACTTAGTGGAACACCACTGGCGCGCCTGCGCCACAAGAGCAAGTGGCTGGAATACGCGCAACAAATAGCATCAGGTCAAAGCGTGCGTACCAGCGCGAAAGTATGCGATATGCATCGCAACACGGCATTTCGCTGGCGCCATCGTTTTCTTAAGCTGCCTAATGAGCAGAAAGCCACAAGTTTGGTTGGCATTGCTGAAGCTGATGAAACCTTCTTTCTTGAATCGTTCAAAGGTAAGAAATACGGTATGACGCGCCCGCCACATAAGCGCGGCGGCAAAGCATCGAAGCGTGGTTTGTCCTCTGAACAGATTCCTGTGTTGATTTGCCGTGACCGTACTGGGAGCACATCTGACTTCGTTTTGGAGAAAGCTGACAAAGAGCATATCGGCGCGGCACTCAAGCCATTACTGGCAAATGATGCAGTTCTCTGTACTGATAGCGGCAAGGCATTGGGTGCCGCAGTGCGGGAAATCGGCATCGTCCACCGCCCAATCAATCTGGCTGCAGGTATCCGGGTTGTCGGCAAGATCTATCACGTGCAAAACGTGAATGCCTACGACAGTCGCCTCAGGGGTATGTCAACTTCTCCCAAAACGCCGTACACTTTTTAAAGGAAGCATATAATTAGAGGGTTGTTACCTTGTCACAGCCGACTTGCTGTTACTCAATTGCTTGAGCAAACTCACATAAGCATTAATTTCTTCACGAATCATCTTATCTGGTAATAAGGTTTTAGTAACAACAATTCGGGCTAATTGTGGATGCACTCTAATCACCCCATGCCGATCAATAACAAAATCAGCCCGCCTCCATCGTTGCATAGTAACCCAAGCAAAAATGATTTTATCGATAACTGGTCGCAATGGTTCCATTAAATCGTATACCAGCGATGCTCGCCCATCCTGATCAGCATGCAAGCTTCCTACTGCCACATCAAGCCCAGCAATCTGTAATGTACGTTCCACTTGTCCTGCCAATATTGCATAAGCATAATTTAATATGGCATTGACCGGATGAGTAGCTTTATAGCCTTTCCCAGAAATGCCCGAGGCTCTTTGAGTAAAGCCTTTCCATTCTATCGGCACATCTTTTTCTTTCCATTTGATAACGCAATTATTCCAAGTCGACCAATAAATGATTGCAGCTCTGGCTTCTATAAGGCGTATTTCTTCTAATGTATTAGCATACAAAATTGAATCTGCCGATTGTGTAAAACTAATGGTTAATATCGGTTTGCTTTTAATACAAGCATCAAATTTACAATACAAAATCTCTTTAGCTAGTGTTAATGGTTCTACACTATATTGCAATCGCCTTAACGATACGACATGTGGTGTAGGAGGATGCGTTAATGCAGTTAAATTAGCATCACGATCTAATACATACAGCGCAATGCGCTGATCAGAACACCATTGAATTGCCGCTGTAGATAAATTGCCCGTCGTATTGATCACGATAATTGCTCTTACAGCATGAACACCTCGGGTTATGCGCTTTTCACGTTCTGTAACAGTAGAACAACTATAACCAGATCTTAAAACCAATTGCCCTTTATCTACTTGAAGGCTACATCCATTACCTGCTAAGGTTAGAACATCTTTTTCTTTTGCCTCTGCTGCCCAGCGTTCACCAGATGCAGCATATGATTTGCCATCAAGATTAAATTGAATAAATGCAGGTCTATTATCGGTTGGGATAACGTCAAAGGATCGATGATCGTTAATTGCGGGAATGACGTGTAATGTGCCAACTGAATGTGTAGTTTGGCTGGAATTATTTTGCAGATGTAAAGTCTTAGGAAGATTTTCAAATTTATGTTGCTTTAAATGCGCTCTACCACTATTAGAACAAGGTTTAGAGCAATATTTAGCTAATTTATTTCTAGTTGCAAATTTGATTTTGCAATTTAGACATATTAGACTAATCATTGAGTTGCTCCAGCTTGTCGATTGATACCATGTTCTCAATAGCTTGACCAAATTCCTTACTAATCACTTCCTGCAATACATGAGCAAAAGCTTGGCCATGCACGTATAACAAAACTCCCCACAGCAGTGCTGAACGACGAAACTCAAACGTGAGCACATAATCCGTATTCCTAAAATGCATTTTAGGAATAATGGGTTCTATTGCTCCACTCCAACCATGTTCGCGAAATAAATTGGTAATTGATCGAGTTGCAAATCCAAAAGAACTAAATTCATCTTGGGATTTTGTAAATATATTTGGCAGTGTTTCATCTGTTACTTTCTGAAAAGTGGCTCGCAACTCAGGGGGGCTTAAGAAATTTCCAAGTTGTTCATAAGTGGATTGCGGCAATGATAATTTAGCCGTCCCTACAACCACTTCAGCTAGCGCATTAATCCAATCCGTCGGCTTTTGTTCGTCAAGTGTTTGATCTTTCGAATGTCTACGCTTGACAGATTCCGTAAGTCTCGAAGCTTTTGATGAAGTCGAAATTTTGGATTCCATAAATGAGCGTTGTCGCATCAAATTAGATTCAAGGAGATCTGGAATTTCTTCCAAATATTCACGTATCAAATCACCTCGAAGTAAAAATCCTTTCGCAAATATCCTTCTTCCAGCCTCGCCCATATTAGGCTTCTGTTTCCGATAGCTCGCAATAATCAATTCAATCATAGGAATGCATACCGGCTCCCACAACTGAGGAATACCTAAGCCACGACCTCTGGATTTTCCGGCTTTGGGCGGTGGTAAAAATCCAGATTTTACCCAGCGCTTAAGCTGTGAGGCTGTCACTGAATGCTCAGAATGAAATCTCGCAACCTCTTTTAATAGTTCTTCTTTGGTAAGTTGGCCGATCATACATCGATATTATACAGAGGTATGAAAAAATAGCTATTTCATTATTTCAAGGGTATCCAAATTGACATAGTTCATAACTTTCCAGTGTTATATTAAACCTATATTTATCATTACAATAGATGCAAATAATCATCATATATCTAAGAGATAAAATATGATGTTATTTTCCATTACAAAACTATGTAAAACAAAGATTTTAAACTGTTCTAGCGAGGATGAAAATGAAAACCATGCCATCAAAGAAACGTAACTACCAAGCCGAGTATCAACGCAGACGACAATTAGGAAAAGAGCGAGGATTATCTATCGCTCAAGCACGAGGTCATGCCCGCAAAAGTGAAGCCAAGATTTCTGAATTGAAACGTTCAGGGATTATAGATCGCACACGCAAATCAACCCTTGGGCGCTACTATCAAGCTATCAATGGAATCGCATCAGGGAAATCACTCTCCAAAGCATCTAAGGAGGTTCGAATTTCTATAGATACAATCAGAAAGCTTGATACTGAACGTAACACATTACATCGTTTAAACAACCATGAATGGGAGATAAAAAGCTCTGCGAGTTTCCCCATCCTAACAAAGGAAGGCCAGTTATTTAACGACGTTTTACTAGATCGCAAAAATGCTCGCATAGTCGGTCAATATTGGAATGCTGCTCACAATGCTTATTTGGGGGATACCTCAGCAATAACAACTTTTGCAAATATTGTCGTCTTTGACCTGTTTGGAAATCAATATTCTTTACTAACTACAGTGGATGATTTGATTTCCATCATGGAACAAATGAATGATGCCGACCGTGAAGCGTATGAACGAATGTTTTCTTCCGAACAACGTGCATTCAGGGTGATGAATCATGGTTAACGATTATCGCTCCTGTAGTGAATGCGGCGAATATCGTAAACCAGCTTTACGAAAAAACGAGCGCAATCGATGCCATAACTGTGCTGACAAAACGCACAGTCACGGTCATTGTTGGATTTGCCGTCAAGATGATTTGCCTCTAGAACATCATCACTTAGCAGGTAAAAAGCATGCACACAGGACGGTTCCCATATGTCTTAACTGTCATGCCATGCTGTCACGCCGTCAATACCAATGGCCAGATCTATGGCGACGCGATCCTTGTGTCGCCTTCTTATTTGTTGGTTTTATGGATTATTGCGCCTTATATACTGATCCAACTATGCCTATGGAAGTGTTAAGCGAAAAATCGCAGCAAATGGCTAAGGACACAATTTGGACAGCAATCGATGCAGTGATATTTTTAGTCAAAGTAATGCCGTTAGTCATAGTTCTAATCCTTGGACTAAAAATGGCCCGAGCATCCGCTCAGAACTATTAACGATAATTTATTAATATGACGAAACCACGAGATAGAGCATGCATGCCTGTTTCACAGTATTTACGCTGTTTTACTGACCGTATAAATACAGAAAAACAAGATAATTCAGCAAGTACTAAAAATGATTTAATTGATGATTATCAGAGTAATGCCAAGGAAGAGCGAAATAACGAAGCTCAAACCATTTGGGATATTGAGCAACCTTATGGCGGTTATTGTTTTGTATTGGATACCGAAACTACAACCGATAGCCGCCAAGCATTGCGTTTTGGTGTTTATGCGATATATGGCATTGGTGCGGAAACCCGCATGTGGCTCTATCGGAAAGGTGAGTTAAATCGTGATGCACTGGATAAATTTGTTAAAGCGGGTATTTTTTATAATCCTGACGAGATCAGTAATGAAGAACTGATTATCATAAAAAGTTTTGTTGCAACTTATGATCTTGAACTATTTAAGAAAGATGTTTTTATTTGCAAGATCTTTTATCCCTGGATATATAAACGAGAAGCTTTATGTATTGGACACAATCTGCCGTTCGATCTTTCACGATTGGCTACATATTGGGGTGAAGCCAAAGAAAAATTTTATGGCGGCTTCTGGTTAACGCTTTGCAATTGTCGTCAAGACGATTCTTGTTTTGATCATCCTCCAATACGTATTAAGGCGCTGGGTGGTAAGAAAGCTTTGTTTGATTTCCGTACCCAGCGTAAACCGAGCAAAAAAGTGAATCGCTATCGAGGGCGGTTTCTGGATACGTCTACTTTTGGAAAAGCATTGCTCGGGCCGGGGGATACAACACTCTACGGTATGGGCAAGCGATTTAAGGCCCGTTCGCTCAAAATGGAAGAAGAAATCGATCATGGAGAAATAATTACTGAAAAATATTTGCTATATGCGGTTCAGGATGTACAAGCGACTTGGGCGCTATATCAAGCAGAGCGGGAAGTTTATCGTAAGCATGGTTTGTCACGTGAACCTTGGAAAATATTTTCTGAAGCATCGATTGGCAAATCGTACTTGAAAGATTTGGGGATTCCCCCCTTTCTTAAACAACACGCAGATTTCCCTAAGGATGCAATCGGCAAAGCCATGACTGCATATTATGGTGGAAGAACGGAAGTTCGTATTCGATTAAAGCCGACTGAGGTGATTTATACCGATTTCACGAGTGAATATCCGACTGTTAATGCGCTGATGAATATTCAGCAATTGTTGCTTGCTGAAAAAATAACTGTAGAACCTTGCCTTGAAGAAACACAGCAATTATTAAACGATTTAACTTTAAATGATTTGTTGAAAAAACAAACTTGGCCTTTACTTCGATATTTTGTGAAAATATTACCCGATGGCGACTTATTACCAATTCGCACGACTTATGGAAAACAAAGCGCAGCCACTAACATTGGATTGAATTATGCTTACTCTCATTTACCTGTTTGGTATTGTTTAGCTGATGTACTTGCTTCAAAATTGTTGAACGGAAAAATTCCACATATTGTTGATGCGTTTAAGCTTTTACCTGAAGGCCAAATTAAAACCAAACAATGGCAATTGTTTGGCGATGAGCGTTTCTCCATCGATCTGACAGCAGATGATCTGTTTGCACGTGTTATTGAAATGCGCGGAGATATTAAGAAACAGATGAAAGATCACTCAGTAGGTAGCAATGAATCTCTTTATCTTGATGGTTTGCAGCAAGCCCTCAAGCTAATCGCAAATTCAACCAGCTATGGCGTCCTTGTTGAAATCAATCCTGATGATAGTGAGAGCAAAAATATTCCCGTGCATGTCTATGCAGATCAATATAGCAAAGGCAAAACCAAATCAATAGAGGAGCCAGGGCCGTATTTCATGGGCCCCTGTGGTGCATTGATTCCTGCTGCTGGCCGTTTACTCTTAGCAATTGCCGAAAAATTGGCAAATGATCGAGGCATTGATTATGTGTTGTGCGATACCGATTCGATGGCTTTTGCTAAGCCGGAGGATATGGATCGTGAAACGTTCCGAGTTAAGGTTCAGGAAATTTGTGATTGTTTCAAAATGCTATCACCTTATCGCAATGTATCCGAAATATTGAAAATTGAAGATGTAAATGAATTTAATAAAGTACCTGAGCCTTTGTACTGCATAGCTATTTCTGCAAAGCGATATGCATTGTATAACCGTACAGATACTGGTTATCGAATAAGGAAATTCTCTTCACATGGTACGGGTGGTTGGATGAAACCCACATCCTATGAACCCACAACACCAGAACCTTGTGAGAACGTTTATAAGCTTGGTGGCCATCGATGGATGTATGATTTGTGGTATCACGCAATTAAAGAAATTGAAGATGGGAAAAAGCGGGTATCGCTCATCAAGCTTCCTTTTCTATCTGAACCGGCATTAACAAAGGTAACTGTTTCTACAGCTCAATTGTTGAAACGGTTTAAAAATATTTCAGATATTCGGCCTTTCTCGTTTATGGTGATGTTGCCATCGTTGAATCAATTTGATTTGCTTGGTAGATCGCAAAGTCACTTTGAGGTAATAACTGAATCAACTAATAGGAATGAAGAAAACATTCAACCTTATAATCCATTGGAATTGAAAGGCATTGCTTTTTATGCGCCGTTTGGTAAGTCATACCAAGATATCTGCATTCAAATTAAACGAATGGATAAGAACGAATTATTCACTATTGAGCACAAAACACTGGCCGAGTGTGTAGCTGACTATTTCTCACATGGTGAAGCAAAGGCATCCAATCCAAAAGATATAGGGAGATTGAAGCGGCGGCATCTTCGAATCATAGAGCACATCTTTATTGGCAAAGAAACTAACCGCGTTAAGGATGATATTAGCGAGGGAAGTGAAGGTATCGTTGAATATGAAGAAGCTGAAGAATATGGAAGAATGGGGTTGGCTGAATTGCTTAAGCAGAAACCTATGAAGGAATGGGTCAAGTTGACTGGAATTCCACGGCAAACACTTTATGACATTCGAAATGGGGCGAAGCCGAGTTATGAAACTAAAAGAAAAATTTTAAAGTTTTTTGTAGTCTAAGGAATCTATGAACAGGTTAGCTATTTGATGAGGTTTCCAGCAAATTGGCGATGCTTCCGTTTCAATCTGGCGTGAACGTCGTATAATCATTAGCGCAGCAGAAAGCATTTTGGATCAAGCACGCAAGCAGCCGATCAAGGTAAGTGATGGTAATTCCTCCAATTGATGGGCGGTGCAACTGCTAAACGGAAAGACAATTCCATCAAATTAATAAAATAGAATCTAAAGAACTTGGGAAATACGGTAATCCGATAAGATAGAAAATATGCGGTGTTGAGACGGATTCCATTCAATTACCTACTCGCTTACATCTATGGCGTATTTAAAAATGTGCAGTGAACACAGAACCAACCGAACTGCGAAGCGCAAAGCGTCCGAGTGGGAGCGACAACGGCAGCGAGGCCGCATTTGCTGCGCAGCCGCCTTGCAGTTCGAGTTCTGTTAATAACAGTACGCAAGAAAATCATAATCCTACCGATATGTAAATTACAATATTGATAAGGCAATCAATCAAATACATTTGAAAAAAATAAAGAGATTGTTAGGCACAACTCACAAGGCAAGAAGACTATATAGCCTTGCGATGAACTAAATATTCTTATATTTCATGGAAGCACAACTAATTTCTTTTGTGTGGGATATAAAATTTACTGGCCATAATCTTCTAGTATGCTCTACCCGAGTTATTACATCTTGATCCGCTTTAACTTTTCTAAGATTTAAGAATTATTAATGTCTGAAAATACTACCCAGTCCAAAACTCAAGCTGAAAGTAAGCCCATAGGGCCATTTGCTAATAATATACCACCCGGAATGTCAGATAAGCTATTGGCTCGCTTATCTATAGCAAGAGACAGACTTGTCGACCGTAATCTAAGAAATAAATTAATTAGTACTAATCTAAATACAAGTCGAACTAAAAATATTCGTTTCTTCAATGTTGATAGTGAGAATATTTTTAATACTCTCTACAACAATAAAAACGACATGTATTTTAATCCGATTAACGAGCCTTCAGAAGACAATCAGTTATTAATAGAAAACTCTACAGAGTCAGTAAATATCAGTGCTAATCAATTGCAAACCAAGCTAGAAAAAGAAAGTTTGCAAAAGAAATTAAAGTCACTTTATTTCGAAGCACAGGAGTATGAAGAAGAGCAAGGCGTCAATATTCTTTTTATAGCATTGGGATTCGTAAAATGGTTTGAAGATGATACTTCTGATGTTGAACGTTATGCACCCTTGGTTCTTTTGCCGGTTGAGCTAGTTAGAGATGGGGCAAAAGATAAATTTAGACTCAAACCAAGAGATGAAGACTTATTCACAAATATTTCATTAAAACTTTGGCTGAAAGAGCAAAACTCAATTGAGTTGCCGGATATTCCCGAGGAAGATTCTTGGTTATTAAATGATTATTGTGAGCAAGTACGTTTGGCAATAACACAAGAAACCCGATGGGAAATTTTGCCTAACGAATCTGTTCTAGGCTTTTTCTCGTTTAATAAATTTTTGTTATGGCGCGATCTTGATCCTGAAAACTGGCCTGAAGGTAAAGGTTTGTTGGAGCATTCCATAGTTCAAAGGCTATTAATGCCTCCAAAAGATAATAACTATCCTGATCCACCAATAGTTCAGTCAGATAAGTTAATTGATGATTACTTTACACCAGCAGATTTAGTCTACGTAGTAGATGCCGATAGCTCTCAAACCGAGGCTATACAAACGGTTTTGAGTGGTAGAGATTTAGTTATCCAAGGTCCACCTGGAACAGGCAAGTCTCAAACGATTACAAATATTATTGCAGCAGCCGTTGCAAAGGGTAAGAAAGTCCTGTTTATTGCCGAAAAAATGGCAGCTCTCAATGTAGTTCATGAACGGTTATCAAAAGTAGGATTAGGTGTTATTTGCCTTGAGCTACATAGTCGTAAAGCAACAAAAAGGGCTGTACTAAAGCAAATCAGGGATTCAGTAGAGTTTCCCGACCAACCGCAGGTTCCGAATAATGTGCTTAATAATCTGATTGAAAGCCAAGACTTTTTAAATAAACATGCAAAACGTGTTAATGAACCTAGAGACCCATGGGGTTTTTCTCCCTTTGAAATAATGGGAGAGATTGCTAAGTTCCATCGCTTAGGCTTAAATATTTTTAATTTCTCAATACCTAATTCAATTAGTTATACGAAACTAAAACTAGAAGTTCTATCAAATCGCCTAGTGGATCTAGGTGATCGATTAAAGAAATCAGGCATACCAGAAAAACACCCTTGGTGCCTCTCTGAGGCTGGTGCGTTAACACCAATGGATATTGAAAGATTAGAAAAAGAGTTACATGCATTAAAAGCCTTAAATGACAAGTTTAGAGATTTGGTTAATGAGCTTAGTAGCAATGTGTCATTGTCCAGTGAGTATATAGAATCGTTTACTTTAGATGATTTCAATTGGTTATTTGCTGTAGTGACTAGCAAGATTAGCACCCTGCCAGATGTACCTCTGTCAGTATTGATCTCTAGAAAAATGAAAGCAAACCTTGTTGATTTACAGGCTATCGCATTAAAAATTAATGAATTCAAAACTTATAAAAAAATCACTGATGATCAATTTATTGCTAATTGGGAATTGTTTGACCTCACAGATCTGAGAATTAAGCTTGCTGGTTCAGGCGGATCAATTTTTTCTTTTCTTAATAAGACCTACAGAAATTCAATAAGAAGCTTAAAAGGACTTCTTCGTCAAGGACTACCTAATGGCTTTAAAAATCGCCTAGCCTTAATTGATCAAGCCTTGTTAGTTAAAAGTCTTGAATATGATGTTAGCAATGTAAATGCTGAAATTAAAGTTGAACTTGGATCAATCTGGAAAGGTGGGAATAGTGATGAACAGGTTCTTATAGAATTATTTGAATGGTATCAGATATTTATTGATATTGATGAAATCAAAGAAAATATAATAGTTAAGTTAATTGGTAATCAAGCCGCGTGGAGCTTGATAAGTGATATTGCTAATTTAATTAGACATTTTTCTCAAAAACTATCTGAAATATGTCTGGCTACGAAAATTAAATTTGAATCAGTGCAGTCGCTTTCTTTTTATGAATTAGATATAAAAATTACATCTTGGTACAACAACTCGTCGAGAATTAATGAATGGTCAAAAATTAGAAATGATTTGCACGAGTTAAAATCAGAGATTGGCGAGGAGTGTCACGCTAAGGTATTTAAGGGTGAGATTCAGGCGGACCATATTAATCCTGTTATCCGTGTATCCATCTTGGAAAATATTTGGCAATCTATTGTTGCAGTTGATCAAAGCTTATCCGACATAGACGCATTTAAACTGGATAAGGAATTGGGTAGATTTCGCAAATCCGATAAAGAAAGATTAAAGATAGCATCCATGGAAGTTCTTGAGGCTTATTCTAAGAATTGCCCAAAAGGAACAAATGGTGAAATGTTGTCTATCCGTCAGGAAATAGCCAAGAAGAGAAATAATTATCCAGTTAGAAAGCTTATGTCAAAGGCGGGAAGGGCCATCCACGAGTTAAAGCCAGTATTCCTAATGAGCCCAATGTCTATAGCTCAGTTTATTGCGCCAGGATCAATGACTTTTGATTTGGTTCTAATAGATGAAGCTAGTCAAGTAAGGCCTGAAGATACTCTTGGCGCTATAGCTAGAGCAAAGCAAGTAGTAGTAGTTGGGGATATAAAGCAATTGCCTCCCACCAATTTCTTCAATCGCATAACAGAGGATTCTGATCGAGAAGAATTTATTGATGACGATGAATCTTATTTTTTTAATGATGTGGAAAGTATTTTAGATTTATGCGATAGCGTCTTTCAAAATAAAGTTATGTTGCGCTGGCACTATCGCAGTCAGCATCCGGGATTAATTGCGGTTTCAAATAGAAATTTCTACGATAACAAGTTATTGTTACCTCCCTCAGTACTAAGGGCTAATTATGAAGATGGATTTGGTGTTTCTTTTGTTAGGTCACCACAAAATGGATATAAAAGGGGTGGGCCAGACGGTGGTAGAAACATATTAGAGGCTGAGCTAATTGCTAAAGAAGTAATTAGTTTTGCTAAAACTCACCCTGATAAATCTCTTGGTGTGGCTGCATTTTCAGTGGCTCAGAGAGACGCAATTCGTGATTTGATTGACGAATATCGAAGAAAGCATCAGGAAGTTGAATATTTCTTTTCTGTTAGTAAGCATGATTCCTTTTTTGTAAAAAACCTTGAATCAATTCAAGGTGACGAAAGAGATGTAATTTTTATATCTGTAGGCTATGGTCGTAGTGAGGATGGTCGTTTAACTCAGACATTTGGTCCTCTTGCAGCTGATGGTGGCGAACGTCGCCTCAACGTATTAATTTCACGAGCTAAGGAATGCTGCAAAGTTTTCTCATCTATTACAGCTGAAGACATTAAGGTATCTCCAGGTAAGCTAGGAATTAATGCTTTTAGAGAATTCTTACAATTTGCTGAAAAAGGTTATTTTGATGTTCCCATTGATACTGAAAAGAGCTTTGATAGTGATTTTGAAGAATCATTGGCATTATTCCTAACAAAGAATGGCTATAAAGTTCAACCCCAAGTTGGAATGTCTGGATTTTTTATTGATATTGGTGTTGTAGATCCAAATAATGAAAACAAGTTCTTTTGCGGTATTGAATGTGATGGCGCAACATATCATTCTTCAAGATCAGCTAGAGACCGTGATCGTTTAAGACAAGAAATTCTGGAAAGTCGCGGATGGAAAATTTATAGAATATGGAGTACGGACTGGTTTCATAGGCGTCATGATCAAGAAGCTAAACTACTTGATTACTTGGCTTCATTGAGTAATGCCGACCGCGAACCTATATTGCAATTAAAGGATGATCAGCCTATAGAAGTGTTTCATGACATATTTGAATCAATAGTAAGACATTCCGCTATTGAAGGACAAGTGTCAATTCCCTATGAAGAATTTGATGAAAAAATAGACTCTTTTAAAGAACCCCATGAAATACCGTTATATGAATTGGGGTTACTGATTAAGAGGATAGTTGACATTGAAGGTCCAATTCATCATGAAGAAGTTGCTAGGCGAGTATCTAAAGCTTTTAGTAAAGAAAGATCTGGCAATAGAATTCAGGACAGAACACTAAAAACTTTGCAACAGACTAGTGGTTTATTAAATGAAGGAAAGTTTTGGTTTTCAGAAACTCATAGCAAATTCACTGTTCGAGATAGATCAAGTGTGACTAGTAGAACTTTAGTCGATGCTGCATATATTCCACCACAAGAAATTAGAGTTGCCTTAAGGCACTTAGCAAATGAGAGTGTTCAAATTGAAGATATTGAGCTAATACAACAAGTATCTAGATTATTAGGTTTTCGGCGATGCGGACCCGATTTAAAGCAAGTCATTCAATCTGTACTTGATTTAGAAATTAATAAGAGCTTAAAAAGAGAAAATAATCTGATTTCCCCCATCAAGTAAAAAAATGTACGGTGTTTTGGGAGAAGTTGACATACCCCCGACAGTCGCCTCAAAGAGTGGATGCGCCGATTTCACGGTATCGCCACACATTACCTTGCCAATTATCTCGGTTGGCGACGACTGATTGATCGTGCTC
>NZ_JAYUWI010000076.1:0-37563 GCF_043753625.1 Nitrosomonas sp.
TGAAGCGCTCCCTCTGCGTCTGTTCGTCGCTGCAGCCACTATCGGGCCTCGCCCAACACGTTGGCTTCGGCAAGCTGAAGAATCTTTCTAATCAAGAAAAATTTTGGAGAGGATTCCATGACTCAGATCACTGAAATTATCAAAAATGCGGGCCGATGGCTGGAGCAGCAGCAAGACAGTGAATCGAAGGGATGGGGCGAGCGTCGCGGCAGTCATGTCAATGTACTGAATACTGCCGAGGCGATGATCGCTTTGATCGATAGCGGGATTTGTCATGCGGGCACCAGCTCGATCCGCGGCGCGGTTGATTTTCTTCTGAAACATCAGACATTGAATGGGCAAGATGCCGGCTCATGGCCACGAGAATTAACCACGGATGACGGGAAAACTGTTGATATCCCGGATTTGGTGCGTACTTCCTATGCGATTCAGGCGCTCATCAAAGCCGGCAGGGGAATCGACGAAGGCCCTGTGCAATTGGCGCTGATATGGCTGCTTGCGCGCAGAAATGAAAATACAAAAGGCTGGAGTTATGCCCGAGGCAAATCCGATGCGCTGATGCCGACTTGTTTTGCGCTGACCGCTTTGCTGGATGCCTACGATGCCTATCCTGGGGCTTATCAAAGCCAGATATCAGAAAGTCTGCAACATTTGGTGAATGCTTATTACAATGATGGGGGCGATGAAGTGCGCGGTTCATTCGGCGAAGCTGGCCCCCTGCAAGGCGTCCATACCATCCATGCTGCACTGGTATTGCAAATTGCGCGAAACAATAATCTAAGTACATTTCCGGAACAGGAAAAACAGGCGACCGAATGGCTGCTGCGGAACCCGGATAAAGCCATCAGGCTGCGCGAAGAATGGGTGGAAATTGACCAAACCAAAATTGCGCATGGCCAAACCGGCGGTTATGGTTTTATGTTCATGACCGATACCTTGTTGATGCGACTTCTGTTGGGATCGGAGAACTTGGATGATAAGAAAAGTGCATTGGCGCATGAAGCCATGCATAGCCTTAAAGACAAGACCGATGAAAACACCGGGGCTTTTTATGGGCCGCGACTATTTTCCTGGGCCACAGCCAAAGCATTGCCTGCCTTGGCTGTTTTGCAAAAGCACGCGGGCACAGAATATCCGGATCTTCCTGCGCGTACGCCGGAGTCCCGTTCTGAACCCGCTGGCTGGAAAATCGCTCCGGTTATCATCATCATGGGATTTGCAACCCTGCTCTCCGGGCTTGGTTTTTATTTGATGGTCAACGAGAAATTCGGTCTACTGGCCTTTACCTTCTTTGTCGTGATGTTGTTAGCTGCTCTCCTAGTCTATGGCCATATTAAAGAAAAAACCTTCAAAGAATTATTAAGCAGTCTTGGGGGGCTATTAAAGAAATAAAGGGCTGTTTTCACACTTGAGCGATTTATTTTAATTTGAGCACAATGTCATGATTGATACGATTATTTTTGATGCGGAAGGCATTGTGATTGATACGGAAGCGGTCTGGGACAAGGGGCAGGAAATCTTTTTGCAGCGTAGGGGCTTTGTCTATGACCGGGAACGGATCAAACCATTACTCACCGGGCGGACGCTTGCTGAAGGGGTCGAGGTGATGAAGCAAGTGTATCAATTTGCAGGAGATACCGGAACGTTAGCGCAAGAACGTGCAGATATCGTGCAGGATCTTTTTATTCATGAAACCAGCTTCATCTCCGGATTTCTTGAATTCTACGAATCCGTGCGCAACCGCTACAAAACCTGCATTGCAACATCAATGGATCAAGAGCTACTGAAACGCGTGGATCAGCGCCTTAACCTCTCGGCACTGTTTGAAAAAAAAATCTACACGCTGGACAAAGTAGGCTATCGCTCCAAGCCCAATCCCGACATCTTTCTGTACGCAGCGCAGCAACTCCAGTCATTGCCGGAAAACTGCGTCGTCATTGAAGATGCGCCGCATGGAATCGACGCCGCCAAAAGTGCCGGAATGTGGTGCATTGCGATCACGACAACCTATGATCCCGGGAAATTAGAAAAAGCAGATTTTGTCGTCAGCGCATACACAGAAATTGATCTTGACGCTGTGAATAAGCATGCGTTAATAAAATAACCACAGAGCGAGACTCAACACCAGCGCTGCGCCGGGTCCTGGCGGTAAAACAGCACTAATTGCTCATAAACCGAGGGAAAGTGCTGCTGCGTGATGAACGGCAGTTCAAAAAATACTTCACTCAGCACCGCGAAAAATTCCGCCGGACTCTCTGCCGCATACGGATCAATGATGGTTTCATGTCGCTTATCGACCTGATGGCAGAATTTGGCATAGGCACTGCTGAATACTTCATGCCAGGTATACGCGCTCATGTTCACATGCAACTCCGGGCAGCCGTTGGCGCCTTCATACAGCATGTCAATTTTGTGTGCGAATTCATGAATGACCACATTATGCCCGGGATGGGTATCCGTATCTGCCGCATCCTGCCAGGAAAGAATCACCGGCCCGGCAGACCATGCTTCGCCCGATGCGACACGATGCACATGATGCACAACGCCAAATTCATCCGCATAATCGTAATCCAGAATAAATTCTCCGGGATACACAATAATCTGGCTCCAATTCTGGTAGTAATCCAAGTCAAGATTCAGAATCAGAAGGCAAGCTTGCAGCGCAATCGTCACTCGCATTTCATCGGTAATTTCCAGTTCGTGCGCGCCATAAATTTGCTTGTCATGCAGAAACAGTGTGGCGCAATCACGCAAGCGCGAGAGCTCCTCAGGATTGAGCCCTTTCAGGCAGCGCAGATGGATTAGCTTTTGCCAAATGGTATCGGGTATTTCTTCTCGCTGAAGAATGTGGTTCCGGTACCAATTCTTTAGGCTCCATGACATGACGGTAATCTCCTATTGCTCCATGTAGCCTAAAGCATGACAGAAATACTATGACTATGAGGATTCATGTAGAATTATACCGTTGGGTTCGAATGGCCGGGCCAGCGCCAAACGATTGAGAAATCGAGTTTAACCATCAAGCCATAGTGAATATTTTATAGAGGAAAATTTTAGATGAATTTTAAATATAGCGTCGTTTGTATCATTGGCCTTAGTATCGCACTGATCGGTTGTGGCGGAGTTCCCGAAGCAAGTTCGGAAAATTGTGCAGGAAGAGGACTGGAGTCATCCCTCACAGCTTTTAAGAACGATGAAGCTGGACGGCAAGCCTTCCTCGATAGTTGTGATGCTATGAAGAAAGGAAAATAAACGATCCACTAGAAATTCAGGCCAATTCCATGAGTAGCTTTTAGATCTTTTAAAAGAAATTGGAGTTGATGCCACTTTCAACGAGCGGCGAATCGAAGTCTTCTTTGATTCGCCGCTGTGTTTTTTATATGCATTGTCTGAACTGCAAGAATTGCAGCAAAGAATCCATGAGCAGCCACTCAGTTAGCGTTCGTTCATCGCTATTCAGACTGACTTCTCTACTTGGGCAGAGCGAACCTAAACTAGCCGGGCTGTTTCGTTGTGCGTAAGTAAGGCTTGATGGTTTTAAAGCCCTGTGGAAAGAGTTTTTCCGCTTCTTCATTGGAGACACTGGGCACAATGATCACATCCTCACCTTTTTTCCAATTAACCGGTGTAGCCACTTTGTATTGCGCAGTCAACTGCATCGAATCCAGCACACGCAGAATTTCATTAAAATTTCGGCCAGTGGTCATCGGGTAGGTCATCATTAATTTAATTTTTTTATCCGGCCCAATGATAAATACAGAACGAACGGTCGCATTGGTTAAGGCTGTGCGTCCTTCCGATGTGCCTGATTCATCCGCAGGCAACATGTTATATAACTTGGCGACAGCCAAATTAGTATCGCCGATTATCGGGAATTTAACCGCGTGACCTTGGGTTTCTTCAATGTCTTTAGCCCATTGCGCATGGTTATATATCGGATCGATACTCAAGCCGATTACCTTGCAGTTGCGTTGTGCAAATTCTTTTTCCAGGCCGGCCATGTAGCCCAATTCGGTGGTGCATACCGGCGTAAAATCTTTGGGATGAGAAAACAGGATGGCCCAGCTATCACCGATCCATTGATGGAAATCAATTGTTCCCAGAGTAGTTTTTGCAGTGAAATTCGGGGTAATATCGTTGATGCGTAATGACATGATTTTCTCCTTTATTAGAATTTATGAATCAGCCAGAACAGGCTTTAAACATAATAATTTTACAATTACATCATAGAGGTTATCACGACGATGATTAAAACGAAATCCAGTTTCTTTCAAGTGTAGATAGAGAATCTGTTTAAATCAGTTTAAAGACAGGGATCGTGTGCTAGGAGTCTGCCGGACTTAAGGTCAATCTACTGCGCCAGTGGGATAACGGCTCATATTTTCTCAATTTCTCGTTGCATAGATAAACTATGCGACTCAAAATAGAGAAAATACGCACTTGTTCCCCCACTCGGCTCGCTACGATTGCTTAAGCCCGACAGACTCCTAGATGACTTATTCTGATAATGCTACCAATGCCTACGTTCCTTATCAATTGATGAAATAGCAGCATATGTACTTTCAGCCTGAGAACGAATGCGTTATAGTGAAATGCTTATGATTTTGGCTAATCCGTTGGGTTTAGTCGTGTCGAAATGGGCGGCTCTTGTCTTTGATTAAAGAAAGACTGGTGGGTCGTCTGAATAGGCATCACACAGAAAAGGAAAATTTATGGCAAATTGGTTTGAAAATAATTCATTGTCCATTGGGCGTACGCCGCTGGTACGTCTTAACCGGGTGACTGACGGCGCACCGGCATTGGTGTTGGCAAAAATTGAAGGACGTAATCCGGCGTATTCGGTGAAATGCCGCATTGGCGCTGCAATGATTGACGATGCTGAACGCCGCGGGATACTCGGCCCTGGAAAAGAAATTATCGAGGCGACCAGTGGTAATACTGGTATTGCGCTGGCTTTTGTCGCCGCTGCGCGGGGAATTCCGTTGACGTTGACGATGCCGGAGACGATGAGTGTAGAACGCCGTAAATTGTTGATTGCGTTGGGTGCCAGACTGGAATTAACCGATGGTGCGCGCGGGATGAATGGTGCTTTGGCGAAGGCGGAAGAGATTGTTGCTTCTGATCCGGGCCGTTATGTACTGTTGCAACAGTTCAAGAATCCAGCCAACCCGGAAATTCATGAAAAAACGACCGGCCCGGAAATATGGGATGATACCGATGGCGCCGTCGATATTTTTGTAGCAGGTGTGGGAACTGGCGGCACGATTACCGGCGTTTCCCGCTATATCAAGCAAACCAAAGGTAAAGCTATCACCTCGGTGGCGGTTGAACCCGCGGCGAGCGCGGTATTGTCGCAAAAGCGCGCCGGTGTATCACTGGCGCCTGGGCCGCATAAGATTCAGGGAATTGGTGCAGGGTTTATTCCCGATAATCTGGATTTATCATTGGTCGATGAGATAGAGCAAGTCAGTAATGAAGAAGCGATAGCGTATGCGCGCCGCTTGGCACGTGAAGAAGGCATTCTGGCCGGTATTTCCTGCGGCGCGGCCGTGGCAGCTGCGGTACGCCATGCCAAACGCCCGCAGAATACCGGAAAAACCATCGTGGTCATTTTGCCGGATTCTGCTGAACGTTATCTGAGCAGTATTCTTTTTGAAGGCATGTTTGATGAACGGGGTTTGACGACATCGTGAACGATATCAAGAGAACGCAGGATCCTCTTTTGTGGAGCGCTTATTTGGATGTGGAGAATATTGTTGCTGAGTTGCGTGCTTTACGCATGGCTTCACTGGAGAGCCGTAACCGGCGGCACGACAAGCCCCCCAAGTTGCCGTCGCGCAAGATTCTGATGGGCGTTGCTGAGGGCCTGAGCGCGGTCTTGTTTCCTAATCGGCTGGGTTCGTCGGAATTTGCGGATGAAGGCATCGATTATTATGTTGGGCATACGCTGAACATGACATTGCGCGAATTAATGGTGCAAATTCAACATGAACTGCACTATAACTCTGGCCTGGAAGTTCTCAGCAATGAAGATCGTGAACAGTCGGTTGCCATTACGCAGGCATTTGCCAAACGGCTGCCGGAAGTCCGGAGTCTGCTGGAAAGCGACATTATTGCGGCTTATGAAGGTGATCCGGCGGCGCGTAATGTGGATGAAGTACTGATTTGTTATCCTGGCATAATGGCTATTACGCATTACCGGCTGGCGCATGTTTTGCATGGTCTGAGCGCGCCATTGATCGCGCGCATGTTTTCAGAAATTGCGCATTCAGTAACCGGTATAGAGATACATCCGGGTGCGCAGATTGGCGGCAGGTTTTTTATTGATCATGGTACTGGTGTGGTGATTGGTGAAACTGCGATTATTGGTCAGAATGTGCGCCTGTATCAGGCAGTTACATTAGGAGCCAAACGTTTTCCGGTTGATGAGAATGGTGCTTTGGTGAAGGGCAATTTGCGCCACCCTATTGTTGAAGATGATGTGGTGATCTATGCTGGGGCAACGATATTGGGGCGCATTACCATAGGACGAGGATCGACGATCGGCGGTAATGTGTGGTTGACGCGCAGTGTGCCACCGGGCAGTAATATTTCACAGGCCCAGATGCGTCAGGAAGTGTTCGAGGGCGGCGCCGGGATTTAAATAACATTGCCACAAACTAAATAGGTCATTTTGATTTTATCGCAACATAAAAATAAGCTGCAGGTTCATATTCTGTTGAATCGAAAGTTGGTGCCGAAGGGATTCCGGCCTGCTGCTCTGAGAGGTGGATATGACTACGAACAAAATAATTCTCACGCTGGACGATGCCAAGAAAATAGCCGCGGGTGCAGAAGCGGAAGCCAAGCGGAATGAATGGCCGGTTGTTATTGTTATCGTTGATGACGGCGGTCATTTGCTCTACCTGCAACGCCTTGATCATACCCAGTTCGGCAGTATTAACGTGGCCATTGAAAAAGCGCGTGCCGCTATTGCTTTTCGTCGCCCGACTAAAATCTGGGAAGAGAATATTGCGGAAGGACGCCTGAGGTATCTGAATTTACCCGGTACATTGCCCATTGAAGGCGGGCTGCCGATTACTGTTAATAATCAATTTGTCGGCGCGATCGGTGTCAGTGGCGTGAGATCATTCGAGGATGCGCAGATTGCCCAAGCCGGGATTGATGCATTGGTATCATAAACTGGAGTATTTGAAGTTAGGTATGGTTTTTATGGGTGTTTCTCTTCATCGGTTTGGGCTAAATAGATGAGGGTGATACCAATTATCGTAACTAAACGGAATGCAGCTTGCTGTCCATTGGCCGTTTCTGATTGCCACATCAGGAACCATTCTCCGCCAATTGTCATAAATCCCGTAAACCACAAGATAAAACCAAGTGTTAGCCCCAGAATTGCAAAACCTTTTGCCTGATTAAAGGATGTAGGGTCTTTAAGGTTTTGATATAAACGCAAACCGCCTAGCCAGCAAAGTCCTGCAATGACGATTTCAATACCAATGATGAAACCAAAAACCGTACGATGAATGAGGGGGAAATGAATAGCCCGCCACATTCCCTGGTTATCAGGAAAGGTTGTATCCATCGTAAGGACGTGAGTCACGAGGGAAAAATTTGAGTTGTAATCAGTCAAATTGTTGAATACTACCAGCGAGGCATACAGTGCAAAAGCCAAGACCATCACAGTTTTTGATAATCTCGTATACATGGTGTTAATGATTGGGCGCAATCATTAAATGAATGCTGAAGATTAATCGGGGAAAGTTGTGTGTGGGTTGATACAAGCGATAAAAAATTCAATTAACCCCGCCTGATCGCTTAACCAAAAACAGGTGCGTTCCGGCCGGGTTAATTCAATAACGCTATATTGCAACTTAACCTAGGAAACTTGCTGAATACCTGCCAATAACCAGGTGGCATCAGAATTTTTAAGATCTTTTTGAACATGCCAGATTTCATCAAATGCTTCTGGTTCGCCATCGGGCGCATCGCGCAGCTGACCGGTAAAGCGGACACTTGCGATGGCCAAATCATTGGTTGTTTCAACTTCGAGCAGATTGGCATCAATAAACAGTATTTCCGTTTTCTGTTGTACGTCACCTCGTTCATTAATTTGCGTGCTGATTTCCGCAAACATTTCGGGGGTTGTGTAGTCACGGATTTCGTTGACATTCCCATGATCATGCGCAGTCTGTAAACGAATGAACGAAGCCTTTGCATTGCGTATGAACGGTTCCACTTTAAAGTCTGCCGGAATATTTGGCTGACTGTATGCGGTTTCGCTGTCATCATCCGTTGTTGCAGTGCCTGCGGGTGTGGTAAAAGGCGGTGTGCTGAAGCGATCTTGCGTGTTTGTATTCGTGCCGGAATATTGCATTGAGGGTGTGGACTCTGCAGTTTTGGGTTTGCGTAACATGCGGATGATGAAGAAAATAGCACCCGCTAATAACAGCATAATCAAAATATCTGGCATATTAATGTTCTCAAATGCACCACCCATAAAGAGTGCGGCCAGTAAACCGCCGGCTGCAAGACCTGCCAGTGCGCCACCCCATTTACTTCCACCCCCCGCAGCGGCTGCCGCAGGCGCTGCAGCAGAAGATTTCTGAGAGTTAGGCGCAGCTTGTTGTTGGTTAACAGATTGACGTTGTGTGCCTATATTTTTACCGCTTCCCATACGCTTTGCTTCCGCATCAAAAGCAAGCAATCCGAAACTGAATATAGCCAAAGTCAGAAAGGTGAGTGTTTGCTTCATAGTTGTATCTCCCAAACTGTTATTAAAGTAATGAGTATAGCACCGGGTTTGCGTTGGCAGCTACACTGAATTTTTTGATGCCCCAATATCTTATGTGGCGTTGAGTCATTTTCTGTTGAAACAAATGCTTAATCGATTGTTTCTAGCGCAGTAGGATCAAGCGGGGTATTGCATCATTACCGATCCAAACAATCGCATTCTGATCATATTGCTGTCCTAATGTTTGAGCTGTATTCAGATCCAGTCCGGGCACAAAAAAACTTTTTTCTGCAGGCCAGCTGTCAGCCGGATCAAGATTTAAGCTTTCAATGATCGGATAAGAATGACAAATCAAGAAATTCCTGAGTGATTCGTGTGCATCCCAATTTTTTTCATTGCTTAACCGTAGACTGTATGGATTATCGGCACTGATAATGGCAGCGCATGATTGTTCCGATGAAATCAGGAATTTTGCGAGCGCTTCTGAGTATTGATCAATTCGTAGGGAAATTGAGTCAGGGCCAGCGCCAATCTGATAATTTGCGCAAAGGTAGCTTGCAATAAGATTCTTGGCGATAACCGATTGAATCAAAATTATGTACTTGGATAAGCAGCAGGTCAGGTAATCAGGCTAAACCGAATCTTGTTTTTTTGTTATTCAAGTTAATGATGACTGTGTTCATGATCATTCGAGTGGTCTTTGGCTGAATTGATGAGGTTCTCATATTGCTCAGGTGTCATATGGCTCATTTTGAGAACAAAAGCCGCCATCGCCCAGATCGAATCATCAGCGTGACTAAGACCCCAGGCTGGCATAGCGGTCATTTTTAAGCCATTTTTTATTACCCAGAAATATTCTCTGATGTGTTCTAATTTCTTGAGCGGATCATCGACTGATTCGCGCTGATGGAATACAGGTGCTTGTGGATACAAACCTATCGACAGTTCTGTCGGCTTCAAACCGGGGGCCAGATGGCAAGTTGTACACATGGCATTGTAGTGTACGGCACCTATCAGCAGCAACTCAGCATTATCCAATGGCGGCACTTCCAGATTCTTCGCGCGTGCTTCTACGGAGCTTTCACGCACCCATTCAATAATCTTTTCCGTAATACTCCAGTGTTTTTCTGTGGCCGCCATATTGTAAGCGCCGGATCCAAGGGCAATGCATGCCAGTATGAGTGATGCCAATATCAAACTAAGAATTGTTTTCATTTTTTGACCTCAACAAATGATTGGGTGTTTGCTTTTAATGGGAATGAGTTTGCAACCTCTGAGTCATCATACTTACTACTTTCCAGTTTTGTTTGGATACTGGCGTGATCAAGGTGCGGCGCAAACATTTCGATAAAATCGAAGACATAACCACGTATATAACTGTTGCGGCTTATGCCGATGCGTGTCGTGCTGGGTTCAAACAAATGGCTAGCATCAATGGATCTGAGATTTTTGTCTCGTTTGGGATCAAAAGCCATGTTTGCCAGTATACCAACACCTAGCCCCAATTCTACATAAGTTTTGATCACATCAGAGTCAATAGCGGTCAGCACTACATTGGGTTCCAGTCCCTGGCTTGCAAACGCCTGATTGATTTTTGAGCGCCCGGTAAAAGCAAAATCATAAGTAATAATCGGATATTGATTAATCGCTTTCAATGTAAGTTTTTTTAACTTCAGAAGCGGGTGCTTGGGTGGCACAACGACACACCGATTCCACTGATAACACGGCAGTAATATGAGTTCTTGGAATTGTTCAATGGCTTCCGTAGCAATCGCAATGTCGGCTTCGCCTGAGGTCACTAAAGCAGAAATTTGCATCGGACTTCCTTGCCGCAGGATTAATTTGACTTTTGGGTAACGTTCGGTAAAGCGCTTGATCACCGGGGGTAGCGCATAGCGCGCTTGCGTGTGCGTTGTCGCGATAGTCAGTGAACCACCGGCTTCATTCGTAAATTCCTGCGCAATTTTTTTTAGATTATCGGCATCGCGAAGCATCCGAGTGGCTGTTTTTATGATCAGTTGCCCGGGTGGCGTTATTTGTACAATACGTTTACCATTGCGCAAAAAAATATCTACACCGAGCTCATCCTCAAGCATCTGAATTTGTTTGCTGATGGCGGGTTGAGAGGTATGTAATTTTTTTGCCGCTTTGGATAAATTCATATCCTGGCTGGCAGTTTCACATAAATAGCGAAGTTGCTGGAGTTTCATAAGTCGTGTCTGTTAATAATAAGTGGTTATATCGATCTAACATAACATTATTTTGAATTATAAATTTGTATTGTTATGATGCTACTGATTAAAAAAATGAAGTAGAAAGATAACTCAATGAAATTACCTATTAGATGCGTCGTGTCAGATTTCCTGATTGACTCCAGCACAGTCAGAGTGAGTAAATATTCTGTGTGATGTTCTTGTTGTTCGTGTTTTGATATTTTGACTGTTTAGCTAACTGTACTATTTCACATCAACTTTTATGTGAAATGGGTGTATTGCATTTTGTCAGTGATTAAACGGCATAAGACGATTCCCGTTTCGTTTTTTGATAGAATAGCAACATTGCTATATTTTGCCCGAAGTAGTAGCGGCAGGTATCAAACTGACTTTTGAGGATTGGAACAAAAACCGAACAGTATGATCAATGTGCAATAAATTTAAGGCGATAATTAAGAAGTTGTTTTTTGTGTGTAAGAATGATAAGTGGCTATGATGGTGAGTTGCTGATTCATTGACAGGCTTCAGCGGCTTCCCGTTAATGAAACATAGGATTGATTGATGAGTACAAATATTGAGAATAAACCTAAACATGTCTCATGGTTTAATGGTTGTGGCGGGCGCATTGGTGTGGTGGTGGGTGAGAGCGGTGAACATGCTTATATTGGTATGGCATTAAGGCATGACGAGGATGATGATGTAAACCATATTATGAAGTATGGCGCTAAATTCCCCTTGGAAGCAGCATTATTGTTGCCCGTGTCCAAGCGTTATAGCCAAGAATCCTAAAAGATCAGTTTAATTACTGACTAATCAAGATATTTTTGTTGCACACCTTACTGAGCATCTTTGACTGAATATGCGGGGAAACTAAAAATGTATCGCTATGATGAGTATGATCAACAAATTGTGGATGATCGTGTCAAGCAGTACCGTGATCAGGTACGTCGGCGTCTTTCCGGCGAGTTGACTGAAGAGGAATTTCTGCCTTTACGGCTGCAAAATGGCTTGTACATGCAAATACATGCCTACATGTTACGTATTGCAGTGCCTTATGGTTTGATATCGTCGAAGCAGATGCACATGTTTGCCCATATTGCACGCAAATATGATCGTAATTACGGGCATTTCACGACACGTCAGAATATTCAGTTTAATTGGCTAAAACTGGAAGATACGCCCGATATCTTGGCTGATCTGGCTTCGGTCGAAATGCATGCTATCCAGACATCCGGTAACTGCGTGCGCAATATTACATCGGATGAATTCGCTGGTGTGGCTCAGGATGAAGTGGTAGATCCACGTCCCTATGCAGAGATTTTGCGCCAGTGGAGCACTTTTCATCCGGAATTTGCCTATTTGCCGCGAAAATTCAAGATTGCTATCAGTGGCGGGAAAGAAGATCGCGCTGCTGTCTATGCGCATGACATTGGTTTATCCGTGACAAAAAATGCGCGAGGCGAAATCGGTTTCCGGGTGCTGGTGGGTGGAGGATTGGGGCGTACGCCGATCATAGGCAGTGAGATTTGTGAATTTATGCCTGGGCAGCATATTTTGACGTATGTCGAATCCATTTTGCGAATCTATAACCAATATGGGCGACGGGATAACAAATACAAAGCGCGAATCAAGATATTGGTAAAGGCATTAGGGATTGATGAGTTTAAACGTCAAGTTGAAGCCGATTGGGTAGATCTGAAGGACGGCCCCGGCACTTTAATCAGTGAGGAAGTCAGCCGCGCCACCACTTTCTTTACTGATCCGGCTTATGAAAAACTAACCGATCATGATTCGCAACTGAATGAATTCAAGGCGGATAGCCGCTCATTTTCCAACTGGATGTTACGCAATGTTAAAGCACACCGCGTTCCAGGGTATGCGATTGTCGTTTTGTCGTTGAAGAAACCAGGCAGTGTACCCGGTGATGCTACAGCTGAACAGATGGAAGCCATCGCAGATTTGGCGGATCGTTATAGTTTTGGTGAATTACGCATCACGCATAAACAAAATCTGGTATTGGCGGATGTCCGGCAGAAGGATTTGGTTCGGTTATGGCAAGAAGCCACTGCTCAGGAACTGACCGCACCCAATATCGGTTTACTAACCGATATCATCAGTTGTCCCGGCGCGGAGTTTTGCACGTTGGCCAATGCACGTTCCATACCGCTGGCGCAGTTGATTGCCGAGCGGTTTGAAGATTGGGATTTTCAGCATGATATCGGTGAGATATCATTGAATATCTCGGGTTGTGTCAATGCTTGTGGACAGCATCATATCGGCAATATCGGCATTACCGGCGTGGAAAAGAAAGATCACGATGAATGGTATCAGGTATCGCTGGGTGGCGCGGAAGGTAACCTAAGCTCAATTGGTAAGATTATCGGTCCGTCTTTTACATTTAACCAGGTGCCAGAAGTGATCGATCGCTTGCTTCAGGTTTATCTGCGCGAGCGGTTGGAAGCGGAAAGCTTCATTGATACCGTGCGCCGTATTGGTCATGCGCCTTTTAAAGAACATGTGTATGCGACGGATTTTGCGGTAGTGGAAGAAGAGACTGCCGACAAGCATGTCGTGGTTCCTGCGCGATATTCAGTTCCTTATTATTCGCCAAGGTTTTAGTCAAGATGATTATAAAAAATAAAACAATCGTTTCGGATGATTGGATTGTTCTCCGTTTAAATGAACAGGAGTCAGCTGAAAATATAATGGTGCCGGAAGGTAAGGTGATTGCTCCATTGCAAGTGTGGCTGCAGCAACGTGATGCATTGCAACAACGTGCTGAAATAGGTGTGTGGCTCGCGAGTGCCGAGCGGCCGGAAGATTTGAAAGGCGATATACAAAAATTTTCTGTGATTGCAGTCGATTTCCCGAAATTTTCAGATGGACGAGGTTATTCAATAGCCTATAACCTGCGCGCGCGCCTTGGGTATAAGGGGGAATTACGGGCGATCGGTGATGTTTTGCGTGATCAATTATTTTATATGCAACGCGTGGGTTTTGATGCCTTTGCAACCCGCCCGGATCGTAACATTGAGGATGCTTTAAAAGGATTGACTGATTTTTCTGAAGTTTATCAAACTTCTTTTGACCAGAAACTGCCATTATTCCGGCGGGTGCAGCGCAAGGGAAATCCGGTGGCGGATATAGCCAATGAGTGAGTTGCAGCAGAAAATTGAGCAGGTTGTTGCAATTCTGACCGAGACAGTGCGCGACTTTGCGCCGGTTACATTTGCAAACAGCCTGGGTGCAGAGGATATGGTATTGACTGATATTATTGACCGGTATCAACTCGCTATTGATATGTTCAGTCTGGATACCGGACGGTTGCCGCAAGAAACCTATGATTTGATGCAAACAGTGCGGGAACGGTACAAAACGACGCTACGTATCTATTTTCCCAATGTAAAACAAGTCGAAGCCTATGTTGCCGAGAATGGCGTTAATGGTTTTTATCAGAGTATCGAGCTGCGTAAAGCCTGCTGTCATATCCGTAAAGTGGAGCCATTACGCCGCGCTTTACAGGGTAAACGTGCTTGGGTGACCGGGATAAGGCACGAGCAGGCAACCAGCCGATTAAGTTTGAAGGTGTCTGCTTATGATATGGGTAACCGTATGCAAAAGGTGAATCCGTTGCTGGAATGGTCTAATGCAGAAGTCTGGGAATATCTTAAGCAATATGAAGTGCCTTATAACAAGTTGCATGATAAGTTCTATCCCAGTATCGGCTGCGCACCTTGCACGCGTGCGATTACGCCAGGTGAAGATATCCGTTCCGGACGCTGGTGGTGGGAGACGCCGGAAACGAAAGAATGTGGATTGCATACCGGCAAGGTTATTCCATTAAAATAGGCGCGATTGATAGCAGCGTCATCAGTCCTTTTTTGCAAACAACGTAGTCAGGGTTTGCCTTAAACCGAGTATTAAGAGAAAGAAAATGAACAACAATCCCTTTACCCATCTTGATGCGCTGGAAAGTGAAGCGATCCATATTATGCGCGAAGTGGCGGCAGAATGTGCCAATCCTGTTTTGCTGTTTTCCGGCGGTAAAGATTCCATTGTTTTGTTGCGTTTGGCTGAGAAAGCATTTCGTCCCGGGCGATTTCCATTTCCCCTGATGCATATTGATACGGAGCATAACTTTCCTGAAGTCATCGAATTTCGTGATCGTCGCGTCAAAGAGCTGGGTGAGCGATTGATTGTGCGCAGTATGGAAGACTCGATTAAAAAGGGTAGAGTGGTATTGCGCTCTGAGAATCAGAGCCGTAATTCTTTTCAATCGGTGACGTTGCTGGATGCTATTGCAGAATTTAAATTTGATGCGTGTATCGGCGGCGCACGCCGGGATGAAGAAAAAGCGCGCGCCAAAGAACGAATCTTTTCATTCCGCGATGAATTTGGCCAATGGGATCCCAAAAATCAGCGTCCGGAATTATGGGATCTTTATAATACCCGGACACATCCCGGCGAGAATATCCGGGTGTTCCCAATCAGTAATTGGACTGAATTGGATGTTTGGGAATATATCGCACGCGAGAATCTGGAAGTCCCTGAGATTTATTTTGCCCATACGCGCGAAGTGATCCGGCGTGCTGCAGGCTTGTTGCCGGTTTCTCACCTGGTGCAACCGCAAGCGGGCGAAAAAATTGAGCAAATGATGGTGCGCTTTCGCACTGTGGGTGATATGAGTTGCACCTGTCCGGTAGAATCCGATGCTGCTAATGTTGATGCAATCATTGCGGAAACAGCGATGACGAGAATTACTGAGCGTGGTGCCACTCGCATGGATGACCAGACGTCGGATGCATCCATGGAATTGCGCAAAAAAGAAGGCTATTTCTAACATTGGCGCAGCAGCAGTGGTGATGATTGGCTGAGAGAACACCGCATTCAGTCAATTTAATGAACCGGTTTCTATTATTTCGAGCCACTTATTCCTATATTTTGCGGTGATACGAATTTCCAGAAGGCTTCTAAATGTCGGCAATTAAAAAAATTTCGTTTGATCAAACCGGGTTATTACGCTTTATTACAGCCGGCAGTGTGGATGACGGTAAAAGTACTTTGATTGGCCGTTTACTGCATGACTCAAAGTCTATTTTTGAGGATCAGTTAACCTCCATTACCAACACGACGCGCAAGCGTGGTTCGGAAGGTGTCGACTTGTCCCTGCTGACTGACGGATTACAGGCCGAGCGAGAGCAAGGGATAACCATCGATGTAGCTTATCGTTACTTTGCGACACCCAAGCGCAAATTTATCATTGCCGATACGCCAGGCCATGAGCAATATACGCGCAATATGGTAACCGGCGCATCGACTGCCAATCTGGCGATTATTCTGATTGATGCACGCAAGGGCGTACTTACGCAATCACGCCGCCATGCGTATCTAGCCAGTCTGGTGGGGATTCCACATCTGGTTGTAGCCATTAACAAGATGGATCTGGTGGATTATTCTCAATCGGTATTTGAGCGTATTTGTAAGGACTTTGCCGCTTTTGCTGAAAACCTCAATCTGCATAATATTACCTATATCCCCATGTCGGCACTCAATGGGGATATGGTAGTTGAACGGGGCGATCATCTCGATTGGTATGAGAATTCCACGCTGATGGATTTACTCGAAAATGTATCGATCGAGGATGATATCAATCGTAAAGATTTTCGTTTTCCCGTGCAATGGGTATGTCGGCCACAAACTAAGGAATTACATGATTTCCGTGGTTATATGGGACGAATTGAATCGGGCTCCATCCGCGTAGGCGACAATGTTACCTTGCTTCCATCCGGTTTAACCTCGCGCATCAAAGAAATTCTCAGGTACGAGGGTCCTATTAATCAGGCGAATGCTCCTCAATCCATCACGTTGACCATAGAAGATCATTTAGATATTTCACGGGGTGATATGCTGGTGAAAACAGGCGATACACCGCAGGCTAGCAAAGCGTTTGATGCGATGTTATGCTGGCTTTCCGAACAACCGCTTGATCCAAGCCGGAAGTACCTGATTAAGCATACGACCCACACGGTTAAAGCAGTTATAAGCCGGATTGATTATCGTGTCGATGTGAATACTCTGGATCACGAAACGGTGAGTACTTTAAATATGAATGATATTGCCCATGTTGGACTGAAAGTGCAGTTGCCGGTTGTCTGCGACGAGTACGCACGTAATCGTGCGACCGGGTGTTTTATTGTCATTGATGAAAGCAGTAATAATACGGTAGCAGCCGGAATGATTTCGCCTTCATGAAGACGAAGGACAAGTCGAGAAAAGGACAAAACTATCAGAGTGATGTCCGTTCCTGATCAAAACAAACTAACAGAATGAACTTAATTCAAAATACACATCAGGAACTAAAAGGATTTACTATCCTGGTAGTCGAGGATAATGAACTGAGCCAAATGGTTGCTAAAGGATTGCTGGAATACAATGGCGCGTCTGTAGCTATTGCGAATCATGGGAAAGAAGCATTGGAGATATTGCGTAACGAAAAAATGGATTGTGTGTTGATGGACATTCAAATGCCTGTTATGGATGGGCTGGAAGCTACGCGATTGATTCGGACTAATGCGCAATGGGCGGATTTATTGATTATCGCAGTAACAGCCAATGCAGACCATCATTATAAGGATTTGTGCCGCAGTGCTGGTATGAATGATTTTCTAACTAAACCAATCAATCCTGAGTTATTAGTCAATACGTTATTAAAATGGCTAGTTTCAAAACGGGATAGTAAAGCGTGTATGGGCAATAACAATTGATAAAGTGGATTGTAATAAAACTGAAATAGGCTTTAACTGCTTATCGAATGAATAAAGTGAAGCAGACACGTGTGTTGGTGCTCGATGATGATACATTCATGCTGGAATTTGTTAGCCATTTGTTGAGAGAGCTGGGTGTCAATGAAGTGTTGGTTGCGGAAGATGGCAAAGCAGGGTTATTTGTATTGTCTGCGCAAGTCGTTGCTGTTGACCTGCTGATTTGTGACATTGAAATGCCAGGGATGGGTGGCATTGAGTTTCTGCACAACATTGCTGATCAAAATTATCGAGGCAGGATTTTATTATTTTCAGGTGTGGCTCCTGCTTTGCTCAAAGCAACAGAACGCTTGGCCACGGCTCGTGGATTGAATGTTATTGGTACATTGGCTAAGCCGGTTACAGTTGGTTCTTTGGCAACGATACTGGAACAGCTCTCTTAACCGGCTTTGAGAGGCAGTGATTATTCCGGATGAGACAGATCTTTGATGAAGAAGAGATTAAACAAGCCCTGATTGCTGGCCATATCGATTTATTCTATTAACCAAAAATTGCTGTTACCAGCGATCACGTGACAAGTGTTGAATGTTTGGCACGCTGGCGCCACGTAGAGTAAGGTTATGTTTCACCTGACAGTTTTTTCCAGTTATCGAACAATGCGGGTTGATTAATGAATTGACTCGCAGTGTTTTAACAAAAGCCGCTCAGCAATTGGATGTGTGGTTACAGCAAAGGTTGGATAAAGGTTTCTGTCAATGTTTCAATGGAAAATTTGAACCGGTTTAATTTACCTGAAGTTTATGAAAATGCGGTGAGTGATTGTAATGTGTCGATTGACCGGATGATTCTGGAAATCACTGAAAGCAAATTGGGAAAAGACTTTGCGCAAATTCTGGATATTCTGACACGGATAAAACTTAAAGGTTTTGGATTGGCCACTGATGATTTTGGCACGGGTTTTCGTCTATGGAAACGCTCAAGCATATGCTCTTACGGAACTTAAAGTAGACCAGGTTTTTGCGCATGGTGCTGCGGAAGATCCAGCCACTCGCGCAATGCTTGAGTCGAGTATAAAATTAGGCAGGTTTTTTAGCTCGAATGAGGTAGTAGAAGGAATTGAGATTAAAGCAGACTATGAACTGGCTGCAGCGCTTGGCTGTGATGAGATTCAAGGCTATTTCATTGCAAAGCCCATGCCGCCCGATGAATTTGTCAAGTGGCTATCTGAGTATGAAAAAATAAATCACAGGCATTAATGAAGATTCAGTGATTTGCACAAATTGCTAACAATGACTGCAAGTATTATCAGAAATAATAACGACAAGTACTGGCGTTACAAATAAATAATAAAATTTTGAATGATTGATTATGACAAAAATAGATGCCACGCTGCACACTCAACAAGCAACAATGACAACTTCATCGAATTTTAACTTTGGCTTCACAATTGCCGATTTCTACCGTCGCAGTGGTTTGGTCAAACTGGATCAAATATTTCTGGATTTTCTTCGTACCGGCGATGAGGTACTGTATAAAAAGCTGGAATATGCGCGCGTACATCCCGACGAATTGCTGCCGAAAGATGATTCTGCGTTATTAATTGAGATTGCGCCTTGGGTGGAAGATTTTATTGCCCGGTTGTTTAACATTGAGACGGAAGTGCAGCAGCTGGCTGCAAAACATCATGAGCTGGCCCCACTGTATTTCTGTAAACGGCAATTTGTTCAACGTCGGGCAAAAGGAAAAGTCGGCGATGAAGAGTTGGCCGGTATCGATGGTTTGGCACTAGAAAAAGAATTGGCGGCAGAATTTGGTGAACCCTTTTCAGAATTGGTTTTTGCCACCAAAGTAACGCAATGGATGGATGCAGAAGTAGAGAATGAGTCACGGTTGAACAAGGCATTGCACTATGCGGCCTGGGCACTGAGGACACCTGCCGGACAACAGCATACGCAGCAGGGCATTTTATTCAAGTCGCCAGCGAAATTAGATTTTCAACATTTATTGTCTCTGGATACGGATGAATCAGCCGGATACCCGGCGCATCGGCTTGGGCATTTACGTGAGCGTAACGGCTTTGCACTGACCGATACGGGTACTGATCTAATGGGCGCTCTGGATGAAGCCAATTACTGCATCTGGTGCCACGAGCAAGGTAAAGATTCGTGTTCTAAGGGTCTGATACAAAAATCCAAATCACCGGATGAACCGCCTGCCTTCAAGAGAAGTGAACTGGGTGCTTTATTGGCAGGCTGCCCATTGGAAGAACGTATTTCCGAATTCCACAAACTCAAGACGCAAGGCGTCGCAGTGGGTAGTCTGGCGATGATCGCGCTGGATAATCCGATGTGCGCTGGTACCGGCCACCGTATTTGTAATGACTGTATGAAATCCTGCATTTATCAAAAGCAGAAGCCGGTTGATATCCCGCAAGCCGAAACACGAACGCTGAAAGATGTATTGGCGCTACCGTGGGGATTTGAAATCTATAGTTTACTGACACGCTGGAATCCCTTGAATTTGCGCCGGCCGGTACCGAAACCGGCATCTGGCCGCAAGGTTCTGGTTGTTGGAATGGGACCTGCCGGCTATACACTGGCGCATCATTTGATGAACGAAGGCCATACCGTCGTGGGAATTGATGGACTTAAGATCGAGCCCTTGTCAGCAGAGATCTCGGGTGTTAATCAACAGGGCGAACGCGTACCATTTAAAGCGATTCAGGTTGCCAGCATTCTGGAAGAGAGTTTGGATCAGCGCATGCCAGCCGGTTTTGGTGGTGTGGCTGAATATGGAATCACCGTGCGCTGGAACAAAAACTTTCTGAAACTGATCCGCCTGTTATTGGAACGCCGGGAAGAATTTGCCTTGTTTGGAGGGGTGCGGTTTGGCGGCACCTTGACGACCGAAGACGCGTTTGCTATGGGTTTTGATCATGTTGCGCTGGCGGCAGGCGCCGGACGCCCTACCGTGTTGGATTTGCCGAATGGATTGGCGCGCGGCGTGCGTGCAGCATCGGATTTTCTGATGGGGCTGCAATTAACAGGTGCCGCGCAGAGTGACTCCATTGCCAATATGCAATTACGCTTGCCGGTGGTGGTGATCGGCGGCGGTTTGACGGCTATCGATACGGCGACGGAAGCGCTCGCCTATTATCCGCTGCAGGTGGAAAAATTTTTACAGCGTTACGAAATTCTATCGGCTGTAAAGGGAGAAGTTGCCGTTCGTGAAGCTTGGGATGCTGAAGAAAAAGAGATCGCTGACGAATTTCTGAATCATGCACGAGCCATCCGGGCGGAACGCCAAGCTGCACAACGGGAAAAAAGGACGCCGGGTATCATCAATTTGCTGCAATCCTGGGGTGGCGCAACCATAGCCTACCGGAAACGCCTGGCAGATAGTCCTTCCTATACGTTGAATCATGAAGAGGTTGAAAAGGCTCTGGAAGAAGGTATCTGGTTTGCCGAAGGGTTGACACCAACGCGGGTCAATGTGGATGCTTGGGGACATACACAATCGGCGCGATTTGCGGTGCAGAAGCGAGGTGAGACTGGGCATTGGCAAGATGCTGGCGAAGTGGAATTACCGGCGCGCGCCTTGCTGGTTGCTGCGGGAACTCAGCCCAATACGGTGTTGGCGCGGGAGGATGACAAACAATTTAAACTCAATGGCCGTTATTTTGCGGCTTGCGACGAAGAAGGCAATCCGGTGCAACCGGCGTATGCCAATCCCAAACCGGAGACACCGATGGTGCTGCTCAGTCGCTACGGAGATAACCAAGATGGGCGCTTCATCAGTTTCTTCGGTGATTTGCATCCATCTTATTCAGGTAACGTAGTGAAAGCGATGTCCAGTGCCAAGCAAGGTTATCCGGTGGTGAGCCGGGTGCTGGAACGCATTAAGCCAAAATCGGATCAGCCGGCAGAGCATTTTTTTGCGCAACTGAATGATCAGTTGCGGGCAACGGTTTATAAAGTGGAAAGACTGACTCCCAATATTATCGAAGTGGTAGTGCATGCGCCGATGGCGGCAGAACATTTTCAACCGGGCCAGTTTTATCGGTTCCAGAACTATGCCACGCTGGCAACCGTTGCTGGAGATACTCGATTAGCAATGGAAGGCCTTGCATTGACGGGGGCATCCGTAGATATTGAACGCGGTTTGGTTTCACTCATTGTTTTGGAAATGGGCGGGTCGTCTAATCTGTGCACGCTGTTGAAACCCGGCGAACCAGTTGTGCTGATGGGCCCCACCGGCACACCGACAGAAATTCCAGCGGGTAAAACCGTGGTGCTAGTGGGGGGTGGTTTGGGTAATGCAGTATTGTTTTCTATTGGCGCAGCGGCACGTGCTGCCGGATCGAAGGTTTTATATTTTGCAGGTTATAAAAAGCTCATTGATCGCTATAAGGTGGCCGAAATTGAAGCGGCAGCGGATATCGTCGTATGGTGCTGTGACGAGTCCCCAAGCTTTGAAGCAACGCGTCCGCAGGATAAAAGCTATGTAGGTAATATCGTGCAATCCATGGTTGCTTATGGCAGCGGTGAATTAGGCGTACAACCGGTGGCATTGGCTGATGCTGACCATATTATTGCGATTGGTTCAGACCGCATGATGGCTGCAGTAGGCCTGGCGCGTCATAACCAATTGAAGCCTTACTTAAAAGCAGATCATTTTGCCATTGGCTCAATTAACTCTCCGATGCAGTGCATGATGAAGGAAATTTGTGCGCAGTGCCTGCAACCGCATCAGGATCCTGAAACTGGAAAAATTACTTACGTATTTTCTTGTTTTAATCAGGATCAACCGTTGGATCAGGTGGATTTTGCCGGACTGGCAACGCGTTTACGTCAGAATACGGTACAGGAGAAGTTGACGAATCAATGGATCGGACGTTGTGTAAACGGCTTGGGATAAAATATTTTGTTTGGACCTGGTTTTTATACACAGAATTTTGCAACGATCTCGGAGGGTGAATAAAGTGACTGAGCGAGTAGAGAAAACGCCGTTGCGGGCTGAACCAGTAGCAGTTGATATGGCAGTGTTGCGTCAGATGTTTCATAACAATAACGCATTAGTGCGTAAATTTGGACTTAAATTCATTGAAGTTGCTAATGACACGTTAGCGGAAATGAAAGAGGCGCAGTCTAAAAAAGACTTAGCAGAACTAGGCCGTTTAGGGCATAAACTAAAATCTTCTGCCAGAACAATCGGTGCTTCAAGTTTTGCTGATTTATGTGAAGGGCTTGAGAAAACCAATACCAATAATGATTGGTCCGGTGCGGAGTCATTGCTGGAAAAGATTCCGCCTTTACTGGAAATGATTACACAACAATTAGAAAATGAATTCAGTGAAATGAGTGAGTAAGATCTTACAAAGGAAAGTGAGTGATCAGAAAATCAAGCAATATCAAGTTTTTCCTAATCCATGTAATGCATTACGTGCAAATTGATTTATAATTCGCAGTTCGTTAAAAGAATTCAGGGCGCCTCTAAAAATTCAAAGTTCTAAACAACACGAGGCACGAGCAAAAAATGGTTACGCAGCATATGTTTGATATGTAAGGAATCATCTTTTGAGAGCAACAAAGTGTTGTGACGAAATTTGGATTTTTTAGAGATGCCCTTAAGAACAATTTTGGTTTTTGTTTGTAAGCAGGTTAGCAAGAAAAGGGAGATTATCAATGCATATAGGCATACCAGCAGAGATTCGCGGCGGAGAAACGCGTGTAGCAGCGACACCGGAGACCGTGAAAAAATATACTGCCAAGGGTGTTCATAAAGTTTTAGTGCAGTCAGGCGCTGGTGCAGGTGCCAGTATACCGGACTCCGCTTATCAAGAAGCGGGCGCAACGATAGTCACTGATGTGGCAGAGCTGTATGCGCAATCACAGATTGTACTCAAGGTCCGTGGCCCGGATTCCAGCGAATTAGCAATGGTGCGTAAGGATGCTGTATTGCTGGGTCTTTTGTCACCCCATCATAAAGAAGGCGTTGACGCATTGGTACAACACGGGCTGACTGCATTTGCGATGGAGAAGTTGCCCCGTATTTCGCGTGCGCAGAATATGGACGTTTTATCCTCACAGGCAAATATTGCGGGCTATAAAGCGGTGATCATGGCGGCAAATGCTTATCAACGGTTCTTCCCCATGTTGATGACGGCAGCGGGTACGGTGAAGGCAGCGCGCGTTCTGATTTTGGGCGCGGGTGTGGCTGGTTTGCAAGCGATTGCGACAGCAAAAAGACTAGGTGCCGTGGTTGAAGCTTTTGATGTACGGCCGGCAGTCAAAGAACAAGTGGAAAGCTTGGGTGCCAAATTTGTGGAAGTGCCACTCAGCGATGAAGAAAAAGCCAAAGCTGAAACCGCAGGCGGCTATGCAACCGAGATGTCGGAAGACTATAAACGACGCCAGGGTGAGTTGGTGCATGAACGCGCGAGCGCGGCAGATATCATTATTACAACCGCGTTAATTCCCGGGCGTCCGGCACCTGTTCTGATCAAGGAAGAAACCGTGCAAGCGATGAAACCAGGTTCGGTTATTGTGGATATGGCGGTTGAAGCAGGGGGCAATTGCCCGTTATCCGAGTTGGATAAAACGGTCGTTAAACACGGCGTGCATCTGATTGGCATTGCAAATCTTCCAGGTTTAGTGGCAGCTGATTCCAGTACCTTGTATGCACGAAACCTGATGAATTTTCTGAATTTGATGCTTGATCCAGAAAGCGGTGAACTTAAAATAGATCGTTCGGATGAGGTTATTGCAGGGACATTGCTTTGCTCGGGCGGGGAAATCGCCAGTAAAGCATAATCGGCAACGGACTCAAGAAGCACGCAATATTAATTGCTACATTTAGAACGTACGGTTAACGAATTTAAAGGAGTAATCATGATTGGTGAAATTGATCCATTTATTATCAATCTAACGGTTTTTGTGCTAGCGATTTTTGTTGGCTATCATGTTGTATGGAATGTGACCCCAGCTTTACATACGCCTTTGATGTCAGTGACGAACGCTATTTCTGGCATTATTCTTGTGGGTGCGATGTTAGCTGCTGGACCGGCCGAGACTGATTGGGGAGTCTGGCTCGGTGCCGTTGCGGTAACACTGGCCTCAATTAATGTTTTTGGTGGGTTTCTGGTAAGTCAGCGGATGCTGGAAATGTTCAAGAAAAAAGACAAAAAAGGAAGCGCATAAATGTCAGCAAATATGGTAGCACTTGCATATTTAGTGGCTTCAGTATTTTTTATACTGGCACTAAAAGGCCTAAGCTCGCCTGAATCTGCACGCCGTGGAAATTTATTCGGTATGGTTGGTATGGCGATTGCGGTTGCCACAACCTTGACACTTACCCAGAATTGGCCTCTGATTTTAGGGTGTATTGCAGTGGGCGGCATTATTGGCGCGCTTGTTGCGCAGCGTGTGCAGATGACCGCAATGCCGGAACTGGTTGCGTTTATGCACTCATTGGTTGGTTTAGCCGCCGTGTTTATTGCGATTGCAGCGGTTAATAATCCGGTTTCATTCGGTTTGCCAGAGATTCTTCCCGGCGGCAGTAAACTGGAATTGTTTTTGGGCACCTTTATTGGCGCCATGACATGGTCCGGTTCGGTGATTGCGTTCCTGAAATTATCCGGGCGCATGAGCGGTACACCAATTGTTTTCAGCGGTCAGCATATGATTAATTTATTGCTGGCAATCGCGATGATCGGATTTGGTCTGTGGTTTTTCTTTAGTGAAACGACCAATTGGAACGCATTTATTGCAATGACCGCAATTGCTTTCATTTTGGGATTCCTGATTATTGTTCCTATTGGCGGCGCTGATATGCCGGTAGTAATATCCATGCTTAACTCCTATTCTGGTTGGGCTGCGGCAGGTATTGGTTTTTCTTTGGGCAATCCGATGTTGATCATTGCAGGATCGCTGGTGGGCAGCTCGGGTGCGATTCTCTCGTATATCATGTGTAAAGCCATGAATCGGCCATTTCTATCGGTTATTTTGGGTGGATTTGGCAGTGACGGCGGAACCGCAGCCGCGGCAGATGATGGGGTACAAAAGACATACCGCAGCGGCAGCGCGGAAGATGCCGCTTTCTTAATGGGTAATGCCGACAGTGTCATTATTGTTCCTGGCTATGGTTTGGCCGTTGCAAGGGCGCAACATGCCGTCAAGGAATTGGCTGAGAAGCTGCATGAAAAAGGCGTTAATGTACGTTTTGCGATTCATCCGGTAGCCGGACGTATGCCGGGACACATGAATGTGTTGCTGGCAGAAGCTGAGATTCCTTATGAACAAGTCCTGGAGATGGATGAAATCAACAGCGATTTCTCAAACACAGATGTTGTGCTGGTGTTGGGTGCGAATGATGTGGTGAATCCGGCAGCGAATGTTCCCGGTAGTCCGATTTATGGCATGCCGATCTTGGACGCGCATAAAGCGCGTACTGTGATGGTAGTTAAACGCAGTATGGCTGTGGGTTATGCGGGTCTCGATAACGACCTATTCTATATGGATAAAACCATGATGATATTCGGAGATGCGAAGAAAGTTGTTGAGCATTTGGTCAAAGCGCTGTGACGCACTGAAAGGTTTTTATTAAAACGACAAAGGCGCAATTATTGAAAAATAATTGCGCCTTTGTGTTATCTAGTGCTGATTCAGAATTGTTGCGTAACAGACTTATGTTCCGCAGAAAGTTTGATACACGCGCTCTGAAGGTGCCGGTGGGGTGCGGTACTCTGTATATTCCGGCGAATCGGCGTATGGCGCTGTCACTGCCGCAAGCAGCCGTTGCATCAGCGCGTAATCGCCATTTTCAGAGGCGGCCGCCAGCGCTTCTTCAACGCGGTGGTTGCGCGGTATGATCGCAGGGTTATTCGTCCGCATTAAACCCAATGCCGATGCAATCGGTTCCGATTGGCGCGATAGTCTCGCCTGCCAGCTTGCATGCCAGGCAACAAAATCAGTATCTTGAAACACGGCATCTTCAGGAAATGTCTCAGAAGCCAGCGCGCGGAAGCTATTGGTGTAATCGGCCTGGTGTTTGTGCATCCAGGTAAGCAGGCTTGCAATCAGTTCGCTATCTTCGGCCTCTTCAGTGAACAATCCCAATTTCTTGCGCATTCCCGCCAGCCAATGGGCTTGGTATATTTCCGGGAAAGCATGAATGGCTTGTTCCGCTAACGCCACTGCTTTCTCCTGCTCGGAGTGGATGAGCGGGAGCAATGTCTCGGCGAAGCGCGCAAGGTTCCATTGCGCCATATGCGGCTGGTTACGGTAGCTGTAGCGGCCACGCTGGTCGATTGAGCTGAATACCGTATCCGGATCGTACGCATCCATAAATGCACATGGACCATAATCAATCGTCTCGCCGCTGATGGTCATATTATCCGTATTCATCACGCCGTGAATGAAACCAACCAGTAACCACTGAGCGACGAGCGACGCCTGGCGTTCAATCACGCTATTTAAGAGCGCAAGATAAGGATTCTCCGCTTCGGCAAGATCCGGGTAATGGCGCTGGATAACGTAATCAGCCAAGGTTTTAATCCCCGCTTTATCCCCAGTTCCCGCAACATATTCAAATGTGCCCACACGGATATGACTCGCCGCTACACGAGTGAGAATCGCACCGGGAAGCATGGTTTCCCGCATCACAGATTCGCCGGTGGCAACTACCGCAAGACTGCGCGTAGTGGGTATGTGAAGCGCATGCATCGCCTCGCTGATGATATATTCGCGCAGCATCGGCGCAAGCGCCGCACGGCCGTCGCCACGCCGTGAGAACGGCGTCTGGCCGGAACCTTTTAGCTGAATATCAAACCGCTTGCCCGCCGGAGTAACATGCTCGCCAAGCAATATCGCCCGCCCATCTCCCAGCATCGATAAGTGGCCAAACTGATGACCGGCATAGGCTTGTGCAATCGGCTGCATCGAATCAGGCAAAGCATTGCCGGAAAACAGCAAAGCGGCTTCTGCTTCGGGTAATGTGCGGAAATCCAATCCCAGCGATTCTGCGAGCGCATGATTGACTATCACCACACGCGGTGCACGTACTGGCACAGGGTGCAGCTGCGCATACAGCGATTGGGGCAAACGCGCATAGCTGTTATCAAATCGCCAGCCAATGTGATCGTTCGCGTGTTTTGTATCTGTTTTCATGAGCGCTATCTCGGTTTATCCGGGTATTGTCTTTCAATAAAGGCATTGTAAAGCATTAGCCGATGAGACAGCCGATGCGGGCATAGGTTGCAAACAGCTCAGTTGCGGAATCTCGGTACAATCGCCGGAAGTAAACGGTGATTGTGGCTAATCTGCTATCAACCGATTCACTCCAGCGAACCAACTGCAATCGCGATAAGGCTTGTCCTGCAACAGCTTTCTAACTTTGCTTATCATCTGCTCGCCAAACAGCGTGGGATTTCCTAGCGTGAAATAGGGCTCATGCGTGCTGTAACACTGTGGATGTTTTGGGCGAAGAAATCAGCGAGATAGCTGGTGCCCGGAACGGCCACTGGCAAGGGTGAATAGTGCAAGCTGAGGTGTTGCGCATACACCCTTTCAGGAAGCTATCGCCTGCTCAACCATCACATCCGCCAGCTTTTTCTGCAACTGACTGGCTTGTGTGATGCGGGATTTGAGTTGGTCGCAAAGGATCATGAGTTTGTCGACTTTGGTGACGATGCGAGATATTTCTTGCAGAGGAGGGATCGGTATCAGAATCGATTCAAGAATCTCAAGATTTATATTCTTTTGTGCCGTGGCCGGAGCAAATTTCAAAAGATTTTTACGCGCGGTTTTCATGAAAATAAGAAAATATTTTGCATCATTTAACGGTTCACAAGGCATAAACCCCACAACGCTATCTGGAAAGCATGCATCAAATCCTAACAACGCTGAATCGGCAATGTTTGCTGCAATCGTTATACATAAGGTGCCGGTGGGCCATATTTTGCTTTGAGCCAAGCCAATTTCACTGTATCTGGAATGATATTCACCTATGACACTATCAGCTCGGGCAACTTCACCTGTTTGTACTAAAGGATAAATACCTGGATTGAATAACATCGGATCGTTTCTTGGGCGGTGCTTTGATTTTCCTCGACCAAATTCGCCAAGCTCTGGAAAACGCGACCACTCCCACCCCTGCGGCAATTCAAACGGCTTTTCCTTCTCTAAAATCGGTGGCAATGGTTTATCCTTCTTGATTTTCCCCTCAGCCACCAACTTGGCTTTTTCCGCCTGTATGCGTTTCAACAATTCACTGGCCGGTTCATCTTCCGGGTCTTGCGGCACGAGTTTGCCCATCACCGCCAGTTGCAGCAAGGTTTGCTTGAGTGCATCGATACTGGCTTCGGTGGTGAACAGCGCGTCGAAATGCGCAGCGATGCGCTGCCAGTTGGCGCTGAAGTCATCCGCGCTGTGCGATTGGGTGAGCGTGCCGAGCAGGTGGTTTACCAGTTTTTCGTGGGCTTCGGCGGCGTTGATGTGCTGGTTTTCCAGTTGATCGCACAGCGCCATCAGCTCATCGACTTTGGCTACGATGCGGTGTTGTTCGGCAATTGGAGGAACAGGAATGCATATTTCTTCCCAATTTCCTTTATTCAAAATCGGAATGGTTGTGCTAGATGACCTTGACCAAGCTTCAGTATGAAAATATACAGAGCGACAAACTGAAAGAAGGTATTGTGAATCGAATATATATGGAGTTATTGAATTTATTTGTTGATTGAATGAACAATTCCTTTCAACCAAATTACATTTCCCGATTGTCCCAATACAAACCATCAATAAGGAGCCAGAATGTACAATTCTGCCTACTTGCTCTGCGCCACAGAATGAAAGTCCTTCGTTGTCATATTCAACGTAATTAGGATATATATCACCGGGCTTGATAAAGGGTATGTCTGAACCAAAACTTTCCGAATTTGACTTATTCGGCGTTGAGCCTGTCTGTGTATAGCCAATAAAACCAAGCCTCACCCACTCCCATTCATGCGGCAATTCAAATGGCTTCTCCTCATCCGAAATTGGCGGCAACGGTTTGTCCTTCTTGATCTTCCCTTCCGCAACTAACTTGGCTTTCTCAGCCTGTATGCGCTTCAACAATTCACCAGCCGGCTCATCATTCGGATCTTGCGGCACCAATTTGCCGCGCACGGCCAGTTCCAGAATCAGTTCGCGCAGTTTCTTGATGCCGTATACGCTGGTTCCATTGCTGCTACTGCGGCCACGGCCTGATTTCTTTTCTGTTTCGGCGGTTGTCCAGATGTCGAGTTGACCGGTCAACAATGATGGCAGGACGTTCATGTTTTACCGCCCTTGCCCGGCAATTGCGGCATGGCGCGCTTCATGAAGGTATCAAATAAAGGTACGGTAAATGCCGTATCGCCGTGTGCCGGGCTGTAAATCATGCCTTTTTTCATTAAGCTATCGCGCAGGGGGGCTACGGTTTGTACCTTGACACCCAATACGGCGGCGACATCGCCGGAGCGTTGCGGTTCTGCGCCCAATTCAGCCAAAGCGCGCAAATAGTCTTTTTCACGCGGGGTTAGCCGATCAAAGCGCACGCGGAAAAAATTGGCATCGAGACGCTCGATGATTCGGGGTGTTGCGTGTTTTACATCGGCTAATTGTACCGGTGATTGCGGCGCATAATTCCAAGACTGGTAGCCCCATTCTTGCAGAAAATAGGGGTAGCCTTGAGTCAGGCGGATGATTTCATCCAGTGCTTCGTCGGTGAAATCGGCCCCCTCTTTCTGCGCAGGCTCTCGTAAGGCTTGGCGTGCATCATCCGGCGCCAAGGGGCCCACTTCGGGAAAATCAAACAGTCGCTCGGCGTAGGATTTGGAGTCCCCGGCCAGTCCGGCCAATACCGGCAAGCCGGCACCTATCAGCACTAATGGCAAGCGTTTTTGCGCCATTTTGTGCATTGCCATGATCAAGGCGCTCAGTTCCTTGGCGGACAAATATTGAATTTCATCGAGCAGGATGGCGACAGGGATTTTTCTGTCCTGTGCAGCCTCTGCCACAGCGATGAACAACTCGGGTAGATCGGCTTCCAGATCCCCGCTATCGGCAGTCCCTGCTTCCGCTTCTATATCCAGACCGATTTCGAGATCACCCAGCGTTATTTTTACGCCGTTGACAAAGCCTTTTAGCACACGCAAACCGCGCCGCACCTTGTTACTGACATTTTCCATGCGATCCAAGGACAATAACAGCTTGCGTAACGACGGTGCCAGCAAGGCTGTGAGTGACTTGCTTTCATGCGCTTCTACCAAAATAGTTTTGTAGCCGATCTGCTCCGCCAGGTTTTCCAGCTCATTGAGCAGCACGGTTTTACCTACGCCGCGTAAACCCACCAGCAAGGCGCTTTTTCCCGGACGACCCTCACGGACGCGTGCCAGCAGTAGTTTGATCCTGTCAATTAGGGCGCTACGACCTGCGAGTTCGGGTGGCGGAGTGCCCGCGCCCGGCGAAAAAGGATTACGTATTTCATCCATTTTTCAAGTCCTCTTTGTTTTTAGCAGTCTGTTATTAAGGCTATTTGTATTTATAGATAAGTATATCAGATAATAAGTAACTAATAGTAAACCATAGTAACCTTAGATAATCTTTCTATAGAATAACAATCAATGGGACTTGCCAAGCGCCTCTTCAAGTATATCTTTCAATTGCCCGCGTAGCGCAACGATGTCTTTTTGCATGGTGTGATATTGCGCCAGCAGTACGTTCGGGTCATGGATTTCCTGTTCGCTGATGTGCGGGTTTTTGCAGTCGAGGTTGTAATTGCGCGCTTGGATGTCTTCCAGGCTGACTTTCCAGGTAAATTGGTTGGCTTCGCGGTGCTTGAAGCCGTTGGCTTCAACTCCCCACCAGGCTGCTTCGGCGTCGAATTCTTCGATTTTCATCGGTTTGGTTTTGTTGTAGCTTTTTACACCGGGCGGGTACGGGTGCTCGTAAAACCAGATGTGTTGGGTCGGTGTGTTTTTGCTGAAAAACAGCAGGTTGGTTTTGATGCCGGTGTACGGGCTGAACACGCCGTTGAGCAGGCGCACGATGGTGTGCAGGTTGCATTCTTGCAGCAGTTTTTCCTTGATGCGGGTTTTAATGCCTTCGCCAAACAGGAAACCATCGGGCAGAACTAGCGCGGCGCGGCCGCCGGTCTTGAGCAGTTGCATAATCAGCACTAAAAATAGGTCGGCGGTTTCGCGGGTACGGAATGCCGCCGGGAAGTTGGTTTCAATGCCGTCTTCTTCCATGCCGCCAAACGGTGGATTGGTGATCACTACATCGACGCGCTCTTTCGGTGTCCAACTGATGAGCGGGCGCGCCAGCGAGTTGTCGTGGCGGATGTTGTTCGGCACGTCGATGCCATGCAGGATCATGTTGGTGGTGCACAGCAAATGCGGAAGCGGTTTTTTCTCGACACCGAAAATGCTGGCCTGGAGTTGCACTTCCTCGTCCACCGTTTTTACATCGTGTTTGCGCATGTGTTCAATCGAGCAAGATAGAAAACCGCCGGTACCGCAGGCCGGGTCCATGATTTTTTCGCCAAGGCGCGGATTGACCATGCGCACCATGAATTCGGTGACCGCGCGCGGGGTGTAAAACTCGCCGGCATTGCCGGCCGCTTGCAAATCGCGTAGCAATTGTTCGTACATATCGCCGAGCAGGTGGCGCTCCTGCGCTTTGTTGAAATCGACGCCTTCCTGAATTTTGTTGATCACCTGCCGGATCAACTGGCCGGATTTCATGTAGTTGTACGCGTCTTCAAACACCGAGCGGATCACATAAGCGCGCTGGTCGCCGCCTTTGGCTTCGAGTTGCTGCAAACCGGGAAACAGATCGTTATCGAGGAACTGCTTGAGGACATCGCCGGTCATGCCTTCGGCGTTAGCCGCCCAGTTGCGCCAGCGGTATCGCTCCGGCAATGGCGACTGGTAATCGTCTTGCAGCAATTCCCATTCGCTTTCGCGGTCGTCAAAGATTTTTAAAAACAACATCCATACCAATTGACTCAGGCGCTGCGCGTCACCGTCGACGCCGACGTCTTTGCGCATGATGTCCTGGATGGATTTAATGGTGGCGGAAATGCTCATGGGTTAAATTTTGTATTAATCCTATTAATCAGGCGTAGAGATTGTCTTCCAGTTCGTGCAGTGCAGCCAGATAGGCGGATTTGCCGCCGAAGACCGATACCAGTTCGCTGGCCGTCCCCATGTCTTTGAATGGGTCGAGCGTGAGGATTTTGATGTCTTCGATGTTTTCAATGCCGGTATCGGCGTATTTCTCCAGCAGACTTTCCAGTACCTGGCGCGCTTGTTCGCTGTACTTGGTAAAGTAGTTGCGCTTTTTCACTTGCTCCGCACGTTCGCGCCGGGTCAGCGGCGGCTGGTCGAAGGCGACATGGCAGATCAGATCGAATGCGTCGAAATCCTTGCCTACTTCTTCCGCCAGCGGTTCGAGCAATACGCCGTGTTGTTGCAGTTCCAGCAGAATAGAGGCTTTGCGTTCGGTCTGGCTCCAGCGGCGCAGGAATTCATCAAGCGAGGCATAATCTTTGCGTACTGTCTGGCGCGTGTAATCCTTGAGTGATTCGGTGATCAGTTTGCCTTCCGGGCCGTAATACTGCACGCGTTCGGCAACGATGTACACGGTGACATCGCCCAGGGTGTATTTCACGCGCTTGGGAGCGGATTCTTCAAATTCCCCCTCGGTCTCCCCTTTTTCTAAGGGGGGAAGTGGGTTTCCATTTTCATCCAAGTTAATTCCGAGTTCTTCATCCGGTGGTATGGGGGATTCGTCGCTTTTTGGTTCATAGATCACTACTGGCTCACCGTCGAAATTCTTGTCGGCAAAAAGCTCGGTTGCTTTCTTGAAGTCCATGATGGTGAACCAGAATTTGTTGTAATCCTCGTTGATGCGGGTGCCGCGCCCGATGATTTGTTTGAACTCGGTCATTGATTTGATGTGCTGATCCAGCACTACCAGTTTGCAGGTTTGCGCATCGACGCCGGTGGTCATCAGCTTGGAGGTGGTGGCGATCACCGGGTAGCGCTCTTCCGGGTTGATAAAGTTATCCAATTCAGCCTTGCCTTCGATTTCATCGCCGGTAATGCGCATGACGTATTTGCGGTTTTCCTTGATCCGCTCGGGATTTTGATTCACCAAAGCTTGGCGCATGCGCTCGGCGTGGTCGATGTCGTCACAAAACACGATGGTCTTGGCATAAGGATCGGTTGCGGCCAGGAATTCAGTGATTTTCCGGGCGACCAGCTCGGTGCGCTGTTCCAGCACCAGCGTGCGGTCCATGTCGTTCAGATTATAAATACGGTCTTCAATTAATTGTCCATGCTTGTCGGTCTGGCCTTTACTTGGCCGCCAGCCTTGCAGATCTTTGTCGATGTCGATGCGCACGACTTTGTACGGCGCGAGAAAGCCATCTTCAATACCTTGCTTCAGCGTATAGCTGTAAATGGGATCGCCAAAGTAATGAATACTCGAAACGTCGCGAGTTTCTTTCGGGGTGGCGGTTAAACCGATATGCGTGGCGGAGGAAAAATACGCCAGGATCTCGCGCCAGGCGGAATCTTCCGCGGCGCTGCCGCGATGGCATTCGTCAATCACGATCAGATCAAAGAAATCCGGCGAGAATTGCTTGTAGATGCTTTGTTCTTCTTCGTTGCCGGTAACGGCCTGATACAACGACAGGTAAATTTCGTAGCTTTTGTCGATCTGGCGTTTGCTGATCTTGGTCATCGCTGCGCCAAACGGTTTGAAATCATTGTTTTTGGTCTGATCGACCAGAATATTGCGGTCAGCCAGAAACAAGATGCGCTTCTTGGCGCCGGACTTCCATAACCGCCAAATGATCTGGAATGCTGTGTAGGTTTTGCCCGTGCCGGTTGCCATGACCAGCAAAATGCGCTGCTGGCATTTCGCCACGGCTTCCACCGTGTTGTTGATGGCATTGGCCTGGTAATAGCGGGGAGAACGACCTGTGCCGTCGTCAAAGTACGACATTTCGACGGTATGGCGGGCTTCGGCTGATTCCAGCCCTTTCGATTGGCAATAGCGTTGCCAGAGTTGTGCGGGCGATGGAAAGGCATCCAACGCCAGTTCTTGTTCGGTCCGGTCAGCCAGTCCGGTACGGTCGTGCATCAGGAAGCCATCGCCATTGGAGCTGAATACAAAGGGTACGCTAAGCGTGTTGGCATAATTTAGCGCCTGTTGCATACCGGCACCTACGCTGTAATTGTTTTCCTTGGCTTCAATCACCGCCAGCGGGATATTCGATTTAAAGTACAAAATGTAGTCGGCGCGCTTCTGTTCTCCACGCGTATGCAACTTGCCGCGCACGATAATACGGCCTTTGGTGAAACTCACTTCCTCCCGGATTTGGCTGTGCAAATCCCATCCGGCTCTAACCAGCGCAGGGGTAATGTATTTGGTGCAAATATCACGTTCGGAAAGGCTCTTTTTGTCGACCATGCGGCGGGAATATCCTTGTGTAGCCGTTTCAATTGGCTTTTATCGATAGCCTAAAAAATCCGGGTCTTTGAAAAATAGTGTCAGCGATTAGAGCAGAATATTTTCATATGACGCTAGACTATCAGATTATATCTGCTAGGCTAGGAGGCTGTCCGAGAATAGAGTGATCTACTGCGGAAAAGCTATTTTGGTCATATTTCCCGATTATTTTCGTTAAATAGAACAACTATTCGCCTCAAATAATCGAAAAATCTGTCTCAAAATGGCTTTTCCTCGCCACGATCACTATTATCGGATAGCCTCCTAGAACCTAAAAATTAAAAGGAGTTTTTTGATGAGATCAATTTCCAGATTAACTTTACTATTTTCTATGCTATTTCTTCTTTCGTCTCAAGCCCAAGCAGACGAAGCAATAACCACCGATGTTTATTTCAGCAGGGCGGGCATGAAAATTCTGAGTGGTGTGGCGAATGTGGCTACCGGATGGATGGAGCTACCCAAGAATATCAGTATATGGAATCAAAAGAATAACAACATACTCAGTGATTTTATTGAGGGGGCGCTATGGGGCTTTGTTCATACAGCTGGACGCACAGCCAGCGGCGCGGTGGATCTGGCCACTTTTTGGCTGCCAACCTTTCCAACGCCAAATCCAATTTTTGTTTGGGATGATTTCTCTAAAGAGTCGGACTACTACGGGTTTAGGATGGGTAGGTGATCTGAATAGGGAAGCTGGTCTGATCAGTATGATTTTTAAATTTGGGTCTGTAGTAGATCAGATTAAATTTGAGTCCAAAATTTCAAAATTTTTAGCTGTTGTTTAGGTGTGATATGTGCTGTCAAAAAAACGCATCAAATTGATTTAAATAATTATTGATATTTTTTATAGGTGAAAGTTATAGCATGATTAATTATCAAGCTGAGCAAAGCGAAATCGGACATTAGCTAACTGCAAGCGGCATCCATCCAGAGTTGACCATCATATTATTCTGAATAAGCTCAAGACTGATCCTGATGCGCATTTACGGTACTTGAATTTAGCACGCAACGAAAGGCAGTACAAATACCGCTGCATAGGCGGTTCGCTAAGTAGTAAAAATCTAGGCTTGTTCTCCAGTGCCCGTACCCTATTACGGCGCAATGGTTTTTTATTGCCTATGGTTTCTTGCAATACCAAAGAGAAGTAATTAAAAAATATGTATGCTACCGAACAGACATACATAAAGATTACGATCATTATTACGATTCACATTAAATTACTTAAAAGGTGAAAAATCATGATTCAAGGAAAAATCTTAGCGATAGCGATTATTTTTTGTACAGTTATTTTCGCAGGTAATGTATCTGCTTTCGATAAATCTTTTCATCCGAACCATCAATTTGTTGATAGAGAAAGTATTGGCCCAAATTTTAAAACCGGTTTTGTCATTGATAAAGAGAAGGCAGCAAAAGTAAAAACTTCAGAAGAAGAGATGCAGCTTCCTTCAGGAATAGTTCCAAGTGACCCTTCGCCAAAGAATTCAAATATCCCTACTGGATCAGCTCGTAGGTTAATTCCATCTTTGTAGTGGATTTTTTATTGCTTGTTGTGTCACAGAATTGCCTGGGGAACTAATATAGATTAAATGAATCTATAAAATATAAATCGACTCTCCTTCAGTTTGATTTAACCGCGTCAACCAGTGCATCAATGCATAGTCGGATGGTTGTCTTAACTCCTCTTATGCCAGTGCTCTTTGAGCGCTGGTTTTTTATTTTTAGCATACCGAAATTTCGGTAATCTTCAGAAATTAGGATTCAGCAACATGGGCGCATAATCATTTTTATCTTCACCAGTAAATGCTAATGCCGCGCCGTTGTCTCTCTATTTGCAAATAGGTATTACAGTCAGCCTCGAAATAAGGTTAACAAGAGGCAAGCTGCGTCAGCATCTGCGCTTCTTGAACGATCAAACAAATCAGTGCCCGAGCCAAGTTTAGTCAACCAAGCTTCTGAGACGCGTACGTTTGTTTTGCTTAACCAGTTGCAAATTGTTTGGTTGCAATTTCCACATTGTTTGCCACGCTGATTTAAATAATCACAAACTCCGCATTGGTCATGCTCAACCCAACACCAATCGTAGCAATTTGTATCGCAGCACCAGCACCGTTGCCATTTGCATCGTATAACAACGCACCGGTCGCATTGTTATAGATGATGAAATCATTGGTATCCACTGCTTGTGTGCCGATTCTAAACTGACCGGCAGCTAATGTGCCTGTCGTCGTTAATGCCGTAAATACCGCATTCTCAAGCTGGATAGTATCATTGGCTACGTTATAGTCCGTAATCGTGTCAATGTGACCGAGTGTAGTAAA
>NZ_JAYUWI010000077.1:0-37560 GCF_043753625.1 Nitrosomonas sp.
GGCTGAATTTGAAAAGGCATATTATTACCAATTAGAGGAGTCAGCTAATGTGGCTTGACTCAAACTAGAAGGTCTCCGGAAAACCCGGAGCGATTCAATGGGTGATCCAGCGTGTGAGGAATTGATCGGCGGCAAACAGATTGCCGGTTTCATACAGCAATACGGAGTCAGCGAAAATCCGATTCGTATTGAAGAACCATGACGTATGATCAAGCGCCATCAGGATCATAACTATTCCACGCAACCAATCGATGGCAGTGATACGTTGCGTGCTTTTATTCAATTGGATCACTCGTCCTTTTAGACAAAACCAAACAAATAATACAGCGCATTGAGTATTTTCTTAAATGCAGCTAAAGCAAGACCAGATTATTTCTGTGAATGAGTTCCGGTTCATCAACATAACCCAGTATTGCTTCGATTTCATTGCTAGCCTGTTTTAGGATTTTTTGTGTTTCTACAGCGCTATAATTAATCAAGCCGCGGGCTATCTCTCTGCCTTCTTCATCGCGGCAAGATACGGCTTCTCCACGCTCAAATTCACCGTCGACGCTGATGACGCCAATGGGGAGCAGGCTTTTGCCATCGGCTGATAGCGCCTTCACGGCGCCTTGATCCAGGATCACAGACCCGCGAACTTGTAAATAATCGGCAAGCCATTGCTTTCGTGCTGCCAATACCGGTATTTTGGCCAGGAAACGGGTACCAATGGCTTCATCCTGGCTAAGGCGGACTAACACGTTGTTTTCATGGCCTGATGCGACGATGGTATCCGCACCACTACGTGCCGCACGTTTGGCGGCGATTACTTTAGTTTGCATCCCGCCACGGCTGATACCACTGCCAACACCACCAGCCATTTTCTCAAGCGCGGAATCACCTGCATTTACTTCACTCAGTAATTTCGCATCCGGATTCTTTCGTGGATCGCTGGTAAATAAACCGGCCTGGTCGGTCAGAATAATCAGCACATCGGCTTCAACCAGATTGGTGACCAGTGCCGCAAGGGTGTCATTGTCGCCAAAACGAATTTCATCAATCGCAACGGTATCATTCTCATTAATGATTGGAATGATGTTTAGTTTTAATAAAGTCGTCAGGGTTGAACGTGCGTTGAGATAACGTTTCCGGTTGGATAAATCTTCATGCGTCAAAAGCACTTGGGCGGTTTGCAGGCCATACTCAGAAAAGCTGGATGCATAGGCTTGCGCCAGACCCATTTGCCCAACAGCAGCCGCAGCCTGCAATTCATACAACGCTGTGGGGCGGTTTTCCCAATTTAAACGTTGCATGCCTTCGGCGATTGCACCCGAAGAGACCAAGATGATTTCCTTGCCCATTTGTTTGAGGTTTGCAATTTGTGCTGCCCAACAGGCCAGTGCGGCGTGGTCGAGCCCCTTGCCTTGATTGGTCACCAGGCTGCTGCCCACTTTAATTACGATGCGGCGTGCTTGCTTTATCATGGATTAACGAGTTCGTTTTCTGGAATTGGATTATCAGGTTGTGGCGGTAAATTTTGTTCCAGATAATCCATGATGGCATAGGTTAGGAGCTTACAACCTTCACCGGTTAATGCGGAAATAATAAAGTATTTACCTTCCCATCCTAATTTTTCAACAAATTGACTGCATAACTCGGCTCGTTTTTCTGCTGGCATCATATCGGTTTTGTTCAATACCAGCCAACGCGGTTTTTGATAAAGGGATTCATCATATTTCTGCAATTCTTTAACCAATGCTCGGGCTTCATGAACAAGATCTGTGTCTTCATTCAAAGGCATCATATCGACAACATGAAGCAATAGCCGGGTGCGTGATAAATGTTTTAAGAAATGATGTCCTAATCCAACGCCCTCAGCGGCGCCTTCAATCAAGCCCGGGATATCAGCCATGACGAAACTTCGGTTCTGATCAATTCGTACCATACCCAGGTTAGGCTGCAAAGTAGTAAATGGATAATCGGCTACCTTAGGGCGTGCGGCTGACACGGCGCGTATGAGTGTGGATTTTCCAGCGTTCGGCATACCCAGCAAACCCACATCGGCGAGCACCTTGAGCTCCAGCTTCAGTTCAAATTCCTGCCCGGGTTCACCGTAGGTAAACTGGCGCGGTGCACGGTTAGTACTGGATTTAAAATGCAGATTACCAATCCCGCCTTCTCCACCTTTGGCTAAAAGAACCTTTTGCTGATCATGAACCAGATCAGCAACCGTTTCACCGGTATTGCTATCTTTGATAAGGGTACCCACAGGCACGCGCAGTAAAATATCTTCAGCGCTTTTTCCATAGCGGTCGGAACCTTGACCATTCTGACCATTTTTGGCCCGGTGGATACGAGCAAAGCGATAGTCTATCAGTGTGTTGATATTACGATCCGCTATTGCGAATACGCTGCCACCGCGTCCGCCATCACCACCATCAGGCCCACCTCTAGGAATAAATTTCTCTCGCCGGAAACTTGCGACACCATCGCCACCTTTGCCGGCTAGTATCTGAATAATTGCTTCATCAATAAACTTCATAAATCCTGGTTGTCGCTCTCTATAATTCTTTTATGATTCTGCAAACAAAAAAGCCCCATCCATTTAGACAGGGCTTTTTGAAAAAATTTGGTACTTCTGTGCGGTTATGCTGGTATTACACTGACTACTTTTCGTTTTAGTACACCCTTGATACTAAAATTCACTTTTCCTGTAATTTTTGCAAACAAGGTATGATCTTTACCCATACCAACATTTTCTCCAGGATGAACTTGGGTGCCACGTTGTCTGATAATAATCGATCCGGCTGGGATCAATTCACCGCCATAGCGCTTGACTCCGAGCCGTTTTGAATGTGAATCACGTCCATTTCTGGAGCTTCCGCCTGCTTTCTTATGTGCCATCTAGTACTCCTTAAGCTGAAATACCGGTAATCTGTATTTCAGTGTAATTCTGCCGATGTCCCTGATGTTTCTGGTAGTGCTTGCGACGACGCATCTTGAAGATACGAATCTTGTCGTGACGGCCTTGACCTAGTACTGTTGCACTGACTTTGGCACCATTGACAAGCGGCGTGCCCAAGGATATTTTATCCCCATCCGCAATCATCAATACTTGATCAATAATAAGCTCGCTACCACTTTCTACTTCAAGCTGTTCCACCTTCAGTGTTTCACCCACTTTAATCCGATACTGCTTACCGCCGGTTTTTATGACCGCATACATATATTGACTCCATGCTTCCCTTTTACAGAACCGCGAATTATACATAAATAACCCTTGATTGTGGTGGAAAATTTCGGGCAATTTATTTTTATGCTTGACACTTGGGTGTTGTCATTCCTAACATAGCGTTTTCTACAAGGTAATATTGTGTCAATCGAATATATTAGAAGCTTCATTGCTCAAGACATGAACATCGTAGACGATGTCATCCGGGAGAAATTACATTCTCATGTTCTGCTGATTCGCCAAGTCAGTGAATATATCATCAATAGTGGAGGGAAACGTTTGCGTCCTGCATTGGTGATTTTATCCGCTGGTGCTTTTGGTTATTCAGGGAAATTTCATTACAACCTCGCAGCCATTGTTGAATTTATTCATACGGCAACTTTGCTCCACGATGACGTCGTGGATGAGTCTGATCTACGTCGAAATAGAGAAACAGCCAATGCTTTGTTTGGTAATGCAGCCAGTGTTCTGGTAGGGGATTTTCTTTATTCCAGAGCTTTCCAAATGATGGTAAATGTTGACAATATGCGTGTCATGCAAGTACTCGCAGATGCGACGAATACGATTGCTGAAGGCGAGGTTTTACAGCTACTGAATTGCCGGGATCCACTGGTAACAGAAGAAAACTATCTGCGAGTTATTCGTTTTAAAACAGCCAAATTATTTGAAGCAGCCAGCCGATTGGGTGCGATCCTGGGCAGTGCCACACCGGAAGAAGAAGATGCGATGTCAATTTATGGCATGCATCTGGGCACTGCATTCCAGCTTATTGACGATATGCTCGATTACTCGGGCAATAATCAGGATACCGGTAAGAATTTAGGTGACGATCTGGCTGAGGGGAAACCTACACTGCCTTTGATCTATGCCATGCGAACGGGAACGCCCGAGCAAGCAAGTATTATCCGTAAGGCAATTGAGGATGGCGGCAAGGATGGTTTTCAACCTGTTCTGGATGTCATTCGCCAAACAGCGGCCTTAGATTACGCTAAAGAATGCGCCGCGGCTGAGATCTCCACTGCAATTGACGCTATAGCTTTCTTACCGGATTCAGAGAATAAAAAATGTTTGCTGCAATTAGCGAGCTTTTCTGTGACACGCAATTATTAATTAAAGAAAATTTCCAGAGAGATTAGCAGTTTCCGGGTGGAGTTGATTTAAATGGAATAACCCTTTTTGGTTACGTAAAGGAGTCTTTTCCAAACATATATTGTCTTATTTGCGGTACTTTAAGTTTTTGCGATTCCAAACCTGAGTTTCATCAGCTATCTAATTGAAATTGTTTTCATTGGTTAAGTCACTATTTAATCTTTTATTGATAGGCACTAAAACCACGGTTAATCCACAATTTGCCCAAATAAAGGAATTGTTATGCTTAATACATAGCGACGGCAAGTTAAATCCAGATTGATGTCATTCAAAAAGAGAGTAATTGAAATTGATATGGGTAAATTAATTTTTTACATACTAATTGCAGCGCTGATTTACTGGATAATCAAAAGCCGTCGACTCAAGCAAGAAGAAACTGAAGTACTTCAGGAATCTGCCGAAGATATGGTGAATTGTTCGTACTGTGGTGTTTATTTGCCTAAAAGCGAGGCTGTCGGTAATCATGATAAATATTTTTGTTGTGACGAGCATAGTCATTTGTATATAAATTCTTCATCCTGATTCAATTGCTGTGTCTACTTATCCGTCTCATATAAAACATTTGATACCCTGGTCGGTTGATTCCGGAATAACTGAGACTAAATATGCCGATCAATACTGGCGTTCCCTCTATTATTTCAATATTTACCGATTACTGATTGGCAGTGGGTTGTTGATTGTTACGTGGAAATTTGAATTTGCCAATTTTGGTTCATATCACTACACGCTGTTTATTTATGCCGGCTTAGGCCACGTTCTTTGTAGTAGCCTATCGATGCTGCTTATTAAATTGCGCTCTCCTGACTTTAATTCGCAGTTGACCATACAAGTCGTAATTGACATTGTTTTTATTTCTTTCATGCTCTATGCCAGCGGGGGCTTACAAAGCGGCTTGGGTGTTTTGCTATTGGTATCGCTCGCAGCAGCGGGATTAATCAGTCGTGGCCGTTTAGCGCTATTCTTCGCATCGATTGCGACCATTAGTTTATTGTTGCAAGAAACCTATTCCTTATTCACGATTGATTTTTATTCTGCGCAATATTCGCAAGCTGGTTTATTGAGCATGGCGTACTTTGCCGTTGCCTGGCTGGCATATCAATTGGCTAAACATACTTTGGCCAGTGAGCAACTTGCAAAAGAACGCGGTATCGATCTAGTAAACATGGCACAAGTCAATCAATTAGTAATTCAGGATATACAGGAAGGTGTACTTGTCGTGGATAAGAATGGAAACATCCGGCAACGTAATACCTACGCTGAGAGGCTGCTTGATATGAATCCATCTGCCGGTAAAAATGAGTTGCTCAGATTGTCGGATTATGTGCCTGAAATAACCGATAGGCTTGCAAGTTGGCAGGGAGACAGCAATATTAGTTTCGATCTGTTACGGTTAGCACATAGTAATGCGTTGGTTCGAACCCGTTTTCTTCCGATACAAGCAGATTTTCGTAACGGTGTCGTTATTTTTCTCGAAGATATGGGGCGTATACAGGCGCAGCTACAGCAACTAAAACTTGCTGCATTGGGTCGTTTGACGGCGAATATTGCACATGAAATTCGTAATCCACTTTCTGCAATCAATCATGCTGCTGAACTTTTGGAAGAAGAGCAGCTTGATAATAGTACGACTCCTCGGCTCGTGCGTATCATTTGTGATAATACACAGCGTCTAAACAAGATAGTGCAGGATATTTTACAACTGAATCGGAGTAATATTTTAAAATTAGAAATTATTGAGATACATGAATTTATTCAGAAATTTCTTGAAGAGTTTTGTCATACTGAAAAAATCAATACGAATGCATTTATATTAGATGGCTCGAAGAATCATTTGATTAGTTTTGATCGTGATCATTTGAACCAGATACTGTGGAATTTATGCCGGAATGCATGGAGGCATTGTCGAAAACAGATCGGCAGTATTCACATCGAATTGTCTACAGGAGCAAATGAAAATAATGTTTGTCTGAATATAATTGATGATGGCCGGGGTGTTGACATCAAACAAGCCAAACAGATTTTTGAACCTTTTTTCACTACTGCAATTGGCGGTACAGGTTTGGGCTTATATATTGCACGTGAATTGTGTGAAACCAATCATGCCTCGCTTGACTATATTGAGGGTTCTCCGGGCGGACATTTCAGGATACTATGCAAAAGCAGTCAGCCATGTCTATAGATAATGGATCAATAGCTAATCCACATAGAAAAACTTCCATTCCCAATATACTGATTGTGGATGATGAGCCGGATATTATCGAGTTGCTCGAACTGACATTGGCGCGTATGGGCATGGAAGTTTTTAGTGCAAAGTGCATCGGTGATGCCAAGCAATTGTTGCAGTCACGTCGGTTTCAGTTATGTCTTACGGACATGCGTCTACCTGACGGAGAAGGATTGGATCTGGTTAATTATATTGGGCAGCATTGCGCAGATCTGCCTGTTGCCGTTATAACAGCGTATGGCACTGCAGAAAATGCCGTTGCTGCGCTTAAAGCTGGGGCTTTTGATTACTTGCCGAAACCGGTTTCGCTAAAACAATTGCGGGACTTAGTTAAATCAGCCCTGAGCTTGCCACCCATGCAAACTGGCTCTGCATCACAAACCCGATCAAATCAACGCATATTGTTGGGCGAATCTCAACCGATGCATCAGCTACGCACAACCATAGACAAACTTTCCCGCAGTCAGGCTTCTGTTTATATCAGTGGTGAGTCAGGCAGTGGTAAGGAGCTGGCCGCTAGAATGATTCATGAAAGAAGTGCTCGCCATAAAGAAGCGTTTGTTGCTGTCAATTGTGGTGCCATTCCTGAAAACCTGATGGAAAGTGAGTTTTTTGGCTATAAAAAAGGCGCCTTCACTGGCGCAGATAAAGAGCATGATGGATTTTTCCTGACAGCAAATGGCGGGACGTTGTTTCTTGATGAAGTCGCGGATTTGCCACTGGCTATGCAAGTTAAACTGCTTAGGGTAATCCAGGAAAAGCAGGTGAGAAGAATCGGTGATACGCAGGAAAAAAATATCGACGTGCGTATCATCAGTGCCACACACAAGAAACTTGGTGATTGTGTTGAATCCGGGCAATTCCGGCAGGATTTATACTATCGCCTCAATGTGATTGAATTGAACATGCCAGCGTTGCGTGAGATGCGCGAGGATATTCCGCTCATAGCAGAAGCAGTTTTAGCAAAGATCTGCCGGGAAGCCGCACGGCCCACTTGTAATCTTAAAAAAGATGCATTGGCGTTGCTGATGAACTATGGTTATCCCGGTAATGTGCGCGAGCTTGAAAACATACTTGAGCGGACATTGGCGCTATGCTCCGAAACGCAGATTGGTAAAGAAGAGCTGCAATTGCCTAATAAAGCCAGAGAAATCCCGAGAAATACCAGTAACTTGCCATCAATCATTTCGGATCCAGGATTACCGCTGCAGGATTTTCTTGATCAACTTGAAAGGGATTCCATTATAAGAGCGCTGGATCAGAGTCGATACAATCGAACAAAAGCAGCTAAAACATTGGGTATCACAGTCCGATCGCTGCGTTACCGGATGGAACGATTGGGGTTAAATGAAAAATCCTAAAACACCGGATAGTTTTTGTTTGCACAATTTTTAACCCCATCTCATTGAATGTACAGATCAATGAGATGAGCCTGCTAGCGTAATCGATAACTTACCCATAATGCTGCTGCAAATAACAACACTGCGCCACCTTGATGTGAAGCTGCTAAAGGAATAGGCACTACATGTAATAAAGTCGCTATACCCAGACTAATCTGAATCACCAGCATCAGCAAAAAAAGGTTGCAGGCAATACGGGTTGTACTGGAGAGTTCCGCTTTGCGCGATTTAAACCAGAAAAGCGGTACTAAAAAAGCCAATATCCAGGCGATCAGCCGATGATCGAATTGAACGGTTGCCATGTTATCAAAGAAATTGCGATACCACGGTTCCAACATAAAGATTTCCGGTGGTATCAGATGTCCGTTCATGAGCGGGAAAGTATTGTAGGCTAAACCTGCTCGAATGCCTGCGACAAAACCGCCTGATAACACCATGATAAAAATGAGTGAAGTCAGACCAAAGGAGAATCGCCGTAGGCTTTGCAGCATTTCATTGGATTCAGGGTTATCGTTTTTCGGCGACAGCAATCCTAATGCAACCCAGAACATGGCAGCAAAAATGATAAATGCCAATCCTAAGTGTGCAGTAAGGCGGTACTGACTCACATGGGGGTCGCTCACCAATCCGCTCTTGACCATATACCAGCCCATAAATCCCTGTAATCCTCCTAATATAAATATTCCAGACAGCCTGATTCCTAATGGCCGATTGATCTGTTTTTTTACTAGGAAATAAATAAAAGGAACAAAAAACACCAAGCCAATCAGCCGGCCTAGCAGACGATGAAAGTATTCCCACCAGAAAATACTCTTGAATTCATCAACACTCATACCTTTATTAACTTTTTGGTACTGCGGGGTTGTGCGGTATTTTTCCAGTAGCTCATCCCAATCTCCCTGAGTGATTGGAGGTAATGTGCCGACAATCGGCTGCCACTCAACAATTGAAAGTCCTGAGTTAGTGAGTCGCGTAACACCGCCGACCACCACCATGGCAAATACCAGGGCGCAACAAATTAATAACCAGATAGCAATAGATTTTTGCATAGTCATAAAGAATAAAAGTTATTTCTGAAGTTTAATTTTGATCAATTATCTTGGATGTCTTATTTGGCGCGCAGCATACGTTGCTTGGTGCGTTCCCATTCTTTTTCCTTCTCGGATTCGCGCTTGTCATGCTGTTTCTTACCTTTAGCCAAGCCAATTTCCAGTTTAATTCTACCTGTTTTATAATGCATATCTAGTGGAACCAGAGTGTATCCGGCGCGTTCAACTTTACCGATGAGCCGCTTGATCTGTTCCGCATGTAACAACAATTTGCGTGTTCTTGTTGGATCAGGGTTGATGTGTGTTGAGGCTGTTTTGAGCGGACTGATGTGACAACCAATGAGGTATAATGCCTCATTGCGGATAATAACATAGGCTTCTTTTAATTGAACTCGACCGTCACGAATGGCTTTGACTTCCCATCCTTCTAGAACCATGCCTGTTTCGTACTTTTCCTCGATAAAATAATCGTGAAAGGCTTTTTTATTTTGTACTATACTCATACAGGTTTGAGGTGGGTGGGAATTACTAAAATTTCGTGTATTTTATCAGTTTTTCAGTATTACCTCATTGATGCGGGGTGATTTACTTTTATGGCAGAAATAGAAAAATCAGTTTTAGTCGAATATTCAGCGAGCCAAATGTTTGCGCTGGTTGATAACGTTGAGGAATATCCTAAATTTCTTCCGTGGTGCGGCGGTACGTCTTTAGACCCGCAAGATGAAGTAACAACGCATGCAACGGTTAGGATTGATTATCATCATATTCAACACAGTTTTACGACAATAAATAAACGCTTCCCGCCGGATTTGATAGAAATGAGTCTGCTGGATGGTCCATTTGAACATCTGGATGGTTATTGGCAGTTTGTTCCATTATCGGATACGGCATGCAAGATAAAATTCCGGCTGCATTACACGTTCTCACACAGAATTCTTGAAAAATTGGTTGGGCCGGTATTCCATATGATTGCGAACAGTTTTGTGGAACATTTTATTGAGCGAGCGGAAGTGATCTATGGCAAGCCATGACAGCGTTCTTACAAGTCGAAATCGTATATGCATTGTCGCATATTCAGATCTTGGAGAAACTCAATGTATCAGCGGGTTGTACGGTTGAGCAGGCGATAAAATATTCGGGAATTTTGGATCAATTTCCTGAGATCGACCTGACAAAAAACAAATTGGGTATTTTTGGCAGATTTGTACAACCGGAATCACGCTTATCACCTTGTGACAGAGTCGAAATTTATCGACCGCTTATCATTGACCCAAAGGAAGCCAGAAGGATACGTGCCAAAAAGTCATTGTGCACAGAAAATCGGCGTTGAGCAGTTATTTTCTTTTCAGCTCGCAATAAGCTATTCCTTTGCCACTTATGATCGAACCATATTCATGGGCAGCAGTATAATGACGAGTATTCTGTCCTGACTCATTCCAAAAGGATAGCAGTTCCAGCAAAAACAAAGTTTTCTGGCTTGGAACTGCTGGTATCCTGATTCTATGTTTGATATTGATTCAATTTTTTCATCGGATGGCGCGCTTTCCCGCCACATCACCGGATTCCGCATGCGTTCTCAGCAACTAGAGATGGCGCAAGCTATTGCTGATACGATTGCAAAGCATAGGATCCTGGTCGCCGAAGCAGGCACCGGAACCGGAAAAACACTGGCTTATCTGGTACCAGCTTTGTTGGCAGGCGGCAAAGTCATTATTTCCACAGGAACAAAAACGCTGCAAGACCAACTGTTTAGTCGTGATATTCCGACTGTGCGAGCGGCGCTCAAAATACCCGTCACCGTTGCGTTGTTAAAAGGTCGCGCCAATTATATCTGCCACTATCATCTGGAAAGAAGCTTACAGGATACGCATCTCAGCTTTGTTAATCGTGATGAAATTCAGTACCTGCAACAAATAGAACGGTATGCAAACAACAGCAAGAATGGGGATAAAAGCGGACTCAGTGAAGTTCCTGAGAATGCCGCTATCTGGCAGCAAGTTACCTCAACGCGTGACAGTTGCCTGGGTTCAGAGTGTCCAAACTACAAAAAATGTTTTGTGATGGAAGCGCGTAAGCAAGCTTTAGCCGCCGATGTCGTCGTGGTGAATCATCATTTGTTTTTTGCAGACGTCATGTTGCGGGATGAAGGTTTGTCCGAGTTATTGCCTGCCTGTAATACGGTTATTTTTGATGAGGCGCATCAATTACCGGAAACGGCCAGTTTATTTTTTGGTGAATCCATTAGTACCGGTCAGTTACTGGATCTTGCGCGTGATGCCAAAGTGGAAGCCATCCAGGCTGCCGGAGATTTTGTTGAGCTGCCAAACACTATTGCTGCCATGGAAAAAGCCGCGCGCGATTTGCGCCTGACTGTCATGGAAGACAATACGCGATTGTCTTTGGCAGCGATAAAACAAAATTCGGGTTTTACTGATGCACTGGATAACTTGCTGGAAAAGCTGACTATACTGGCAAAACAGCTAGAGAGCCAGGCTGAGCGATCTGAGGGGTTGGAAAATTGCTGGCAGCGTACAACCAATCATTTGTATTTGATACAACGCTGGCGAGATGAAACGGAAATGCAAGGCCATGTGCGCTGGATTGAAATTTATAATCAGGCATTGCAATTGAATGCGACACCCTTATCAATTGCTGAGATTTTCCAAAAACAAATGGTCACATCGCCGCGTGCCTGGATTTTTACTTCAGCGACGTTGTCGGTTAAAAAGGATTTTACCCATTACAATGAGGAAATGGGGCTGGCTACTGCACAAACAGCTTGCTGGGAAAGCCCATTCAATTTTGCAGAGCAAGCGCTGCTTTATGTGCCGGTTGGCTTGCCGGAGCCACAACATAAAACCTATACCGATCAGGTGGTACAGGCGGCACTACCGGTATTACGCGCGAGCCGGGGACGTGCTTTTTTCTTGTGTACCAGTTTGCGTGCGATGCAACGTGTTTACGAGTTATTGCTGGAAGCCGATAAGTTTGCTTTTCCATTGTTACTCCAGGGGCAAGGTTCGCGTTCCTACATGCTGGAGCGTTTCCGTGAATCGAATAATGCCATTCTCATTGGCAGTCAATCTTTCTGGGAGGGAGTCGATGTGCGCGGGGAAGCGCTGTCTCTGGTCATTATTGATAAGCTGCCGTTTGCACCGCCCGATGATCCAGTGCTTGCGGCGCGTATTGAGAAAATCAACAGTGAAGGTCGTAACGCTTTCATGGAGTACCAGTTGCCGCGCGCTGTCATTAATCTGAAGCAAGGCGCCGGTCGTTTGATCCGGGATGAAGCGGACCGAGGAGTACTGATGATTTGCGATCCACGCCTGACTACCAAAGTTTACGGTAAACAAATATGGCAAAGTCTGCCACCGATGAAGCGTACCCGGGACTTGACTGAAGTTGAGAATTTTTTTAATACTAATTAATAACAACGTCTTAAGAAAATATCGTGATACTTATTATTAGGTATTTAATTCTGGGCACTATGAGAAAAAAATTTGCGATCAGTATAGGGGCACTTCTTTTGTGCGGAATAATGATGCCTATAACCAGCACGTATGCCGACAGAGGTGATTTTCCATTATTAAAAAAAGAACTGGCCATCGATAAGCTGAATGACATAGTCGACAGTATTAAACTGCAAAAAAAAGAAGTTGATATTAAATTGCAATTATTGATGAAAGCAAAAACCGAGCAGGAGAAAACTAGACTGCAGGCAGAAATAAACGAAATAGGTAATGCCATTCTTGAACAAGAATCTTCATTTGAAATGATACTGACTGCTGGTCTGGAATTAAACAAAGCTGATACAGCAGAAAAACAGGATTTTGATTGGCAGAAGGATTTGCTGGAAATTGTGCAACCGATTATCAGTGAGCTGCTTCAGTTAACAGAGAACAAACGTAAATTGGATGGTTTGCATAAGAAGATTAGCTTTTATAAATCGCAGATTGGCGATATTAATGAAGTACTCAAGCATATTTCTAAGATCAACAAACAAGACTTTGAGAAAGAAGCCTTGGCAGAGTTTGAACGGATAGACAAGAAGTGGCGAGACCAATTGGACGAAAACAATCATCTGCTGGAAGTCGCACAATTACAGCTTGATGAGATGGTTAAATCGCAATCAGCCAAGGAAATTTCAATTGGCGAACATATTAAACAATTTGCCACTGGACGGGGCGCTACGCTATTGATGGCACTGGCCGCTTTTGTCGCAGTTTATTTTTCGATGTTACTGCTGTTGAAGCTTTTGAAATGGATCGGTAATCGCAACGAAGAAGCCAGAAGAACCTATTATCAGCGCATCATTACACTTTGTTATCATTTCTTGATGGGAGCACTGGCGATTGCAGCTGCGTTCTATGTGTTGAGCGTGCGTAATGATCAGGTACTGATTGGTATCACCGTATTGCTTCTGCTCAGTATTGTTTTGCTACTTAAGAACTCTATTTCAGGTTATATCACCGAATTAAGAATATTACTCAATACCGGTTCGGTCAGGGAAGGTGAATGCATTATCTATAATGGCATTCCGATGCAAGTGGAAAGTCTGAATTACTACACGAAGTTAATTAACCCAATGCTGACTGGATTGGAGTTGCGATTAACTCCGGCAGAACTAGCCAATTATGTTTCCCGTCCTTATCTAACTGATGAACCGTGGTTTCCATGCAGAGTAGGCGATTATGTCATGCTTTCGGATGGCGCTTATGGCATGGTTAAATGTATTACACTGGAAAATATTTTATTGTCTTTATCCAATGGCACGATGCCAAGAACCTATATCATTACCGATTTCCTAGCCGCCAACCCAAAGAACTTTTCCCATGGATTTACGGTAACCAGCGATTTTGGCATTGATTATAAATATCAAATGCAATGTACAACAGTAATACCTGAACTGATGTGCGCCGGTATTCGACAAGGATTGCTTAAGGAAACCTATGGCAATGCGCTAAAGGATTTGGCTGTTTTTTGCAAAAGCCAATACTTCGTCGCTCGACTATAAAATAATAGCCACTTTTGATGGCGGAGCTGCCGGGGAGTACGCCGCAATTCAGCGAGCATTACAGCGCTATGCTGTTGAGGTTTGTAATCAGCAGAATTGGATAATACCGTTTAACCAGTTAGTGATTCATAATGGGATGGATTAATTCGGCGTGGACGGGTTTTGACGGATTTATTCAAGCGTAGCGCTATTGTTGCCGGTTTTATCAGATAACTATAAGTATTAAATGATTATGAAATTAGCAACCTGGAACGTGAATTCACTCAAAGTGCGATTGCCGCAAGTGATTGATTGGTTGGGAGCGAATCAGCCGGATATGTTATGTTTGCAGGAAACGAAACTAACCGATGATAATTTTCCAACCAGTGAAATTGCAGCGATTGGTTACCAATCGGCTTTTATTGGACAGAAAACCTACAATGGTGTCGCAATACTCAGTAAACAGAAAGGAAGCGAAATAATGACCGCCATACCGGGTTTTGCAGATGAGCAAAAGAGGGTTATCGCGGTAACCTATGGAGATTTGCGCGTTATTTCTGTGTATGTTCCAAATGGCGATACTGTTGAATCGGAGAAATATGGTTACAAATTGAAGTGGTTTCCTGCTTTGAACGAATGGTTGCAGCAAGAGCTGAAAGACTACTCAAAATTGGCAGTACTGGGTGATTTTAATATCGCACCGGAGGATCGCGATGTTTATGATCCTAAAATATGGGAAGGAAAAGTATTATGTAGCCAGCCGGAACGCGCCGCATTCCGTAATCTACTTGATTTAGGGTTTGTTGACAGTTTTCGTTTATTTGAACAGTCCGAAAAATCGTATACATGGTGGGATTATCGCATGATGGCTTTTCGTTTGAATCGCGGGTTGCGTATTGATCATATTTTGCTCAGTAATGAGCTTGCTCGCAGCTGTGTAACCTGCGCGATTGATAAAACGATGCGTAAGCAAGAGCGTCCCTCAGACCATGCGCCAGTCATCGTGGAACTTACCGTGTGAATACGGGCGATGATCTTCCGGGTTAGTTGCTTTTACCCGGCAATTTATCGAATTCGTTTCTCAACATATTCAGATTTTTTTCACGCACATTGATTTCTTCCCGCAACCGCTCCACGCGATTCAGGTATCTCTGGTAGTTTCGTTCGCTGCCTAAACGATCGGGAATGCCGTCTTTGTATTCGTTTTTTACTTCATTCAGTCGATTCTCTTCTTCAGAAATTTTACTTTGCATCTGCTCACGCTGCTCTTCAATTCTGGCGTTTTCCCTTCTTTTCATGATTCTATCGTCAATATCTCCTGAGATGGTAGAGGGGACGACAACAATTGGGGGCAGATCAATTTTTTTTGAATTACTGGAAGGGATATTCGAATACGTTACGTTGCCACGTTCATCGATATGTTTATACACACCGGCTTGAGTCAAACAGGAGAAAAGAACTAAGGCAATGAATAAAAAATTATTTCTTTTCATGATTCACCGTTCTAATCGTTTGTGATTCTCAACTTATCAAGCTATCGAGCAAGCTCTTTTCTTAATGCGGATATATTTCTTTGATGTAAGAATAGCTTGTTTCTTAGCTGTACGGTTTTTTCCTGATGAGTGTTTGATTCGTGCGGATTACTGATCTGTTCCAGGAAATTTCGTGTATCGATAAAAAGCTTTTCTTCCGCTACCAATTCTTTTTTCAGGATCTGGCGACGCATGGCATCGCGTTCTTTCTGTATCGTATCTTTTGCCCGGGGAGAGTTTGGCTGTAATTCCTCGGCATTCCGGGAATAAGAGGCGACAGAGAATTTTTGCGCATTATTAATTGGACGATTGGTAAAGGTAATGTTGCCGTCTTTATCCACATGTTTGTATATGTCTGTTCCTGCAATAGCCTTGGGTAAATTGCCCAACAAGATTAAAGCTAACAGAATAAGCAATGTTCTGGTTTTCATATTTTGCTAGAAGAATTCCGATAAAAATGCAACTATTTGATTAGTCTACCAATGATTTCTTTAATGCAAGGCAAAAAAAGAGCCAAAAAACCCTACTTATTACAGAAATTGATCTGCCTCTAATTGGAAAAATAAATTATCTTATTGATTTGATTTCATAAAAATCTAGACTATTTATTGCATTGCCCATTTATCATCTTCCAGATGCCGGGTTCTTTCCTGACTATAGGCTGTAATACAGATCGAACTCAATCGGATGTGTAGTCATGCGCAGCAATGTGACTTCATTCATCTTAAGATGAATGAACGCGTCAATCATATCATTAGAAAATACACCGCCACGGATTAGAAAATCACGATCTTGATCCAAGCATTCCAAAGCCTCATCTAATGAAGCGCAAGAATTGGGTACTTTGGCAGCTTCTTCCGGCGGTAGATCATAAAGATTTTTATCCATTGGGTCGCCGGGGTGTATTTTATTCTGAATACCATCCAGACCCGCCATCATCAGTGCGGTAAATGCCAAGTATGGATTCGCTGTTGGATCAGGAAAACGTACTTCGATACGGCGTCCTTTGGGGCTGCTGGTGTGCGGAATACGGATTGCAGCCGAGCGGTTACTTGCAGAATAAGCAAGATTGACCGGTGCCTCAAATCCAGCAACCAGCCGTTTATAGGAATTAGTGCTGGGATTGGTGATGGCATTGAGCGCTTTGGCATGCTTCAGGATACCGCCAATATAGAATAGTGCTATTTCTGATAAACCGGCGTAGCCATTGCCAGAAAACAAATTCTTGCCATCTTTCCAGATGGATTGATGGACATGCATACCTGAACCGTTATCGCCGACGATGGGTTTAGGCATGAAAGTTGCCGTTTTGCCATACGAATGTGCGACATTGTGTACGACATATTTAAGTATTTGGTTCCAATCCGCGCGCTTAACCAGGCTATTGAAGCGTGTGCCAATTTCGCATTGTCCTGCAGTAGCTACTTCATGGTGATGAACTTCTACACCGATACCCATTTCTTCCAAGGTAAGGCACATGGCGGAGCGAATATCTTGCAGGGAATCGACGGGTGGTACGGGAAAGTAACCGCCCTTTACGGCTGGCCGATGACCAATATTGCCGCTTTCGTATTTAATGGCCGAACTCCAAGCTGCTTCCTCTGATGCAATCTTAACCGAACAGCCTGACATATCGGTATGCCAGCGAACGGAGTCGAAAATGAAGAATTCAGGTTCAGGACCGAAATAAGCAACATCACCAATCCCCGTTGATTTTAAGTAAATTTCCGCGCGTTTGGCTAATGAACGTGGATCCCGGATATATCCTTTTCCGTCGGCCGGTTCGACCACATCACAGGTGATCAAGAGTGTTGGCTCATCCATGAATGGATCCATATTGGCGGTATCAGGATCGGGTATCAATAACATATCGGATGCTTGAATGCTTTTCCAGCCGTCTATCGACGAACCGTCAAAGGGATGGCCATCTTCAAATTTGTCGGCATCAAAGGTATGTGCAGGTACGGTAACATGGTGTTCTTTACCATTTGTATCTGTAAAACGTAAATCAACAAATTTGACTTCATTGTCTTGAATCAATTTCAAAACATCAGCTACCACCATTTTTCTCTCTCCAGACTAGCGTCACAAATTTTATAAATAAAGATACATATCGATAGAATTATACCAGCACAACACAATGAATAATTTGAAACGATACGAACGATTGCTATCAAACAAGCCGATTGAATATAAACTTGCAAGTGCCAGGGTATGTATTCTACTGTATTATCATAAGGTAAGTCTTTACAATTCGTAAAATTACGATACAGGACATTCAATCGTCAGTGACACGCAGCAATGACCGGAGGCATAGTTTTGTTTTTATCTAAAACCAGGAAAATGGTTCTTGAGCTTGAAGAAAATTGAGAATTTGCAGTAGTTGTATCTTGAATGTCCAAAGCGCTTAACCTACTCAAAGAAGTTTTTGGTTACCCCGCTTTTCGCGGGCAACAAGCAGAAGTCATTGCGCATCTGGGTAATGGTGGCGATTGTCTCGTGCTGATGCCGACAGGCGGAGGCAAATCGTTGTGCTATCAGATTCCTGCTTTGCTGCGCGATGGTGCTGCCATCGTTGTTTCTCCATTGATTGCATTAATGCAAAATCAAGTGGCTGCGCTGCATGAAATCGGGGTGCGAGCAGCGGTTCTGAATTCTTCATTGTCACAGCAGGAAGCTACCCAAGTCGAGCAGAAACTGCTGGCAGGTGAGTATGATCTGCTGTATGTCGCACCGGAGCGCCTGCTGACCGCGCGGTTCTTGAACCTAATTACACGCATTCCGATTGCATTATTTGCGATTGATGAAGCGCATTGTGTGTCGCAATGGGGACATGATTTTCGTCCGGAATATAGTCAATTGTCAGTATTGCATGAGCGCTTTCCCAAAGTGCCTCGTATTGCTTTAACAGCCACGGCTGATATGGAAACCCGGAAAGAGATTATTGAGCGATTGGGGTTGGATATGGCCAGAGTATTTGTTTCCAGCTTTGATCGCCCGAATATCCGTTATCAAATTATTGATAAAACCAATAGCCGCTCACAGTTATTGGCGTTTATACAAGCAGAACATCCAGGCGATGCGGGTATTGTTTATTGTCTGTCTCGTAAGAAAGTGGAAGAAACAGCGGCATGGCTGGCCGATCATGGCATGCGCGCAGTGGCTTATCACGCCGGTATGAACATGCAGGAACGTAGCCAGAATCAGGAAAAGTTTCTGCGCGAAGAGGGCATTGTCATGGTCGCCACGATTGCGTTCGGTATGGGGATTGATAAGCCAGATGTGCGTTTTGTTGCGCATTTGGATTTACCCAAGAGTATTGAAGGTTACTACCAGGAAACCGGCCGTGCCGGCCGTGACGGACAGGCGGCCAATGCCTGGATGGTGTACGGCCTCGGTGATGTCATTCAGCAACGGCGCATGATTGAGGAATCTCAGGCGCAATTAAAATTTAAGCAAGCTGCCGCCCAGAAGTTGGAAGCCATGCTGTCGCTGTGCGAAACAACCACTTGCCGCCGTTTACGCCTGCTAAGTTATTTTGGTGAAGCGACTGATACGGCAGCACACTGTGGAAACTGTGATGTCTGTTTAAATCCACCGCAAGTCTGGGATGCCACGGTAGAAGTGCAGAAGGCGTTATCCTGTGTTTACCGGACTGGGCAGAATTTTGGCGCGGGGCACTTGATTGATGTGTTGCGGGGCAATCTGACTGAACGTGTGAAGCAATGGCATCACGACAGAATCAGTACGTTCGGTATCGGTAAAGACCTGCCCGAGCGAACCTGGCGCGCGGTATTCCGCCAGATCGTGGCGCTTGGCTTATTGACGACGGATAGTGAGGGTCATGGCGCCTTGCAACTGATTGAAGCAAGCCGTGCGGTGTTGAAAGGACAGCAAAGCGTGTTTTTGCGGCTGCAAACTAAGCCTGAGCGATCGGCCGGGAAGCGGCAGACTGATGATCTGGTGCCTCTGGATTCTGCAGAGCGCCACTTGTGGGAGCAGTTACGCTCATGGCGTGCAAAAACAGCCAAGGAACATGGGGTGCCGGCCTATGTGATTTTCCACGATGCTACTTTGCACGAGCTAGTACGTCTATGCCCGCAAACGGAAGATGAATTGCGCCTGGTGACCGGTATTGGTGCGCGCAAACTCGATAAGTATGGCAACCATCTGATTGAGATTCTTCGTGGTTGTTAGAAATTATGAACATAAACTGGAAAAATGCGGCTAGGCTATGCGCTTGAGTATTTGATCAGTTCCGTTATATACTCAAACTTCATGAAGAAATGTAGATCAATTTAAAAAAAGGAATTTTAAGTGATGAAATTATCAATTTTTGCAGTAACTTTAGTTGTATTTTTAGCAGCTTGTTCAAACGCTGATATGGGTGATCCAAATGCTACTGGTGAATGTGAGTTTGGAGTAGGTGGTAATGGTGAATGTCTCAAAGAAGGACAGGATCCACGTCCTTTCGGTGGTAAAAGCAAACCAGGGCATTAATATTAGATTAACTAATAATAAGCACTCAAGATATGAAACAAAAAGACCATCCAAAGCGATGGTCTTTTTGTTTTTGAATCCTTAAAATTTGTGATTTCTGTGTTTAGGAGATTATCTAAAAAAGATACTAATGATTGCGCTGTGATGCATCAATGAACAATTCTTTTGCGACGCGCAGCGTAGCCCACCAAACCTAATCCGACTAATAGCATCGCGTAGGTTTCTGGTTCTGGAACAGCGCTGATCGTATCAGTTACGACGTTGTCTTTATCTGCAATAGAGTTAACCGAAAATACCAAATTCCCACTCGTGAAAGAAAGACCTTCCCAGTTGACATACAGGTGATCCGAATCAAAGCTCAATGTAGGGGTACCCATTACACCCGTATTTGAAACCAGACTAAATGAACTGAATGGACTCAGCGTCGAGGATACATCGCTAATAACGAAGCCATTAAATGCTGCAGATGAAAAGCTGCTGCTATCAGTGAAAGAAATGACGAATCCATCGCCGCCAAAGTCGATTGTGCCATGACCATCGACAACATCAGCTACTTCCACAGCGGAATCGACTAGATAGTCTCCATTGGCTGCTGCAGCATAAGGCGTGCTCAGGTCTGGAAAATAATACTGGTAGTTCACTGTTTGTCCATCAAATATCCCGGCATTTGCAATACTTGCGCTGAAACCAAACCAAAGTGCCACAGAAATTGCTATCAACCGTAAAGAATTTCGCATCATTTAACCCCTGAAAAGTTTATCGCACACCATGAACTACGAGACCGTAGAGTAGGGTGCATAATGCATGAAATGCTTTTAATTAAATAGAGAAAAGTATCATGAAATTAATAAGATAAATGAACTAAAAATGCCCTGGGCATTAATAGTCTGAGTGAACCAGGAGGCGATGGGCTGAATGTCCTGTTAATGAGGTAGTGCAGATGGAGGTGATTTTCTAAGTAACTATATTTATTAGAAAAACATAGAGTGAATCAAACGCGGAGCACACGGGAATCTTAGAGGTCATGTGTCATAAACCATCTTGGTTATGAGCTCAACAACATTTATCTTTAGAAGTACCTTGATTTTCCTCTCTTCATAAAAACGAATAATATTGATGTAGATCAATGTTAAGTTCAACAATAATTGGCAGCATAACCACATCTGCAGCATGTTAGCTGCGGATTTACTAAATATAAGGGATAAAATGAAATTACTAGCATTAGTTACTATTATCATGGCATTGACATTAACATTAACTGCTTGTAGCAAACCATCAGTTGATTCACCTGATACGGAATCATATGGAAAGACTATTAAACCAGATCATAACGTTCCTGAAGGGGATCGTAATTAGTTTGATCTAATATTATAGAGTCAGCCTTAAACGGTGAGATTTCTCATGGTTTCGAAGCCCAAAATGCGGAGATTCTAATCAATCTTTTTAATGGCAGATTCTATAAGAAGTGGGATTATGTGTATTGGGTGCGTTTGAACAAACAACAGTAAAGTTGCATAGGATTTCGCGTAAATCCGCCGCCGGAGAGGTTTTAAGCCGGTTTCTGATTTCCTGATTTTAGCCCGAATCCAGGTTCTGGATTTTTGGGATGGTTGTGCTAGCGGAAGATCCTACACAACTTCACTATGCTTAATAAATGAGCATTTTGAGCCTGTTTTTAACACCGCAGCGGCAACGCAGATAGTTTTTCAACGGCTTGTTAATCGTACCTCATATCAAGCAACACAAAAACACCGGACTGAATCCACGACACACTAGGTTTTATCACGAATAAACTAGGCAGCGATCACAATGAGAAACTCAAAGAATTAGGAAACCTGATAATGAGCGGAACCCAAGCATTCATTTTATTGGTAACTATTGCGGCCCTACTTACCATTAGCATCCTGTGGAAAGATTGGCTTACCGCCAAAGAACACGAGCACTGGCAGGATGCAGCGCTAAAACTCTCTCAACAAGAAACGGAACGCATTAGAATGATTACTGATGCAGTCTCGAAACAAAACTCTTCTCAATAGAATGGCAAGAGAAATTGCCAGGATAATGCGTTGTTATGTACGTAAATTCAATGCAACCAGATGATCAAGCAAGTAAAGAAGGTGCCAGGTGCCTAACATCCGATTTGCATATGATGAACTTTAGCAAGAAAGTGCGTTTATTTTTCCTATACGCATGGTTTGTTTGATTAGGTGGATCAATATTTCATATGCCAAAGTACCGGATACTGCAAAATATATATTGAGAGAGGAAAATAAAATGTATGGAGTTATCTCGTTGGTTGTGCATGCCTGTATTAGGTATATCGTATTAAGGAGTTATAGCTGATCAGGCGCTTAATTTTAATCATCGTTACGTTAGCGTTATAGAATTTATCTTTAAACGGTCTACCATAATTCGCTGTATACAAGTTGCTTTTGGTTATCAATCAAACAGGGAGCAGAGAGTATGATTAAGTTATTAAGAACCCTATTATGTATCGGTGTTTTTTCGCTCGGACTATTATCAGTGGCGAATGCGAATTTAGAGGTGCGCCTGGGCGGCAAAGCAGTATACGATACTGATCTGAATATTACTTGGTTGGCGGATGCTAATTACGCTCAAACATCTGGGTACGATGCTGATGGCCAGATGAACTGGTTTGACGCCAATACATGGGCAGCAAGCCTTAATATAGGTGGAGTAAGTGGCTGGCGCTTGCCAAAAGCAGATACAAATTGTTTGGGGGGTGGTACCTGCACAGACAGCGAAATGGGGCACCTGTATGCAATTGAATTAGGTGTTCGTTCCCCAAATCCTATCTTAGAGAGTTCCGACCCAGATCTTGCTTTGTTTACACACATTCGGCTCGGTTACTACTGGGCCAGTGAGGAGTATGGGCCTATTCCAGACCGCGCGTGGCTCTTCTACTTCCATTCCGGTCATCAGATCGCGGTCGACAAACCCAACCCTCTGTATGCATGGGCTGTTCACGATGGCGATGTTGCTTTATTAGTACCAGAACCAGAAACTTACGCTATGTTGATGGCTGGCCTAGGCTTGCTGGGTTTCATGGCACGTCGTAGAAAAGAATCAATCGTGTAATTTAGACTTAGATTTAATCCAGAACGAGGGTTTGGTTCCCGTTTTTGTTTCTCAAACAAGGCACCAAGTCCCGAATAAAGAATTCTTGCGCATCAAAATGAGCGCACCTTGAATCCGCCATTCCTCAATCAATTGTACTTCCTCGCTTCTTGGCATGATATTTCTCCACCCATTTAAGCAGCCATTGCGGCGCATGCGCACGCTTCCATTCTCCTGCTGCATATTTATTGGCTTCTGACCAGGTAGGATAGGTATGGATGGTGCCTAGAATTTTGTTCAGGCCCAAGCCATGCTTCATGGCCAGTACAAATTCGGCGATTAAATCGCTGGCGTGCGCGCTGACTATGCTGACGCCAAGAATACGATCCTTACCCGGTACTGTCAGCACTTTGACAAAGCCCTGCGCCGCTTCGTCGGTAATTGCGCGATCCAGATCACCAAGATTGAAACGCGTTACTTCGAAGGCGATATTGCGTGCTTTGGCTTCATTTTCCGATAATCCCACCCGTGCCACTTCCGGGTCGGTGAAAGTCGTCCATGGAATCACTGAATAATCGACTTTGAAGCGTTTGAAATCACTAAATAGTGCATTGACTGAGGCATACCACGCTTGATGCGCGGCCGTGTGGGTGAATTGGTAGGGTCCGGCGACATCACCGCAGGCACAGATGTTGGGATAAATGGTTTGTAACCAGGCATTGGTTTCGATGGTGCGTTGTGGTGAAACCGGGATACCCAGTTCCTCCAATCCAAAACCTTCTGTGCGGGGTACCCGGCCGACGGCGCATAACAGCGCGTCAAACGGCAATTTGATTTCTTTGCCGTCAGTGCCGCGCACCGTCAAATATTGCGCATTACCTTCTTTCTCACAGCGCAGCGCTTCCGTTTGCGTCAGCAGGGTTACGCCATCCGCTTGCAATGCCGCTTTAACCAGCGCGATTGCATCCGCATCTTCGCGCGGCAAACAATCTCTCCGCACGATTTGTGTGACTTGGCAGTCCAACCGGGCAAATGCTTGCGCCAACTCGCAGCCGATTGGTCCGCCGCCTAAAACAATCAAGCGTTCCGGCCGTTCGGTCAGTGACCAAAGGGTATCGGAGGTGTAATAACGCACCGACTCCAATCCTGGAATTTCAGGCACTATCGGGCGTGCGCCGGTCGCAATGACGATGGCACGCGTGGTCAGTGTTTGTCCATTGACTTCCACCGACCAGGGTGAAGTCATTTTCGCGTTCCCTTGCAGTACTTCTACACCCAGTTGGGTATAACGTTCTATCGAATCATGCGGTTCGATTGTTTTGATCACGCGCTGGACACGTGCCATGACATCCGAAAAATCATACCGAACGTTGGCCTGTACAATACCCAGTGATGTGGCGTTTTTTGCCTGCTGCAAGAAAGTGGCGGTGCGGATCAGCGCCTTGGACGGTACACACCCGTAATTGAGGCAATCGCCACCCATCTTGTGGTTTTCAATCAAGGTCACTTTGGCACGCGTTGCCGCTGCGATATACGCGCTGACCAATCCGGCAGCACCGGCGCCGATCACGATCAGATTGCGGTCAAATTGGCGCGGCTTGGTCCAGCGCGCATATAAGCGGCGGATTTTTATCAGCCCGATACCCCAACGGGCCAGCCACGGAAAGAGCCCCAACACAACTAATGAAATAAGTAATGCCGGAGACATGACATCAGACAAGTGCGTGATTGCTGCCAGCTGTGTACCCGCATTCACATATACGGCGGTTCCAGCGAACATGCCAACCAGGCTAACCCAGAAGAAAGTAGTGCTACGGATACTGGTCAATCCCATCAGTAAATTGATGAGAAAGAATGGAAAAACAGGCACTAAGCGTAGGGAAAATAAATAAAAAACGCCATCCTGTTCAATTCCCTTGTTGATGGTGTCCAGGCGATCGCCAAAGCGGCGCTGCACGGCATCGCGCAATACATAACGCGCCGTCCAGAATGCCAGTGTAGCGCCGATCGTAGCCGATACCAATACCACCGGCACACCGACCCATACTCCAAAAATCGCGCCACCGGCAAGTGTCATAACCGTCGCGCCGGGGAATGACAGCGCAGCCATCACGATATAGACTGCCGCGAAAATACCGGTCACAAGAAACGGATCTATCCGGTAGGCTTGCTGTAATGCTTCATGCTGGTCTTTGAGCGCTTCCAGCGTGAAAAAGTGTCCCAAGTCAAAACTAAAAAACAATCCAATCAACAAGCCAAGCAGAATCAGTAGCCACCAGCGGCGTTTCATGGCTATCGCTTCATTTCACTGCACGAAGCGCCATACTGAAAACAACTATAACAGCGATGATGTTTCATACTGACCGGCACTTTCAGACTTGCGGCCAGTGTTGTACCCAGCACATAATCGGCATCATCATCCACCAACGTGCACGCATAGACCTTGCATTTACCTTCACTTTTGACGACCATGCGGCTGAATGCGCACATAAATTCCCGGCGCGTCGATTCGTTCTGATAATCCACCATGCAACTGTGCGAAATCTGCGGTGCGGTGACTGTGATACCGGGTGGATGGAACTCAGGAAACTCGATGCGCGGCAGATTTTCCGGCAATCCTGCGCCGCGAAAAACTTCCGCAAAACATTGGGCGACTTTATGGCCAGGCAAACCCGGGATGGCTTGATTGGCCACCGATACACTGAATCCCATGTCATGCAATGCACAGAGTCCATCCAGTGCCATTGAAAACATACCTTCACCCCGATTCTTGTCGTGCTGTTCCGCTGAAAAATGATCCAGGCTAACGCGAAAATGCACAGCGTTTGGCTGTTCACGCAAGAGTTTTAGTTGCGGTAAGCGTTTAATCAATGGTTCCGTGGCATTGGTTAGCACCATGCAGGGGCGATGCTGCAGCGCATACTCCAGAATGCGAATCAAGTCTTTGTTAATAAAAGGCTCGCCGCCGGTAAAAGAGAACTGTTTAATGCCCAATATCAACGCTTCGTCGATGAATGACTTGGCGTCGTCAAAACGCATCAGTTGCAAGCGGTCATCGCCGGGTTTGGAACCTTCCAGACAAAAAGGACAAGCCAGATTACAAGCGGTGCCGGTATGAAACCAGAGTTCTTCTAAGGCATGGGAACGAATAAAGCCACGCGGTTTGTCATCGGGTGTGACATACCACAGCTTGGAGCGTGAACGATGTTCAGTCAATGTGAGTGCGGGTAAGACGTTGGCATTCATGTTCAGCAGCACCCGCCATACTGTTCACCTTGCATTGCATCATCAAATGGAATTCCCATGCCGCAACCTGGGAAAATACCAAAGTGCTGATCAAAGTTACCGTAAAAATCAAAATGTTTGACAAAGCGTGTGTCATGCAGCATGCGCCAGGTATTGCCACACACCGAAAACTGTCTGCCGGTCTCGATGAAATGATGCTTATCCAGCCGGAACACATGACGATGATGCGGAATGGTGCCGCGATATACAACGGATTGCCCGTGATCTTCACAAGCCAGTTCCAGATCATGCAGTTTGAACAAGCGATAGGTCGCCGAATAAAAAAGGATGTTGCCCGTTTTTTCCGCCAGTTCTGGGTTACTAATGTCAATGGGACGATCGTCAATCAAGCGCGGATCGGTGAAGCCGTGTTTGATTGACAATTGCAGAAAGTCATTCCAATACAATGCCCCGCTCAAGCATTCGCCATACAGTACCGGGTCATGGGTCAATGCTGCCGGAATGCGCCGGTCGCTGTATACATCGGAGAAATACAGTTCCCCGCCTGGCTTCAAGACGCGGAAAGCTTCGCGCAACACTGCCGCTTTGTCCGGAGCCAGATTAATCACGCAATTGGATACAATCACATCCACGCTGGCATCCGCCAATTCAAGTTCGTTCAATCGCTCGATATAACCATGCAGGAAATGGACGTTGCTGCGTTTATAGCCAAAAGCCTTTTGATGATATTTTTCATGCTGGCGCGCCACCGTCAGTTGCTCTTCGGTCATATCCACACCGATTACCTGTCCTTTTTCCCCGGCCAGTTGGGACAGCACATAAACGTCTCGTCCAGCGCCGCAACCCAGATCCAGAATGGTCAAGCCGTTCAGTAATTCGGGCAAAACCAGGCCACATCCATAATAACGAGTTTGTACTTCGTTATGCACGCGCGCCAGTAAAGGTTTTACAAAATCTGGCAAACCTGCATCCGTGCAACATGCGTTGGTTTGCAAATCCTGACTGCCCGTCAGTGTTTCACCATAATATTTCTGAACAATCTCTTGCATGGTATTCCTTGTAATTGGATGGTTAGCGACATTATGTCATTCAAGAGCCATTTTTAGAATGATAACGTGAAGCCAATTCCTGCGGTGTGACGCCGCACATAAAATTCAAAGCCAGCTTGCGATTAAACCAGGTTCGCCGCCACCAGCCATCGCGTTGCCAGCGCCGTGGATCGATAAAAATCGGCGCGGCTAACGGCAAAAACTTGCCAAACCGGCGCGCAGCGCGTATCAAAGGCACTTCTTCAAACAACGGCCAAGACGCGTGTCCACCTATTTGATGATAAACTGAACACGCCATGAAAATTCCCTGATCGCCATAAGGAATCCCTATTTTGCAACGCAAAGCAATCATTGGTTCCAGGATAAACGCCGGCCAGGCACGCGGTGCGGCAAAGCGAAAACGGAAATAACCGCCAATTGCGCCTTGAGCAATTGCATTTGTCATTGCCGTCAATGGATCTGCTGATAATAGCGCATCGGCATGTAAAAACCACAAAACATCGCCTTTAGCTTGCGCCGCGCCGGTTAGAAGCTGCTGCCCGCGGCACGGTTCGCTGGCTATCCATTTTGCCGCAAATTGTGCACAGATTTCTGCACAAGATTCACTATTGGCAGCATCCACGACGATGATTTCCCAAGGTTTTCGCGGTAATTTTTGCAATTGCGCGAGCAAACACGCAAGTTTTTCTTCGTCATGGAAACAAGGGATAATGATACTGAAATTAAGCATTGGCGATCTTCAGGGTGGAAAGGATATTTTTTGTCAGTTCAAGCAGCGCACGGCGTGCTGGCCGTTGATCGTGTTTGAGTAAGTTAACCAGTTTTACAAAATCGCCGATTTCATCCACATCAGTGCCTTGTCCCAATATTTTTACGGATTGCTTTGCGCTACGGCACGCATCGATGAGCGCGGCGCCCAATTGATCGCTGCTCCACGGCAAAGCCGATAAATCCGGCCATGCACAACGGCTGGCCATCAGCACAACGCCGCCATCCAGCGCCGGGATCAACACGATATCTGCGTGCTGCAATGCTGCGCGTACTGCGGCATAATCTGCTGTATCCAGCCCGGGGGAATCGCTGCCAATAAATACCAATTGTTTCATTCCTTGTGCACGCACTATTTGATCCAGTGCATTCAGCCGCTGTCCCAGATTCCCTGCTACCTGAGGGACAACCACCACTGGGGAAGGAATCGGTGCTGAAAAAGCCCGTGCCCATTCAATATCCGCCATACTGGCAGGAGCAATCGCTACCGGGCCGGGCCAATTACAAGCATCTTCCAATGCACAAGCCAATAATGCCTCAGCAACTTTTTGGGTCATTTCATTGCCTAAATTTGCTGCCAATCTTTGTTTGCCGATACCGGGTGCGGGCTTTTTGCATACCAGAATCAGAGTGGGTTCTGTCATTTTCTTATAATATTAAAATGAAATAATCAATCATAAAGACAAATTCTTGGAATCTACGCTCAACATCGTTTATTTTTCTTCAAGATACACTAGATGCATTGCTTTCCTTACTTTTTAAGCGCGATCGATCAAGAATAAATGACTTTTATCCCGATTGAATATGATCTGAAAAGCTTGAAGCGCTATAATACCGCTCAAAAAACCGAATAATTCGTTATAAATTACTTTATGCCACAACCTTTATTTCAAAGAACACCATTACTTGACGGCGCCGATGTCAACTTGAAACGTGAAGAGATACGCACGTATTTTCACGCCACGCTGAATTGTTATGAGCAGCTTTTTGAAACACTGCGTAATGATGAAGCCTACTATAAAAAACCCATTTCACTTCGTCATCCTTTGATTTTTTATTTGGGACATACGGCTACATTTTTTGTCAACAAGCTGATTCTCGCCGGACTTATTACCGAGCGCATCAATCCGAGACTGGAATCGATCTTTGCTGTCGGCGTCGATGAAATGAGCTGGGATGATCTGGATAGCGCGCATTATGACTGGCCTGCTGTGAACGAAGTGCGCGCCTATCGCAAAACCATGCGTGCCGTGGTCGATAAATTGATTACCACGATGCCGCTGACCTTACCGATCTCCTGGGACAATCCTTGGTGGCCGATTCTGATGGGCATCGAACATGAACGCATCCATCTGGAAACCTCTTCCGTATTGATTCGCCAGCATGCGCTTGAATTTGTGCGATCACATCCGGATTGGCTGCCTTGCCGCAAATCAGGAACCGCGCCATCCAATGAACTGGTTCCTGTTGCAGCCGGCACTGTGACCATCGGCAAAAGCAAAACCGATGCAACGCATTATGGCTGGGATAACGAATACGGCTTGCACAGCGCGGATATCTCCACTTTCCAGGCGAGCAAATATCTGGTCAGTAATCAGGAGTTTTTACCTTTTGTAACAGCCAATGGCTACCATACGGAGAGTTTTTGGCAGGAAGAAGGACGTTCATGGAAAAAATTTACGCTGGCTGAACATCCCGCTTTCTGGGTATCCAAAAACGGTGTCTGGTATCTGCGGGTGATGACCGAAGAAATACCGATGCCGTGGGACTGGCCGGTCGAAGTCAATTATCACGAGGCGAAAGCGTTTTGTAACTGGAAAGTTGCCACCACCGGGCAACCCGTGCGATTACCGACGGAAGACGAATGGTGCCGGTTGTACGATGTCGCCCAATTATCCGAGGTGCCGGTCAATACACCGGCTGTTGGCAATCTGCATCTGGATTATTACGCATCCAGCTGCCCGGTGACCGAATTTCCGCAGGGCGAATTTTTCGATATCGTCGGCAACGTTTGGCAGTGGACCGAAACACCGACTTATCCTTTTGCCGGTTTTGACGTGCATACGTTGTATGACGACTTCACTACGCCCACTTTTGATAACCAGCACAACCTCATTAAGGGCGGCTCCTGGGTTGCTTGCGGCAATGAAACGCTGCGTAGCGCACGTTATGCATTCCGCCGGCATTTCTTTCAGCACGCGGGATTCCGCTATGTCGTCACCGACACACCGGCGATTCTGCAAAGTTCCAGCTATGAAACTGACAAACTGCTGTCGGAGTATGCTGAATTTCATTATGGCGATACCTATTTTGATGTGCCGAATTTCCCCAAAGCCTTGGCCGAAATTGCCATCGCTGCGATGGGTAGCCGGCCTAAACGCACGGCGCTGGATTTGGGTTGCGCATCTGGCCGCTCCACGTTTGAATTGGCGCATGCTTTCGATCACGTCACCGGCATAGATTTCTCCGCGCGCTTCATTGGTCAAGGCGTGCAACTGGTGCAGCAAGGCATATTGCGCTATACGCTGACAGACGAGGGCGAGCTGGTTTCCTACAAGGAACGCACACTGACCAACCTGGGGTTGGGTACGATCAAACATAAAGTCGAGTTTTTCCAGGGCGATGCGTGCAACTTGAAGTCCATTTTCACCGGTTACGACCTGATTCTCGCCGCCAACTTGATTGATCGCTTGTATGATCCGGCCAAACTGCTCAACAGTATTCATACGCGCATCAATAGCGGCGGTTTGCTGATGATCACATCGCCGTACACCTGGTTGACCGAGCACACGAAAAAGGAAGCCTGGGTCGGCGGATTTAAACGTGATGGGGAGAATTTCACCACGTTGGACGGACTGAAAGAAATCCTGGGCAGCCATTTTCGCTTGATTCAAGGTCCGCAAGCCGTGCCTTTTGTCATTCGCGAAACCAAACGTAAATACCAGCATACGTTATCAGAAGTCACGATTTGGGAGAAGATTGCTTGAGTAGTGGCTTTGATTTTGACCACGAAATTAACCGCGAAGGCACTCACAGCGTCAAGTATGACGGGCGGCAAAACATGTTTGGCAAACGCGACGTCATCCCGGTGTGGGTGGCCGACATGGATTTTGCCGCGCCGCCTGCAGTCACCCGGGCACTGACAGAACGCGCCGCTCACCCGATTTATGGCTATACGCTTTTCCCGGACAGTTTATACGAAGCCCTGATTAGCTGGATGCAGCGGCGCCACGGCTGGCGCATACAACGTGATTGGATCATCCTGTGTCCCGGCGTGGTTCCCTCCATTAATGCTGCGGTGATGGCGTTTACGCAGCCCGGCGAATCCGTCATCATCCAACCCCCGGTGTATTTTCCGTTTTTCTCCGCCGTCACCCAAACCGGCAGAAAACTGATCCAAAATCCGCTGCATCTGGAAAATGGCCGTTACACCATCGATTTTGACCATCTGGAGCAATGCGCCAAGGAAGCGAAACTGCTATTGCTTTGCTCGCCGCATAATCCGGTCGGCCGAGTCTGGCAACCCGCTGAACTGGAACGTTTGTTGGATATTGCCGCAAAACATGATCTGATCATTTTTTCCGATGAAATTCATGCCGACTTGATCTATCCCGGCAATCAACACCACACATTGGCCATTTTTCCAGAACACGCTGCAAAAATTATCACCGCTGTCGCGCCGAGCAAAACCTTCAACATTCCCGGATTGAATCTGTCTGCGCTGATTATTCCGGATCAATCCACCCGCGATGCCGTCACAAAAGTGTTTAATACTCTGCATATCAGCGCATCCAACCCGTTCAGCATCGCCGCTTTTGAAGCCGCCTACCGCGAGGGCGAAGCCTGGCTGGAAGCACTATTGATTTATCTGCGCGATACGCGCGATTGCGTGGAAACCTTTCTGGCCGAACATTTGCCGGAAATTAAAGTCATCAAAGCCGAAGGCACGTATTTGTTATGGCTGGATTGCCGGGCATGGAATAGGACCGACGCGCAACTGAAACATTTCTTCGTCCATGAAGCCGGTGTCGGTATGAGTCCCGGCATTCTGTTTGGTGCGGAAGGTAGCGGGTTTATGCGATTGAATATTGGTGCGCCGAGGAAGACGGTTTTAAAGGTGTTGGAGAAGATTAAGCAAGCGAAGAACTGAGAGAAACTAACGTATTTAACTAAAAATAATCTCCCACAATCAATCCAATGAACCGGTAAGCTTTAGTCTTAATATTTAACCTTATAATCTTCTTGATAAAGGTTTCAACATGTGGACACAAGTCATTGCGGTACATCCTTGGGTCGGCGAAAGGTATAGAAGCCCGCTGCACTTCAAATATAAGACTCTAATTTTGGGTGAATCCAACTTTACCGAATCGCATAAATTCAGATCTAGCTTAGTTATTGAATGTGTTTTAAATGACATGGAAACCGATTCCTCGAAAGAAAGAGATACAACAGGTTTTTGTAGATTCTCCACGAAGATTAGATGGATCATTTTTGGGCGCTGTGAAACGATTGGTTCGAATGGTTTTTGGCAAGACGTCGCTTTCTACAACTTCGTCCAGTCACTTGTAGGTGATAAAGCCAGAATTAGACCCACTTTGGAAATGTGGCAAGAAGCCGTCCCAGCATTCATTGAAATTGTCTCTAAACTCAAACCAGATAGGATTTTCGTGCTCGGAAAAGCCAATTGGAAAAATTTATTGGAACACATTGAGCACGAAGTCATTGATCAGTTCGTTGTTAAACTCAAGATTGGGTCTGAGTTTGTAACCGCAGGATATGTTAATCATCCATCTTCAAGTTTGTCCTATGGTACATGGCAGCCCATCGCACAACGACTCCTCTTGGTTTAGTGGTAAGCAATTGAGACTGAGAAAATTCTCGAAGCAGAGACTGTGATGTTGGGATGACGAAAGGAATCCCCGCATCACAGTTATCAAAACACAGAGAATACAAATGTCTCTGCGTTTTAAATTTTAGTCGTGTTTGGAGGTGCTTCTTCCTGAGACGCACTCAAAGATTTCTCCGAACCGGAATCAAACAGCTGCGGTTCAGCGAGCCAGAATCCTTGTGCGTAGTCGATACCCATATTTTCCAGAAGTTGGAATGTCTGGGCATTTTCGACCCATCCGGCGATGATTTTTAGCCGCATGACATGTCCGATGCGGTTGATCGATTCGACCATCGCATGATCAATCGGATCGGTGGCCATATCCTTGATCAACCGTCCGTCGATTTTCAGATAATCCAGCGGGAAGTTTTTCAAATAGCCGAATGACGACACGCCGCTGCCAAAATTGTCGATGGAGATACGGCAACCCAATTCTTTGAGGGTTGAAATAAAATGCGTGACATGCTTTAAATCAGCCAGTGCAATATGTTCGGTGATTTCAAAACAGATATTGGCAGGATTTATTTTGCTGGCTCTGATGCTATCCACTGTAAAATTGAGAAAATCCGTGTTTCCAAGCGCTTGTGCGGACAAGTTGATGGTGTAAACGGCGTTGGATGGCTGGCGAGCGTGCGCCTTGAGTAATTTGAACAATTGCTGTATTACCCAGCGATCGATCATCAGCATCTGATCATGCCGTTCGGCAGAAGGGAGAAACGCGCCCGGCATGATCATTTGGCCGTGTTCATCCTTCAGGCGCAGCAGGATTTCACCGTGTTCCTCCAAGCCATTTTTTCCGGAAATCGCCCGGATTGGTTGCAAATACAAGTATAGCCGCTGATCGGCAATGGCTTGTTGAATACGCGGCAGCCACTGCAGCTCACCCGGTTTTTGCTGCTTATCAGCCGCTTGATACACATGAACCCGGTTCCGTCCCTGATCTTTGGCCTCATAACACGCGCTATCGGCTGCATTGAGTGCATGGGCAAGGCCTTCATTCGCGTGGGTGATGGGGAATAATCCGATGCTGACGCCAATCGTGAACGTCTTGTTTTGATAGTGATAGCGATAGTTCTGCACCAGTTCACGCAAAGTCTGCGCGACTTGTACTGCTTCATTTTGCGGGCAATGTTCCAGAATAATGCCAAATTCGTCGCCGCCGAGACGTGCCAGCGTATCCCGTGTGCGCAGCTTGGATTGGAACAAAACGGTCACCTGGCGCAATAACTCATCTCCGGCGCTATGCCCGCAGAAGTCATTGATAATTTTAAACTGATCCAGGTCGAGATACAGCAGCGCATGCGTGTCATTTTTGCGCGTCGATGCCAGGATTTTGCTGAGTCGAGATTCGAATTCCTTGCGATTTAACAGACCGGTCAGCGAATCATGCGTTGCCTGGTAGGCGAGTTTTTGCGTTATCTTGCGTTGTTCTGTGACATCCCGGAAGGTTATTACAGTTCCAATCACATGTTCTTGCTCGTTTTGAATCGGCGCTACGGAATAATCGATGATCCATTCTTGCTTGTCTTTACGGATCAGCAGGCATTCGCGATGGCCTTTGATATTCCCGGATTTATTTGAGTGGCCGTCGAGCGGGTTTTCAACAGGCTCACGGGTAAGTCGTGTCCAGAATGTTAAAAACGTCCTGCAGCGGTGCGCCATTTGCATCCTGGTTGTGCCAGCCGGTGAATATTTCCGCGACTGGATTGAGATAGGTTATTTTTCCGCTGGAATCGGTAGTGATCACCGCATCCCCGATACTGGCTAAAGTGACTTGAAAGAGCTCTTTTTCATGATACAAGACATCATTAGCTAAGGCGAGCGCTTCCGTGCGTTCCATTACCCGTTGTTCCAGTTGCTCTTTGACAGTTTGTAATGCTTGCTGCGAGCGATCCTTTTCTTCGATTTGTGTTTGTAGCAGCCGATTAATCGTATTTTGGCGATCCTTGGCTTGGATCAGGCGTTTTAACAGGTCGAAATTTTCGAAGCGGAACTTAAGAGAATCCGAGACGGTATGGTGCAGCCGATGCGAAATGCTTCCCATCGCGAAAACAAACAGCAAATAAGTAAGCGCGAGGATGAGATGAATGTCACTTTCATGCGTGATAACCTGATAAGTGAAAGGAAGGACAACGGGTATTGAGAAGGCTGAAAAGGCCCATTTGTACGACGATAATGTGGCCATTGCACCCGCCACCATACCGCCAAGCAAGTAGGCGAGAAATAACTGGTGCATTGCGCTGCCGCTTATAAAAAGAATGCTTCCTGCGCCGCCCCAAAGTATTCCCGACAACAATGTGCCGATTAAAAACCGGCGCCCCCAGACGGGGGATTCGGTAATAGCCGGGTTTTTGCGGAAATAAGATTTGATCAGCAGAAATCGTGCGAAGGTAAGCAGATAGATTGCCGCCAGCCAGCTCACAAGCCAGACTGTTGCAACAAGATTCCAGAAAACAAAAGTAAGCGCTGCGGCAATGATCAGTGAAACAATAAGCGCTTTAGGGGCTTGCTGGTAAAGCAGTTTTATCTGTTCAGCCAGCAGTTCGGCAGCGTGATTGGATTGCTGAAACCGGGAATTCATTGTGTGCTGATTGAATTTCGATTCCATGTAATCATTTTTCATTGCGAACAAATTAAGTGGATTGTACGCCGCTTGCCAAAGAATTTTTCAATCAATCGGAGGCTGTTTATCCGATATAAAGAAGCATATAATTCATTTTCAATGAGTTGAGGCGAAAAATCGGATGCGCAGTTTACTTTAGTGACAATACTGTGCTCGAGTCGAATCCGGGAAATATTCATTTTTGGCGTGTCAGATAATTCTTATTGACAGCGCTAAAATTATACTTAAAATTTTTTGTAAGTAAAGAAACCTGTCGTATGTATTGACCTACTGAGACAAACAATGAACTCAATTGATCAAGAGAATTACGGGAGTGAATCTGTTAATCCGAGCCGTATAGAAGCGTGTTTTGTTCATCGCAGTATTACGCATTACATCGGCATCCTTCTATTTGTTGTTTCAATACCCGTAACGGGCGCCGGTATTGCTGTGATGGAACAGAGTGTCAAGGAATTGGGGCAAGCCTTTTCCGGCGCACCAACCAATATTGATGACGGCAGTATGGTGTTTTTTAATCCGGGCGCGATGAACCATGTGCGCGGCAAGCTGGTTTCGGTAGCCGGATATGTCATTGTACCTTCCGCGACTTTCCAGAATAGTACGTCACATTTGAGCCCGGCGTTGGGCGGTGCGCCGTTAAAAGGCGGTAATGGCGGAGACTCCGGCAATTTAGCTTTTATTCCCAATATTTATTATGTACAGGAGCTGACAAAACGGGTGGCTTTCGGTTTCGGTTTTAATACCCCATTTGGCACGAGCAACAGCTATCAATCGGATTGGAAAGGGCGCTATCAAGCCATCGATTCGGAAATTATAACGATTAACCTTAATCCATCGTTATCTTTCAAGGTAACCGAAAGGTTTTCGGTTGGCGCTGGTTTCAACGTGCAGTACCTGAAATCCAGATTGACCAACGCCGTAGATTTTGGAACAGCCTGCTTGCAGGCACTACAAAATGCTGCGACTTGTGCCAGTCAAGGACTCCTGCCGCAAGCCGCAGACGGACATGCCTCACTCAAAGGTGACAGTGTTGGGTTTGGCTATAACTTTGGCGCCTTCTATGCGTTGAATCAAGATACTCGATTCGGGGTTAGTTACCGCTCCAGAATTGCGCATGATGTGCACGGCAATGCAAATTTTTTCGTGCCGAGTAATGCCATGATATTGACGGGAAGAGGGAGTATCGATACCAATGCACTTACCTCAATCACACTACCTGACAATGTATTGTTTGGTTTCTCGCATCGCTTTAGCCCCCCGCTGGGCTTTCTCTGCAGATGCGTTGTGGACGCATTGGAGTCTTATCAAGGAACTGAGAACAAATTTTTCTTCGCCGCAGCCCGATGATGTACAAAACCTGAAATGGAACGATACTTGGCGCTATGCGGTGGGCGTCAATTATTTCTCAGAAACCAACAAATGGATATTCCGTACCGGGTTTGCCTACGATCAAACGCCTGTTCCGGATGCGCAGCATAGGTCAGCGCGTGTTCCTAATAACAGTCGTTATTGGTTAACGGCTGGGTTTACTTATGCGTTGTTAAAAAATGTGAATATCCACGGTGCTTACGCACACTTATTTATGAACGATTCGGCGATTAATAACCGAGGATCAACGGCTGGTTTTCTCGTTGGGCAATATTCTGAACAAATCAATATCGGCGGTCTTCAACTGGATTGGCGTTTCTGAACTAACTCATGTAGGGGTGCAAATACCACCTCTAATTGAGTCGCTAAATGGTCATGTATTTAAGGAAACACTGATTTATTCGATCACATCGACTTTGGTCATAAAGGTTTTATTAAATGCATCCTATTGATAGATATGGAATAGAGCGATGCAATCAAGC